>JAZRFL010000056.1:0-26669 GCA_045661365.1 Acutalibacteraceae bacterium | reverse complement strand
CACGGTGGTTTTGCCTGCACCGGTGTCTCCCGTGATCAAGTACAGGCCTCCCGTACCCAACTGGGTGAAATCCAGCTCGGTAACCCCTGCGTAAGGGCCAAATGCCGACATTTTCAGTTGTAACGGTCTCATGTTAGTTTCCCTCCCAAATTTGTTGAATCAGTTCAGCCACAAAGGCTGACTGTTCTTCGGTTAAAGGGTGTCCGTTTTGCAGTTCATACAGATCACGAAAGTGCTCGTAAGGAGATTTCTTTGTCGCCTCTTGGGCACCGTCGATTTGGTTGACCGTACGGGTGCGGGTGTTGTCGTAGTCCAACTTCATAATGTTTTTGTAGATCATTCGCAGTTTGTTTACGGCATCGGGAATGTCCTGTTCGTCGGTCAGGGTAACGTGCATATAATCGTCGGTATAGTTGGTATGCTCCCAAAAGGATTTTTGGGTGATCTGATCAAAGGTGCCTTTGATCTCTACCATATCTCGTTGGGGGGTAAGGGGAATCAGTTTGATTGAGACGTCACCTTTTTCTCCCAAGTCCACCAAGGTCACACTTTTTTGGTCGGCAGCCTCGGAAAAGGAATATTTCAAAGGAGTGCCGCAGTACCGTATCCATTGGTTGCCGCCACAGATCTGGGCACGGTGAATATGTCCCAATGCCACGTAGTCAAAGGGGACAAACACCCGTGCATCTACGTTGTCGGTACCGCCCACCGAAATATCTTCGGACTCGGTTCGGTCGGCACCGGTGACAAATTGGTGGGTGACCAAAAGGTTGCGCTCGGTGGGATCTACTTTCATGGCGTCGATGGCGGTTTGAAGGGCGTCGGTATACGAATCGATCTCATGGTCGGGGAAAAAGCGACGTACGTTTGCCGGCTTAACAAAGGGGAGCAAATATACGTGAACCTTGCCAAAGGCATCGGTCAGGGTGATGGGGTCGATCGTGCCGTTATACACAGGGGACATATAAATGCCGCTTTTGTTCATTAAACGCCCGCCAAAGGCGATTCGCTCGGCGGAATCGTGGTTTCCGCTAATGACAAAGACCGAAAGATCACGGGCGGACAATCGCACCAAAAAATTGTCGAACAGTTCCACCGCTTCGGCAGAGGGAATCGATTTGTCGTATACGTCCCCCGCAATGATAACGCCGTTTGGCTTGTGTTCGTCAATGATGCCGAGAATCTGCTTTAATATGAACGCTTGATCCTCCAACATGGAAAATTCATTGACCCGCTTGCCTAAGTGCAGGTCGGAAAGATGAATGAGCTTCATAGTCGGCCTCCCCAATGAATGTTACAAAACGATTATACCATACCGACGGAGGAAAGTAAACCAAATCTGCAACAGAAGTTAGCGGTTACCCTCTTGCATTTTGGGGGCAAAAGGTGTATAGTATGGGTATTAATTGATACCAAAAGGGGTTGACCGTGTGAAAATCGTAGTAATCGGCAACGGGAAATTGGGCTCTGCTATTTCCCGCAAGCTGGCAGACGAAGGACACCAAGTGGTGGTCGTGGACTACAACGAGCGGGCACTAAGCACCAGCTTGACCGAAAACAACGTGTTTGGTGTGAACGGCAACGGCATTGACTGGACCGTGTTGTCCGAGGCAGGGGTGGAAGATGCTCATATGGTAGTGTCGGTAGCCCAGTCGGACGAGGTGAATATCGTTTGTTCGATCCTTGCTCAAAAAATGGGCGCTCAACACACGGTGGCACGTATTCGGGGAATCGAATATAACAAAAGTATTGAACTGTTGCGCTCCGACATGGGCGCAGGGATCAACGTAAACCCCGAATTGGAAGCGGCAGAAGAGATCTCTCGTATTTTCCGTTTTCCCTCGGCGTTGCATATTGACTTCTTTTCTCGGGGGCGGGTAGAGATCATTGAACTGCCGGTGAAAGAAACCAATCCCCTGGTGGGTATGAGCTTGATGCAGATCTCGGCGCACTACAAAACCAAGGTGTTGGTGTGTACCGTGCAACGGGGAGACGAAGTGTTGATTCCCCGCGGGGATTTTGTTATACAAGCGGGTGACCGTATCAGCATTACGGGGAATTTCCGTGATATTAACCATTTTTGCAAAAAAGTGGGATATACCGGTCGCAAGATCAAACGAGTTATGATTGTTGGCGGCGGTCGAATCGGGTACTATTTGGCACGAAGCTTGCAAGAAGCCGGCATGGACGTTAAAATTTTGGAAAAAGATCGTGCCATTTGCGAAAAATTGGCAGAGCTACTTCCTAAAGTAGCGGTGGTGCATTGCGACGGTACCCAGCAAGACGCTTTGATGGAAGAAGATATAGACGAAGCCGACGGTTTGGCGGCATTGACCGGGTTGGACGAAGAAAACGTGATCATTTCCATGTTTGCCCAATCCCAAAATGTGCACAAGGTAGTGACCAAGATCAATCACATCACCTTTGGCGGTGTGTTGGAAAAAGCAGGGATCGACTGCGTGGTCACCCCCCACATGATCACGACTCAGCGGGTGGTACGGTACGTGCGTGCCATACAAAACTCGGAAGACAGCAGTTTTGAGACCTTGATCAGTTTGGCAGGGGGCGGTGCCGAGGGAATTGAATTCCACGTGGGAAAAGGCTTTGAAGGAAACAACGTTCCCTTGAAACAACTGAAATTAAAGAAAAATATTTTGATCGCGGTGATTACCCGTGGGGGCAAGCACTTGCACCCCACAGGGGATGATTGCATTATGCCGGGCGACAACATTGTGGTGGTGACCACCCGCAGCGGGATCAATGAGATCAGCGATATTTTGCAGTAGGTGATAATATGCAACAAAAACGTGACGTGCTGAACCAAATAGCCAAAGAAAAACGTCAAACGTCGGTATGGACGGTTGTGGTGTGCTTGTTCCTTTTATTGGGGTTGGTTTTGACAGCGGTCAGCATTGTAAAAATCACTACGGTGTCCGTGCGTGATGCATCCTCTCTTTCTTACGAGTCCATGACGGCGGGCGACACCTATTATTTTGACCAAATGGTGTTGGTAGATGCTTTTGCTTTTAACGGAGATCGGGTGACCGGTTATGCCAAATCTACCCATTATATTGTGCGATTTACCGACAAGGACGGAAAACTGGTCTATACGTCTCTTTCGGTGGACGGCAACGCCGAACTTGCCAAGCAATGTGAAAATTACGTAAACAGCAAAGGCCTTTCCATTGGGGACGTGGTGCTCAGTGGGTGTTTCCATGGGTACCCCAATGAAGCATCTGCCACGGCTGAATATTTTGAAAAGTCCTACCAAACCTACAGCAAAGCCGAAGCCGGTGAAAAGCTGGACTGGTGCTTTTACTATGACGATGCCAAAACTCCGGAAGAATACCGTAGCAACCAAATCGTCGGTCAGTACGTCTTGCTGGTCTTGGGCGGGGTGATTGCCGTGGCTTCCTTGGCAGGAACGCTTTGGTTGATTCGCAAAAGAAAAAAGCTCAATCGTAAGAGCAAAGAACTGGTATAAACAACCCAAAACACTTGTCTCCTTGTGGGACGAGCGTTTTTTGCTTGTAGGAGAGAAAAAAATTCATTTTTGGTGAGTAAATTTGGCTGTTTGATCGTTTAATAAGTAGAAAATGTAAAAAGGATGGTGACTCCAATGAAAAAATGGATCGTTTTACTTTTGACTTTGGTTTTGGTGTACACCACCATACCTACTGTGGCACAAGAAGGGAAGGAACCCACGATTGTGGGGGACGTAAACGGAAACGGTGTTATTGGCGCAGACGATGCGCTGGAAGTGTTACGGCTTATCACCAGAAATCCCATTTCCCGTTTTCCTGTAGAGGGAGAAACCCCTACCGAACCACAACAACCGACCGTTCCACGCTATATTGCCGACGTGGATGATGACGGCCGCATTGCCGCCGCCGACGCGCTGTATATTCTGAAAAAAGTGGTGGGCAAAATAGACCGTTTTCCCGCCGAGCCTATGACCGAAGAATTGGAAAACAAGGAGATTTGGCTGCAATCGGTGTGGGCAGAAGAATACGATTCGCAATCGGGCTCCTTGCTTGCCGCAAAACTGCAACAAATGCAATCTGATCACGGCACTGCCTTCCGTGTGGAGGCCCTTGAAGCCAATCAAGCCACCGACACCATTGTGAAAAATGCTTTGGCAGGAACTCCCCAAGCCGACGTGGCAGAGGTTAGTTTGGTAATGGCTCGCAATATTTATCGCAAAGGCGGTGCCTTGAACCTAACCGATGCTCCCTTGCGGCGGCAACTGAGAGAAAACGGCAGTACCAAATCGGTTACGATTAACAACCACATGGCGGGGGTCAGTTTAAATACTACCCAAACCATGCTCGGTGTGGTGTACAACAAGGATCTGATTGCCAAATACGCCCCCGACGTAGACATTGCTTCTTTGGTAGCAACCAAGCAGTGGAATTTTGATGCCTTCCGTTCCTTGTCTGCATCGCTGATTACCGACACCAATGGAGACGGCAAAACCGATATTTACGGCTTTACCTCCAACACCAACGTATCCGGCATGGCCTGCTCCGCTAACGTAGGCGGCACTGCGCTGCTGAAAAACGGCAGAGTGGAAGCGTCTTTTTGCAGTCAAGCAGGGGTTGACGCACTGGAATGGTGCAAAGCGATGTTCAAAACCGACAAATCCTGGTTGTACAAGGCAGATATTAACGATTGTATCAATCAGTTTGTCAACGGCAAAGCAGGAATGTTTTTGTCTTATGCTCGATTTGTTCCCCAAATCGCTGAAGCCGCCGATTTTGAAATCGGATTTGCTCCCATGCCCATGGGTCCCCAACAAAGCAAATACATCAACCCTGTATATGACACCCGGGTGTACGTTATTCCCAAAAACTCCGCCGCTTCGGTCAACAAGGTCTGCGCTTTTTTGGAGCAGATGATGCCTTTGGAAGACGAGGTGCTGGCAACCGTCCAACAAGAATGGACCGCTTTGGGATTGGATGAACAGAGCATTCAAAATTATAAAAATCTGGCAAAAAACAGTTCGGCCGAATTTTCTTCCGGCGTGTTTTCTTCCGCCATATCGGCAGAATTTGACGGCTATCTTAGCGGCACGCCGACTAAGAATTGGGAAAAGATCAGAGCCAAAGCCCAACAGGAGGCGGACGATTACTACGCACCCTTTTATGAATAAAATTTGAATCATGATATCGAAAGGAGATACCCCTATGAAACAATGGATCGCTGTACTACTCACCCTTACCCTGCTGCTTACCCCTATGACCGCCGCGGCGCAGACCGAAAGCAACACCCCGCCGGTTGAAAACGACCTTGCCACCACCCCTGTGATCATGGGGGATGTGAGTCGTGACGGCAACATTGGTGCCGACGATGCCCTTCGGGTATTACAGTCTTGCGTAGGCAAAATTATTTCTTTTGACCCACATGACCGTTATAACGATGCGCCGGGAGCGGGCATTGCCGCCGACGTAGACGGTGACGGTGACATCAGGGCCGCCGATGCTTTACAAATCCTGCAAAAAGTAGTAGGAAAAATCGACCGTTTCCCTGTGGATGCAGGCTT
The DNA here is from genome assembly GCA_045661365.1 of Acutalibacteraceae bacterium. Classification (GTDB taxonomy): domain Bacteria; phylum Bacillota; class Clostridia; order Oscillospirales; family Acutalibacteraceae; genus UMGS1484. The sequence continues at coordinate 21,127 of JAZRFL010000056.1, read as the reverse complement.
ATATGGGCAAGACCTGACCTTGAAAACTCCTTTTGCCGACCGTTACAATGCCGAGCCTTATGCTTCGTTCATTGACAAGTTAGAACAACAATACGGCATGACCTTAACCATTGTACCCCAAGGGGATACGGTGCAAAGTGACCTGCAATCGAGACAAGAAACTGCTGACGTATTGGAACTGAATTATGCGTTTGCCCGCAACATGGGGCGAGAAGGATATTTGGTAAATTTACAAAGGTTACCCAATCAGTTGGGAGACCAACCGCTGACCCGCTCCACCGGCTTTAACCGGCACATTTACGGTGTGGGATTTGAATCGAGAGAAAGTGGCATGCAAGGGATTTTTTACAACAAGACCCTGCTCAACCAAGTAGCCCCCGACTATGAGTTGAATGCTTTGTATACCGCAGGGAAATGGGATTTTGCCACCTTAAAAAAATTGTCAGCTCTTGCCACAAAAGACACCGATGAAGATGGCAAATCCGACGTATACGGTATTACAGCCAATGCCCAATTGATCGAAATGGCATTGGTGGCAGGCGATGGCTTATCCCGTTTGGAATATAACAATGAAGCAGGTGTGGAAAAGCCTGCCGTATATGTAGAAGAAAATATTTCTGCTCAGTTGGAAACCGCTCCTTACCTTACCTTGCAAGAGATGATGAAAACCGACAAATCCTGGTTGTATAAAGCGGACACCGCCCAATGCATTAAAGCTTTCAACGAGGGCAAAGCCTTACTGTTTGCAGGCTACGTAAGTTATAGCGACCAAATTTTAGGCAACACCGATTTTGAGGTAGGATTTATTCCCATGGTCAAAGCAGAAAACGGTCGCTACCAAACCACCGCCGCCATCGGTGCGGTATTCTCGGTACCCAAAGGCAAAGAGGATAAGGCCTCTGCCGCAATCGCTTTGGCAACCCAACTGCAACTGATGAATCCCTATGTGAAACAGCAGGTAAAACAACAATATCTGCAAAAGGGGTTGGATGAAACCTCGGCACAACATGTGGCGGATTTGCAAAACCAAGGGACTTTGGATTACTCTGTGGGTGTGGTAAGCCTTGTAGAATTAGCATCGGCACCTGTACCCGCCATGGTAACCGATGAAGATCCCATTCAACGAATCGTCAGACAATTCCAAACCGAATTGGACGATTATTACGAACCTTTTTATGATTTGGTTGTCTTTGATTAAATCAAGTGATACGACCGGAGTTTCTTTGGGAAACTCCGGTTTTTTTATATCTGTATATTGGGCAGGGCGGTCATGAGCTCTTTTGGATGAAAGGCGGCGAACACCCCTGCGGTAACGGCGGCAGGGTCAAAGTCGGGCAGATGGGCGTAATCGGGCAAAAACAATTGCTGGTTTTTTGGGAAAATTCCCCCGTTGGGGCCAAACAACAATCCACCGCGATATTGCCAATTTTGCAAGCCGTAGGGTGCGATCACAAGATCGGTGGGGGGCAGGGCGGTTTCTACCATTAGGGGTTGGTTGCCGAATTTTTCTCGAGTATAGGCGGCGCAGGGTTCAAACCATTCGGGACGATGGGTTGCCACCCACACGGTATTACATGCCTTCAGCAGCTCGGCGGCGACTCCCACGCATTCCCCCTTGTGGTCGATCAGCACCAGATCAACGGCGCGCTTGTTGCTTTGGATATGGTGCAACGCCAGGTTGACGCACAGGCGGCGGGCGTATTCGTCAACAAACGATTGATTGAGTCCCAAGCGTTTGTCGACCGAGCGGTCGCAAATCAAAACGTCTCCTCGTTGACGATAGGGACGTAAATATTTTAGGTTGACCCCAATATGCCGCCCTTGCAACACGACCATTGCCGCAGGATGCTCTCCCAAAGAAATGCCTTTGATCAGAGGCGGCAGCTTGCCTTTGTCTGCTTTGCGACGTCGGAAAAATCCGTTTTGGGCCATTTGGGTGGTAACGAGTAACAGCATGGGAACACAAAACTCCTCTTTTTTTATAAAATAATGACTTTTTCGGTGAAAAACCTCTTGAAAACAAGAGAAAAATATACTATAATTCATTTTGAATGTTATATACAATACTATTTTGGAGGTAACTATACTATGAATGCTCTCAACAAAAAAACCATTGAAGATATTGACGTTGCCGGCAAGCGTGTGCTTGTGCGTTGCGACTTCAACGTGCCTTTGAAAGACGGCGAAATCACCAACGAAAAACGCATTGTTTCTTCTTTGCCCACCATCAAATATTTGTTGGACAACAAAGCAAAGGTTATTTTGTGCTCTCACCTTGGTCGTCCCAAGGGTGAATTCAAACCCGAATTTTCTTTGGCTCCCGTTGCCAAACGCTTGAGCGAGCATTTGGGCTTTGAAGTAAAGATCGCCAAAGACGTAGTAGGCGAATCTGCCAAAGAATTGGCCGCCAACGTAAAAGAAGGCGAAGCCGTTTTGATCGAAAACGTTCGTTATCACGCCGAAGAAACCAAAAACGATCCTGCTTTCTCCAAGGCTTTGGCCGACTTGGCTGACATTTATGTAAACGACGCTTTCGGTACAGCTCACCGTGCTCACTCTTCCACTACCGGTGTTGCCGATTATCTGCCCGCCGTTTGCGGTTATCTCATTCAAAAAGAGATCAGCGTTATGGGTACCGCTTTGGCCGATCCCAAACGTCCTTTCGTTGCCATTTTGGGCGGTGCCAAGGTTTCCGACAAGATCGGTGTTATTGAAAATCTGCTGAACAAAGTTGACACCCTCATCATCGGCGGTGCTATGGCTTACACCTTTAAAGCTGCTGCCGGCGAACCCATTGGTACTTCTCTTTGCGAAACCGACAAATTCGATTTGGCCAACGACATTGTAAAATTGGCCGAAGAAAAAGGCGTAAACTTCTTGCTGCCTTTGGACAGCCGTTGCGGCGACAAATATGATCCCGACTGCGATATGATCATTGCCAACGTAGAAGACGGTATTCCCGACGGTTACATGGGTCTGGACGTTGGTCCTCGCACCGAAGAGCTGTTTGCTAACGCCGTGAAAGGCGCAGGTACCGTTATTTGGAACGGACCTATGGGCGTTGCGGAATGGGATCGTTTTGCTTCGGGTACCATCTCGGTTGCCAAAGCAGTTGCTGATTCCGATTCCATCTCCATCATTGGCGGTGGCGACTCGGTAGCCGCTGTTCAAAAATTGGGCTTTGCTGACAAAATGACCCACATCTCTACCGGTGGCGGTGCTTCCCTTGAATTCCTGGAAGGCAAAGAACTGCCCGGTATTGCCGCTTTGAACGATAAATAAAAATTGTTACCATATGGGCGGTCGGCATGACCGCCCAAACCTATGTTTTAAGAAAGAGGAAAAAATATGAATAAAGCTGTTCGCTCTGCCGTAATTGCCGGCAACTGGAAAATGAACAAAACCCCTGCCGAGACCACTGCACTCATCAACGAAATGAAACCCTTGGTTGCCGATGCTGATTGCAAAGTGGTACTGTGCGTACCTTTTATCGATATCCCCGCCGCTGTAGAAGCCGCCAAAGGCTCCAACATTGAAATCGGCGCCGAAAATGTGCATTTTAAAGCCAGCGGTGCTTACACCGGTGAAATTTCCGCTCAAATGCTGGTGGAATCGGGTGTAAAATACGTGGTCGTTGGCCACAGTGAACGTCGTCAATATTTCGGTGAAACCGACCAAACCGTAAACCTGCGCACCTTGGCTGCTGTGAATGCCGGCTTGACCGCTATTGTTTGCGTTGGCGAAACCTTGGAACAACGGGAATTGGGCTATACCGAAACCCTCTTAAAATTCCAAACCAAAATGGCGCTTACCAACATTTCTGCCGACCAACTGAAAAACATTATTATTGCTTATGAACCCGTTTGGGCTATCGGTACCGGTGTCACCGCTACTGCTGACCAAGCCAACGAGGGCAACGGCTATGTGCGTGAAGCCATTGCCGAAGTATACGGCAAAGAGATTGCCGAAACCGTAACCGTGCAATACGGTGGTTCTATGAATGCCGCCAATGCCGATGAATTGGTTGCCATGGAACACGTAGACGGCGGTTTGATTGGTGGCGCTTCCTTGAAAGCCCCCGACTTTGCCGCTATTGTAAAAGCCGCTTCGAAATAAGAGAGGACGCATACTATGAAAAAACCGGTTGTTTTAGTGATCATGGACGGGTACGGTTTGAACCCCTGCACCGAACACAATGCCATTTGTCATGCCAACACCCCCAATTTGGACAAGATCTTTGCTACCTGCCCCACCACCGCCATTGGTGCTTCGGGTATGGACGTTGGCTTGCCCGAAGGTCAAATGGGCAACAGCGAAGTAGGTCACACCAACTTGGGTGCCGGTCGCGTGGTGTACCAAGAACTGACCCGTATTACCAAATCCATTCAAGACGGGGACTTTTTTGAAAACCAAACCTTGAAAGCCGCCATGGAGGATTGCAAGCAAAAGGGCACCAAGCTGCATCTGCTGGGCTTGCTTTCCGACGGTGGGGTACATAGCCACAACACCCACCTGTGGGCTTTGCTTGCAATGGCAAAACAAATGGGTCTTGAAAAGGTGTTTGTTCACGGCCTTTTGGACGGTCGTGACGTACCCCCTGCTTCGGGGAAAGACTACGTTGCCGAAGCCGTTGCCAAAATGGAAGAGATCGGTGTGGGCAAACTGGCTACCATTGCCGGCCGTTACTACGGCATGGATCGTGATACCCAATGGGCTCGTGTGAAAAAAGCATATGATGCCATGGTTTTTGGGGAAGGCATTAAGGCCTGCGATCCCGTAGCCGCTGTACAAGCTTCCTATGAAACCATTGACGGTGACGGAAAATATCTTACCGACGAATTTGTAATTCCCACCGTATTTACCGCCGACGGTAAGGTGGAAGAAAATGACACGGTAGTGTTCTTTAACTTCCGTCCCGACCGCGCCCGTGAAATTACCCGTGCCTTCGTTGACCCCGCATTTGACGGATTTGAACGGAAAAACGGTTGTTTCCCCCTTACTTACGTTTGCATGACCGAGTACGATGCTACCATGCCAAACGTACAAGTAGCCTTTAAGCCTCAAGTGTTGACCATGACCATGGGCGAAACTTTGAGCAAAGCGGGAAAAACCCAATTGCGCATTGCCGAAACCACCAAATACGCTCACGTTACCTTTTTCTTTAACGGTGGTGAAGAGGTAAAATTTGAAGGGGAAGATCGCATTCTTATTCCCACCCCCGACGTTTCTACCTTTGACCTAATGCCCGAAATGAGTGCTCCTCCTGTGTGCGAGGCGGTATGCGAAGCCATTGAAACCGGCAAGTACGATGCGGTGATCTTAAACTTTGCCAACTGCGACATGGTTGGTCACACCGGTGTGTTTGAGGCCGCTGTGAAAGCCGTAGAAACCGTAGACACCTGTGTTGGTAAGGTAGTGGAATCGGTCAACAAAATGGGTGGTATCGCCCTGATTACTGCCGACCACGGTAACGCCGACTACATGGCCGAAGATGACGGCACTCCCTTTACCGCCCACACCACTTATCCTGTACCGTTTGCGGTGGTAGGCATGGATTGCACCTTGCGTGACGGTGGCCGTTTGGCTGACGTTTCGCCTACTATGTTGGATATTTTGGGTATTCAAAAGCCTGTCGAAATGACCGGCGAAAGCTTGATCGTCGGTTGATTGATTGAATAAGGAGGTTTGCCATATGGCAAACACAAAAAAGAGAAAAACCACTCGCCGCAAGAAAAAAGGCGGACGCAAATTAGAAATTACCATTTACGTTGTCGCAATTTTGGTGGCGGTGTTGGTGATCTATGGGATTATATGCGGCGTTGTGGCATTGATCAATGCGCTGTTTGGGTTGGAAATCAACGTGGGATTCAACGTGTTTGATTCTGAGCCGACTTCGTCGGTGTCGGAACAACAAGACCTTACGAGCTCGACTCCTTCTGTGGACGTGAGTGACGTGACGTCGGAGCCCTCTTCCTCTGAAACCCAATCGAAGCCCGAATCGGAAGGCGCTCCCGAAAGTCAAGAGCAATCGACACCAAACAGTCAAACGGTTACGCCAAGTGGTCGCAAATCCCGTGCCAATGCCGACGGTGACTACGTGACTTACACCAAAAGCGGTGCGGCAGAGCTAAACGAATGGTATTTGTTGCTAGTTAATCCCACCAACCTGATCACCTCGGATTGGAAGACCTCCATGACCGACGTGGGCGGGGAGGAGTTGGATTCCCGTATTGTTTCGGCTTACCGTGACATGGTAGAAGATGCCGCCGATGACGGTGTCAGCATTTATGCTATTTCGGGGTATCGGTCGTATGCCACCCAACAACGGCTATACAACAATCGAGTGGAACGCGCCAAAAACGAAAACCCATCCTTTACCCAACAAGAGGCCGAGGTATATGCCGCCGCTCGTGTGGCACGGCCCGGAACCAGCGAACACCAAACCGGATTGGCGATCGACTTTAACAGCGTAGAAACCAGCTTTGGCAATACCAAGGCGGGGAAATGGCTCAAAGCTCACGCCCATGAGTACGGTTTTATTTTGCGGTATGAAGAAGACAAGCAATCGCAAACCGGCGTTACTTGGGAACCGTGGCATTACCGCTTTGTGGGGGTCAAGCACGCTACCAAAATTCACCAAACCGGTATGTGTTTGGAAGAGTATGTGGATTACTTGAAAACCGTGCGGTAAAAATGAAAGATTGAAGAGAACGGGCGGGAGAAACCGCCCGTTTTTTTCGTTGAAGGGTTGACTTTTTTTCCGGTTTATACTATAATATTTTTTATCAGCATGCAGATTTCTGCTTGCAGTAAGTATTGGAGGGAATGCTAATGAAGCGTTCAGGTAAACTCACATTTATTGTGGTTGCCCTGTTGATCTTCTCGTTTGCCTATTTGGCCTTTTTCGGCATTAGTGATTACTATGGCGACACCGAGCGGATCACGGTCAAAGGGGCAAAAGATATCCGTTGGGGTATCGATATTCGAGGCGGTGTAGAAGCAATCTTCACCCCTGACGTAACCGAGGCTGAGCTGGCGAATATTACCGAAGAGGATATGGCCAACGCCGAAGCGGTTATCAACACCCGTTTGGTAAACAAAAATATTACCGACAGCGAGGTTTATACTGACAATGAAACCAAGCAGATCATTGTTCGGTTCCCCTGGCAGTCGGAGGAAACCAACTACGATCCTGCCGCGGCCGTAAAGGAATTGGGCGAAACCGCCATGGTTTCGTTCTATGCCGGTACCGAACGAACCGGTACCCCCTTGTTGCAAGGTGCGGCTGACGTAGAAAGCGCCGAAGCCGGTTTTACCAATGAAGAAGGTTACGTGGTTCAGTTGAACCTGACCGACGCCGGTAAATCCAAATTCGCCGCCGCTACCAAAGCAAACATGAACGGTCAGATCTCAATCTGGTTGGACGACGTTATGCTGACTGCTCCTACTGTTCGCAACGTGATTACCGACGGTAAGGCTATTATTTCGGGCGACATGACCCAAGAGTACGTGGAAGAACTGTCCGAAAAGATCAACGCAGGTTCTTTGCCCTTTGCGCTGACCATTGACGACACCATTCGCGTGATCAACCCCACCATGGGTGAAAAATCTTTGGACGTTATGTTGCTGGCAGGGTTGATTGCTTTTGGCTTGATCTGCCTTATGATGATCGTGAAATATCGCGTTCCCGGTGTGGTTGCTTGTATTGCGATCTTGGGACAAATTGCCGGTGTAATTGCTTGCACCAGCGGCTTCTTTAGCGGGGTGGAAAGCTTTACCCTTACCATTCCCGGTATTGCGGGTATTATCTTGTCCATTGGTATGGGCGTTGACTCCAACGTAATTACCGCCGAACGTATTAAAGAAGAATTGCGGGTCAACAAAAAGACCTTGGACGGTGCCATTGACACAGGGTTCTCCAATGCGTTCTCGGCTATTTTGGACGGTAACGTAACCAACGTGATCGTGGCGCTGATCCTTATGGGTATTTTTGGCCCTTACAACAGCATTTGGTCTAAGATCTTGTGGATCTTTATGTGGCTGTACAACAACACCATCGGCTTGATTCCCGGTTTGGCAATTGCCAATACCATTACCGGTTCAATCTACTCCTTTGGCTACACCTTGTTGATCGGTGTTATCTTTAACTTCATTTTTGGCGTATATGCTTCTCGTTTGATGCTGAAAGGTATTTCTCGATTCAAGGCTCTGCGCAATCCTGTGTGGTACGGAGGTGTGAAACGTGGCTAAGAAATCCTTTGATTTTATTGGAAAACGCAAAATCTTTTTGTTGATTTCGGTTGGTCTTTTGGTAGCCGGTTTGCTGGTCAACTTGATTATGGGCACCGAATTGGACATTAACTTTAAGGGTGGCGCCGTTTTCACCTATTCCTTGACCGGTGAAAAGGTAGACGAAGCCGGTATTACCGCCATTGCCCAAAAACACTTGGGTGACGGTGTGGAAGTAGACTTTGCCGCTGACTTGGCCGGCAAAAACACTCAGGTTACCTTTACCTTGACCGATATTCCTTCTACCGTACTGACCTATCAAGTGGTTGGTACCCCCGACGTGAAGGTGTTGGCACAAAAAGGACAAGAAGTGTTTGGTTGCGAAACCAAAATCGAATATGACGCGACTGCCAAGACTGTTACCGCCGACCCGGTAGAGGTGGTGACCGACAGCATGGTAGATGCTTACACCGCCGCAATCAAATCCACCGATGCCAAGGCTCCCCAATACACGTTTGTTTCGGCAAATACGGTAAGTGAATTGGCAGATCTCATGTTGGCAGACTTGGTAAAACAATACGGTACGGTTCTGAACTACACCGTTAACGCCGACACCGAGTTGGTGACGGCAACGGTTTCCTCCGAAACCCCCACCGACACGCCCACCGACACCGAGCAAGATGCCGGGACGACCATTTCTTCTTCTGAAATCGCCGCCGAAGTGCAATCTGCTTTGTATAACTTAAACAAAGCCACTTCCGGGAACCAAGTAAACGTTACGGTAAATAATGAAGCACATTCTTTTGCCGTTACCCCCATCGATGCCGGTCGTGAATTCACCGAAGAAGAGATGAAAGCAATCACCACCGCCTTGCAAACCAAATTTGACAAAGCAGGTGTGACCGCTTCTACCCAAAACAACAACGGCGTGACCTTGATTACCTCTAACAGTGTAAAACCCACCGTTGGTAAGGGCTTCTTTATCAAATGCTTGTTTGCTATGGTACTGGGTGGCTTGTTCTTGACCTTGTACATTGGTATTCGTTTCCGCAAGATCGGCGGTTTGTCTGCCGGCTTGTTTGCCACCTTTGCTTTGATCCACGATATTTTGATTGCTTATATGTCCTACGTGATCTTCCGCATTCCGTTAGATGACAACTTTATTGCGGTGGTGCTGACCATTTTGGGTTACTCGATCAACGGTACCATTGTTATTTATGACCGTATTCGTGAAAATGAGCAAAAATTCGGTTCTTCTTTAACGATCAACGAAATCGTGAACCGTTCGGTCAACGAAACCTTTACTCGTAACGTATTTACCTCGTTGTCCACCTTGATTGCTGTTGTGGCAATTGCCGTGGTTGCTTGGTTCAACGGATTGACCTCGATCATCAGCTTTGCCTTCCCCATGGCGGTTGGTATTTTGTCCGGTTTCTACTCCTCGGTGTTGCTGTCCAGTCCCATGTGGGCTTGGTGGCGTACCCGCAAACTGAACAAATAAGGTCATTCTTGGGTAATATTTCCTAATAAATACCTTTACTAAAAAAGATACAAGAACCGTTGGGCTCTTGTATCTTTTTTTTGCGTAATGGTGTTGACATAGTTCGAAAAAAGGATTATAATGAAACCACCGATTACTGATCGGCATATTTTGAAAGAGGTGTATTCCTATGTTCTGTCCCAACTGCGGCACACAAAACCCCGACAACGCAAACGTATGCATGAATTGCGGCAATGCTCTTAGACAACAAGCTGCCGCACAACCCGCATACCAACAACCCGTGTATCAACAACCCACCTATCAACAACCTATGTACCAACAACCCATGTATCAACAACCTATGTATGAAGCCCCCGTTTCCGGCGGCAGCAAGGGTATGAAGATCACCGGTATGATCTTGGGTATCATTGGTTTTGTTATGTCGATCATTTCCAATATTTACTGCTTGGCAACATTTGATCCTTGGTATTGGTTTTATGACGAAGTAGCCAGCACCAACATTGGTTTCCTTGTTGTTACCTTCCCCTTGGCATTGATTGGCCTGATTCTGTGCGCCAAGAGCCGTATCGCCAACGGCGGTAAGGTGTTGAGCCTGCTGGGTGTTATTTTCTCCGGTGTGCACTTCATCTTGATGATGGCTAGCTTGGCATAGCACATAAATTACATTTGTTTTTGCCGTCCCTTTTGGGGCGGCTTTTTGTATGTAAGCGGTGCTTGGGCGAATGGTTACAGTTTTGTAACTTGATTTTTTGGTGAATTTTTAGTACAATGATAAAGCAACCATGATACTGTTAAGGAGGTGTGGGAAATGAAACGTGGCTTAATATGGCTGTTGACCTTGCTGATTTTATTGCCGATTTTGGGAATCGGGGCATGTGCGGCGGGACCGCAGATAAACGAGGGTATGGTAGACGGCGATTACGTGTTTGATGTGATCGACGGCGACGCGGTTATTGTAGGATATCACGGCGACGCACAAAACGATTTGGTGATTCCCCACACCTTGGGCGGATATGCGGTTACTGCAATCGGTGACGACGTTTTTTCGGAGCATACCGAACTGAAGACGGCGGTGATTCCTCAGGGGGTTACCGTAATTGGTCGCTATGCTTTTTTAGGGTGTACCAATTTAGAGAAGATCACTATCCCAGAAGGGGTTCAGGTTATTGATGAAATGGCATTTGAACTGTGCGACAGTCTGTCTGCTATCACCATTCCCGCCTCGGTTCAAACCATTGGAAATTCGGCTTTCTACAAGGGGATCATTACGGTTTCGCCCGAAAATCAATATTATTCTTCTCGGGACGGGGTGTTGTTTAACAAAGAACAAACCACGTTGATTCGGTATCCTGTGAACAAATCGGAAACGACCTACACCATTCCCAATACGGTGACCACGCTTGTTGATTATGCATTTTACCAATGTAAAAACTTGACTTCGGTGGTGATTCCGTCGGGTATTACGCAAATCGGCATCAGTTGCTTTAGCGGTTGCGAACAATTAAAAACAGTTACTCTGCCGGCAGGACTTACTTCGATTGGTGACAGCGCATTTTCTTTTTGCTACAGTTTGACCGACGTTGTTCTTCCCGAAACTTTGACCGGTGTGGGAGACGATGCGTTTGTATATTGCTACAGCATGGCTCCTGTGACCATTCCCGACAGCGTGCTGAGCATTGGTAGTGGTGCGTTCGATTGTGAATTGAGCGTTTCTCCCAACAATCCCGCCTATTCGGTGGAAGATGGGGTGTTGTTTAATAAAAATAAAACCCTGTTGATTCGGTATCCTTCTAACAAAAATGCTGAAAGCTACGTGATTCCTGATTCGGTGATCACCATTGGCGATCGGGCGTTTCAAGAGTGTTATTCTTTGCGGGAGGTGACCTTTCCCGACAGCGTAACCTCAATTGGTGACAGCGCATTTCACTATTGCGAAAACTTGACTTCGGTTGTGTTGCCCAAAGGGTTGACCACCATAGGTGCCGATGCTTTTTCTTATTGTTTCAAATTGTCGCGGGTGGTTATTCCCGACGGTGTTACGACGGTTGGGGAGTATGCATTTTATGATTGCAATAAGCTGGCCGAAGTGGTTCTTTCCGACAGCGTGGTCGAGATCGGCACAATGGCATTTGGTTATGTGTTCGACGAAAACGGGGGAGACGTAGCCAAAGACAACTTTACCATAAAAGGAATTGTTGATTCGGCGGCAAATGGTTACTGTGTGGAAAACGGATTTACATTTACGGCTTTGACGCAAGAACAGTTGATGCAAGCGTTGACCGAAAACGATTCTGTTTCGGCGAATCCCGTAAAACCCGGTGCGACTGCTCAGGTGACCGTGCCAAAAGCCCAACAAACCTCGTTTATGGAACAATACGGTCTGTGGGTATTGATCGGTGGCGGTGCGGCATTGCTGATTGCTCTGACGGTTATTTTATTGTTGGTTCTGAAACTGAAACGGGTGCAGTACGTGGTTTCAACAGACGAGAACCCCGATGGTCACGGGAAAAAATAGAAGTAAAACAGCATATAACGGACAAAAAGGAGAAATTCTTTTTGTCCGTTTTTTTAACCAAATCATAGTAACTTGAACCCGCCGAAACGCATGATTTTCGGCGCTTGCGGCTTCTTTCTCCTTGCGAGAGCGACAGCTCGCGCGCGTCGAAACAACCCACAATTATTCCAAAACACATCCGTTATCGGCCGAAGAATTTATGAAGTGAGGATTTTTGGCTTACCGAGGAAAAAACGCAGGCAATACTGTATGTATTAACGAGCATTTTGACGACGGTGGGGTGAAAATCCGCCTTCATAAATCGTGGTTCAAGTCGCCATGATTTGGCTGTGGAAAAATGGTTACAAAACTGTAACCCAAGGATACAGCTTTGTAACTTGCCTTTTGGCAGATGTTTTTGTAAAATCATAGCAGAACAGGAAACAAAGAGTGTAATCAAAATATTAGAAAAGAGATGATAACTATGTTTTGTACCAAATGTGGGAATCCGTTGATGAATGAGGCGATTATATGCCCCCGTTGCGGCTGTGGTACGGTGAATTACCAGGTGGCGATGCCTTACGGGGTGTCGCAAGTAGGGCAACAGGGTTTGGTATATGCCAATGTTAAAGTGTTCGCAGAAGAGTGCCATTCTCTTTGGTGTTTTGCTGTTTTCAATTTGTTGTTTTTGGCAGGTATATTTTTGGTTTTAAGTTACGGTTTGTTAGAAGAAGCGTGGGGCGTAATTGCTGTGGCAATTGTTTTGGCATTTGTTGATTTTATTCTAAGTATGGTGGTCAGCGGGCGATATGACCGAATGAAAAATAAATATCGTTTTCGGGTCGCTTCTCCGTCAGAGGCTTGTGAATGGGAAAAAGGAAATAAAAAACTGCAAGCTGTGGGGTGGATGGATCGCGTGGTGTTTATTGTTACCTTAATACCAACGGCTGTTGCAACGATTGGGATATTGGCTTTTACGTTGGTCAGCATGTTTGCGGACAGACCTACTTTTTGGTGATGTAGCAGAACAGAAGACAAAGAATATAACCAAAATTTTAGAAAAGAGATGACAACTATGTTTTGTTCCAAATGTGGAAATTCATTGATGAATGAGGCGATTATATGCCCCCGTTGCGGCTGTGGTACGGTGAATTACCAGGCGGCGGTGTCGGTTCCGGTGGCAAAAAAGCAGATTGCCATGGTGCAATGCAGTGCGATATATCCGAGGATCAAGGATTTTTGTGAGCGAAGTTATTCTTGCTTGATTGCTTCTGTTTTTTCGGTGGTGCTTGCCGCGGCCATGATTTTTGTGATCGTTATGGCTTTTTCTGACAAAAATTGGGTGTTGGGCGCTACCGCTTTGTTAATGGATATTGGGTTACACGTTTTTTATTTTATCATTTCCGATACCTATGGACAATTGAAAGCGATACAATGTCCTAAAATCACTTATCCCTATGAAATTGCCCAATGGGAAAGCGGCGTTCGTTTGTTGCGCAGTGTAGAATGGCTCAAAGGCATTTTGTTTGTTACGGTGTTTGTACAATGGGCGGTATTGTTGGCAACTTTGGTTGGTTTGTTGGTGTATTGCGCTTTGGTTTGATGACAGTTTTAAAGTAAAAAAACGGTGCGGGATTTTAAAAAAACCGCACCGTTTTTGCGTGTGGGGCAATCAACCGTGTTTGTATTGCCAAGGAACCCGTGTGATAAATCAAGTCACCGCACCAAAAGAAAAGAGAGTGCCAAGGTTGCCCTTAGCACTCTCTGGAAAAATGAATGATATTCGCTTTGTTCTACACGGGTTAAAACCAAGCTTCCCACGGTGTGGCGGGGAATCATCGGGGTAGAAGGGCTTTTCTCTGACCCGAAGGCGTACTTATGGTACGTCGAGAGGTCAGAAAAAGTCCTAAAAGCGAATTAAAATCATCCGCAAAGCGGATACCATAGAAAAGGTCACCGCACCAAAAGAAAAAAGAGTGCCAAGGTTGCCCTTAGCACTCTCTGGAAAAACGAATGATATTCGCTTTGTTCTACACCGATGATTAGTTGAGTTCGGCGAAATATTTGATGGTGCGAACCATTTGACTGGTGTAGGAGTTTTCGTTGTCATACCAAGAAACAACTTGTACTTGATAGGTATCGTCGCCGATTTTGCTTACCATAGTTTGGGTAGCATCGAAGAGAGAACCATAGGTCATGCCGATAACGTCAGAAGAAACGAGTTCTTCTTCGGTGTAACCGAAGGAAGCAGAAGCAGCAGCTTTCATAGCAGCGTTGATGCCTTCTTTGGTAACGTCTTTGCCCTTAACAACAGCAACCAACAAGGTGGTGGAGCCGGTGGGAACGGGAATACGTTGGGCAGAGCCGATGAGCTTGCCGTTCAGTTCGGGGATAACCAAGCCAATGGCTTTGGCGGCACCGGTGGAGTTGGGAACAATGTTCACAGCGCCGGCACGGGCACGACGAAGGTCGCCTTTGCGTTGGGGACCGTCCAAAATCATTTGGTCGCCGGTGTAAGCATGAACGGTGGTCATGATACCGCTTTGAATAGCAGCATAGTCGTTCAAAGCTTTCGCCATGGGAGCCAAGCAGTTGGTGGTGCAAGAAGCGGCAGAGATCACTTTGTCGTCTGCAGTCAGGGTGTGTTCGTTTACGCTGAAAACGATGGTGGGCAGGTCGTTACCGGCAGGAGCAGAGATAACAACTTTTTTGGCGCCTGCGTTCAAGTGAGCAGAAGCCTTGTCTTTGGAGCAGTAGAAACCGGTGCATTCCAGCACAACGTCTACGTCCAATTTGCCCCAGGGGCAGTCATTGGCGTCTTTTTCAGCATAGATTTTGATTTCTTTGCCGTCTACGATGATAGAATCATCGGTAGCTTCTACGGTGTGTTTGGGGTCGCTGACAGAACCCAAGAAAGAACCTTGAGCGGTGTCATATTTCAACAAATGAGCCAGCATTTTGGGGCTGGTCAAGTCGTTGATTGCAACAACCTCATAACCGTCGGCTACGAACATTTGGCGGAAAGCCAAACGACCGATACGGCCGAAACCATTAATAGCAACTTTTACCATGGGAAATTCCTCCTAAGAATTTATAATACTTTTTTATTTTAATCCCTTTTGGGAAAAAATGCAAGTCCTTTGTGAAAAAAATAATTGTTTTTACCGATAATCCTTTTTATTTTGCCCACAAAATAGGCAAAAAGCCAAATTACAGCAAGCTTGCCAGCACATCAACCACCTGTTGCCCTACTTTTTGAATCCCTTCACGGCTTAAATGGATCAAATCATCGGTGATCAGGTCGGCTTCGTGACCCGAAACCACGGGGTATAAATGGTTGACCCGAATCCCCAACTGCTCCATCAACTTGATTGCCGCCGTATTGTAGGTTTGAATTTCTTGGTTGTCCCATTCGGGGTTTTCGGGACGAGCAGGGGTGCAGGTGGCAAAAATTACGGTAGCACCGGTGGCTTTCAGCAGGGTGGCAATGCGTGTCAGGTCGGTCAAATAGTCGGCAAGGGGCGTGAGTGCCTCAACTCCGTTGAAATGGTGGGCATCCCACAGTCCGTTGTTCCAATGAACGATATCGGGAGTGCCGAAGTGTTTGAGCCAACTCGGCAATTCGTGCAGGGTGTATTTGGCAAATCGACAATTCTCTTCGGGAGTGACGATCTCGGCACGGTCGCTTAATTTGCGGTAAACATAAGGGGCGTAGTTCATGCGAATGGAATCGCCCAACAGCAGGATTCGTTTCATCAGGTTACTCCTCAAAGGATTCAATATCTTGCTGGAAATCAAAGGTGGCAGGGGCGGTGGTTTCCGCTTCTTCTTGGGGGTGGCATTCTTCCTGTGGCTCTTGCTGTTCATTTGATTCAGCAGAAGCGGGTTGTGCGTCCGTGTCGGGTGTTTCCTCTGCCACGGAAGGTTTGCCAAAGACCAAGGTGGCCATAAAAGCGGCCGAAAATACCATGATTCCCAAAGCAAAGATACTCAAAGCAGTCATGGTGCCGTTGGCAAGCAGGGGAGAAAGTCCTACCATACCGCCAAACAAAAGGGTGCAACTACCTGCGCCCATGGCCAAACTCAATCCGCGTACCGAGTGGATTCCCGAATACCCGCGGCACAGACCCATGCAAAACAGCAAAAAGGCGCAAAGAAGCAAAATTTCCAAAACCTGTCCGCTTACGTGGGTTACCCCGTTGAAATTGGCATAACTGAAGACCAATCGTACAAATTCCCCTGCTACGGGAATTACGGTTACAGCAAAGGGGACTTTTTTGCGTTGCAAGTGAAACGCACCGATCAAGGTAAATCCCAGCAAAGCGGCAAAGCAAGGCAACAAAACGGTCATGGAGGTGGTTTGCCCTGCCAGTAAGGCAGTCTGTACCACACAGCACAAAGCCAATACCATGGCGGCGGCTCCGATTACGGTGCTTTTTTGCGGAGCGGCGGCAGGCAATTGTTTTGGCAACACATAGCGACCAACTACCAAAATCAGCAGGGCTGCTACCAAGCAAATAATACCCAAAACATCACCCATAGCGACATGGGTCGGCAAATAAAAACCGTCGGAGTCAATTTGTCCTGACAATTGCCAAGTGCGAACCCCAATTGCAAGGGGACAAAGCAGACATACAACCCAAAAATACACACGTTTTAACATGATTACCGTTCCTCCATGGGAGTATATTGTTTTTTGGTATGAATGGCACGATAAGCGGGACGAATGATACGACCGCCCGATTGCAGTTCTTCAATACGGTGGGCGCACCAACCGGCAATACGGGACACGGCAAACAAGGGGGTGAACATATCTTCGGGAATCCCCAAAGCACGGTATACCAGACCCGAATAACAGTCTACGTTGGCACACATGGGCTTGTCACTGCCCTTGACCTCACGAAATACTTCGGGAGTCAGACGTTCCACCTGTTCCATAATGGTGAAATCCCGACCCAATCCCTTTTTGTGAGCCAATTCACGGGCGTTTTCCCGCAAAATGATCGCACGGGGGTCGGACAAGGTGTAAATGGCGTGCCCCATACCGTAGATTTTACCCGAACCGTCGCCTTTTTCTTTTCGCAAAATGGCACGCAAGAATTCCTTTACTTCTTGGTCGTTTTCAGGATCGTTAATTCCTTCCCGTAAATACCCCAGCATTTCGGCGCATTTGGCATTGGCACCGCCGTGAAGAGGCCCTTTTAACGAACCGATAGCGGCGGCAATGGCAGAGTAGGTGTCGGTGCCGGAACTGGACAACACGCGTGTGGTAAAGGTAGAGTTGTTACCGCCACCGTGGTCGGCATGCAAGATCATGCAAATATCCAGCAACTTTGCTTCTTCGTCGGTAAATTGACGGTCGGCACGCATAGAGGTCAAAATGGATTCGGCGGTGGAAAAAGAGGGGTCAATGGGGTGGAAAAACATACTTTGATGATCGTATGACCGCCGTTTGACCTGTTAGGCGTAGTTCATAATGGTGGGCAGTTGGGCGATCAGTTCAATGGATTGTCGCAATACGTTGGGGATCGAGGTGTTGTCGGGGTTGTAGTCATACGAGTACAGCGCCAACACCGAACGAGCCATTTTGTTCATTACGTGAGGAGAGGGAGCTTTTAAGATCATGTCTTCGGCAAAAAATTCGGGCAATTCCCGACTTTCCCCCAGTACCTCGCAAAAGCCTGCCAATTGTTCCTTGGTGGGCAGTTCGCCAAATAACAGCAACCAGGCAACCTCTTCGAAGCCGAAACGGTTTTCCTTTTTGCAACCTTCGATAATGTCGTTGACGTTAATGCCGCGGTAAACCAAGCGACCCTCGTCGGGAACCCGTTCCCCGTCGGAGTGCATATAACCGTGTACGTTGCAAATGCGGGTCAGACCTGCCATAACACCTGAACCGTCGGCATTACGCAAGCCCCGTTTTACGTCGTATTTTTTAAAATCGTCGGGCGCGATATAGTTATTTTTTTTGAATTCCTCGCATAAATTGGACAAGGAGTTCATGGAAATTTTGGATTGGTTGTGTTGCATAGTTTAATTCCTTTCGGCACGAAGGGAAAAAGAACCAACGTACCCCATTATTTGAACTATTATTTTACAACATATCACAGGTAAAGTCAATGTGTTTTGGGGAAAAAATCCCCTTTGCGGAACAAAAAAACCAAGAAAGAAGGATCGGTATGCGAAAAGGACATTTGATTTTGGGGTTGGTGTTGCTCATTATGATGGCGATTTTGCCTGCGGCGGCAATAACCGGTGGCTCAGCCATACCGTTGCCGACGCCTCACCAACCACCCGAAACGGTACGGGTCAAGGTGTTGCACGCCGACACGGGAACGGTGTCGGAATACGATATGCAAGAATATTTGTTTGGGGTGGTAGCGGCGGAAATGTCAATGTCTTATCCAAAAGCGGCGGTACAAGCCCAGACGGTGGCGGCTTATACCTTGACGTTGCACCGCATGGAGACCCGTGCAAAAAACCCACCGGAATGGTTAAAAGGTGCCCACGTAACCGATGACAGCGGTACCGACCAAGCGTTTATTACCCGTGACCTTGCCATGGCAAAATGGGGTGGCAATGCAAAGACCAATGCCGCCAATTTGGATGCTTGGATCAAAGAGGTGCTGGGGAAAAAGGTGACCTACAACGGGCAAACCGCGCTAACGGTCTACCACAGCATTTCGGGGGGGCGTACCGAAGCGGCACAGGTCATGTGGGGCGGGAATTACCCTTACCTTGTGCCGGTAGAAAGTGTGGGGGATTTGATGAGTGAAGGATATATTTCGGAAAAAACCTTGTCTTTCGAGGAGGTGGCAAAGAAGCTCTCGGCTACCGTTACTGCCGACAGTACCCTTGCCATTACCCAACGAAGCGACAGCGGTACGGTGCTTGCCGTGACTTTTGGGGAAAAGACCTTGACCGGCAAGGAGGCGCGGGAATTGTTTACCCTGCGTTCTGCCAACTTTGACGTTGAGAAGACCGACGAGGGGGTGACCTTTACGGTTCGGGGATATGGTCACGGTGTGGGTATGAGCCAATACGGTGCCAAGGTGATGGCCGAGCAAGGGAGCACCTACGAGGAGATCTTGAAGTGGTACTACAAAGGGTGCCGTTTGGAATAGGGAGCGCCTCTTTTATAAAGAAAGAACCCGACATGGATCCATGTCGGGTTCAATTCTTTTGGAGATTCAAACCAAGAAATTTGATTGTGTTTGGTTTGGTAGTACAAGAAGTGCTTGTTTGGGAAATCAGTCGATCCAATCAAGCAGTTGTGCCGCGGGACGGAAGCCTACGTCTTGTTTTACGATTTTGCCGTTTTTCATAACTACCAGGGTGGGAATGCTGGTAATGCCAAAGGCAGCGGCCAATTCTCCCTCTTGGTCTACGTCGATCTTACCTACCAACAGGTCGGGGCGGGCATCGGCAACCGCTTCCAGCACAGGAGCCATCATTTTACAAGGGCCGCACCAGGTTGCCCAAA
Source organism: Acutalibacteraceae bacterium (assembly GCA_045661365.1). Lineage (GTDB taxonomy): Bacteria > Bacillota > Clostridia > Oscillospirales > Acutalibacteraceae > UMGS1484. The sequence goes on along the minus strand of JAZRFL010000056.1, from coordinate 1,420 downwards.
AATCCAACAACACGGTTTGTTCGGTGGTTAATACGGTTTGTTCAAAGATTTCTTTGGTTACGTGAATGACTGCCATGGTTATTCTCCTTTTGTTTTATAGTATAGCATACAGTGACAATAGCCTTCAAAATTTTCGTCGGCAATTTGGTCACGGAATTCTTGGCACATGCATTTATTTTCTTCGGTTTTTTGTAATTTGCAGGGGCAATATCCCCCTTTTGCTTTTAGGCCCGCCTTGATTTGGGCTACCAGTTCTTTGTCCGGATTCAGTTTGATTGCCATGTTGCACCATCCTTTGATTTTGTTGGGTTGCTCGTTGTGCTTTTTGCGGGTTTTGCCATTGCCAAGGTAATGCCGCACACGCTGTCGCAATCGGCAAGCAATAGCATTTTGCCGCACTCATTTATGGTGGTGCCGGTGGTGAATACGTCGTCCACCAGCAACAGCCGTTTTCCTGCCACCAAGGCGGCGTTGGCGTCGAATACGCCAAACACGTTGCCTTTTCGGCTGTGCCGAGAGGAGCGGTGTTGATCGGGTGCGTCGTATAAGCGTACCAAGGCATTGTCCAGCAAGGGAAGATCGAACTGCTCGGCAATCACTTGGGCAAGCAGGCGACTTTGGTTGTATCCCCGTTGCTTTAACCGTTTTTTGGTAACGGGGACGTATACGATTCCGTCAAAATCGGTTCCGTATAAACGGGCGACGCGATTGGCCATGATTTTTCCAAATACAGCGACACCACGTGTGTCGGTGCCTTTTTTTACGGTTAAGATTCCTTGTCGGATGCATCCCTCGTAATGAAAAGGGGCGTTGCAAGGGAACAATAAATCAAAATCGTTTTCGCAGTTGCAATCGGTTTGGTCGGATTTTCCGCACCAAGGGCATTCTCCCAATGTAATATGGGGCAAATGTGTACGACAATGAGAACAAAAATATTGATGACTGTATACTACCTTACCGCAACCGATGCAACGAGTAGGCTGTACAATATGGAGCAGGTATCGGGTAAATCGTCCCATGGGACACCTTCCTTTCCACAGGGGTTATTCAATATCCAGTTCTATGGGTTCATCCAGCGTCTCTGACACATATTTTCCGTTCTTTTTTCGTTGACGGACGCATTCGGTCAGCAAATATTCAATTTGCCCGTTGACCGAACGAAAATCATCTTCTGCCCATGCGGCAATTGCGGTATATAATTTTTCCGACAACCGCAAGGGGATCTGTTTTTTCTCTGCCATATCAATACAAACTACCGGAATTGACCACAGGTTGTGCGTCGTGATTGCCACACAGTACCACCAGCAAATTGGACACCATAGCCGCTTTGCGTTCTTCGTCCAGGTCTACCGTTTGTTTTTCGGCAAGCCGTTCCAAAGCCAACTCGACCATGCCAACGGCACCGTCAACGATCATTTTG
>JAZRFL010000055.1:0-19632 GCA_045661365.1 Acutalibacteraceae bacterium | reverse complement strand
ATCTGTGTTGCTTATACGGACACCATCGTTGATTTTCATTGACTTGTATGATGCGATTATGTAGGTGAGATACACGTTCGAGGTCCATTCTCCATCGTATGATACGGGCGGTGCTATGTGTGTTGATTGTCCGTTATCCGTATCTATGAAGTATGGTCCATATGGATCACCTGTCCCAGAATCAATAATGGACCAGTATAGGACATATCCCTCTGGGTTAAACGCTACGTCCCCTTCATCTGTGACTCTATAATATACCGCCTTTTCGCGGTCGTATTTGATTGGGTACTGCGTATTTGCGGGGTCTCCGGGGTTATAATCGGGCATGATCTGCGGGGTGATATATATGGGCCAGTATCCTGCTTGGCCTGTCGGGACCCATTCATATGGCGCATAATAGACGAGGTTACTGTCGTAATATTCGTAGCCCGCATAATATACCGTGACGTCCGTATGCGAAGCAAAATCCATAATGACAGTATTTGCAGTGGACGGTACGGAATTGACGAGTTGTGACAGTGCATCGCGCAAATTCGCTACACCCATGTACGTTCCGTTTTTCATAGCGAAATACTGTGTACCGGCAGAACCCTGTCTATAAACCTTCTCAATGTTGATTGCATAATCCTTGGGTTGGTTTATGGGACTACCGTCGTCAACGCGTTTAGGCGGTACGATGGACGTATCATTAACGAGTACGTCTGCGGTCGATGTTGTCCGGGTATTGACGTTGTACGAATCTACGACACGGTAATTCGACGCTCCCGCCGATTTAGTGTATTTGATACCCGCCCCTGTGCCGTCTGATAGCATGTACCCAGAATAGTTTTTCGTGGGGTTGTATAAAGTGTAATCGGGTAGGTCTTCGTATGTGAATGTCTGCGACATATCCGCCACGAATGTATAATCCGTGACATCTTTTGTTTCAGTTGTCGTATTGGTTATTACACCGATAAAAAGTGACGCTATGAGTGCAACCAGAACGATTACGACACCGAGTTTGTTTGTAATGAATTTCATTTTCGACACCACAATATAAGTTGTTTATCGGCGGGGGTCCCAATGTGTTTGTTAACCACATTGAACGTCACGCGGACCCCCGCCATTGTGGTGCGATTTCAGTCAGCCGAGATCACTTGCGCCTGCGACCGTTGGATGTCTTCGTGATGAACATTCCGACGATTGCGACCAGGACCGCGAGGACCAGGAAGATCGGAAGCATCTGAAGAATCTTGTTGATCTGTTCGTAGTTTTCAATTCCAGAACTGGAAGTGAGCAGAGCAGAACCGATGATCGGAATTGCGACTGCGGAAACCACGACGACTGCGATTGACACGCTGATGATGTTTTTCGTAAACGAATTTGCATCCATTTTTCTCATTCCTCCATTTATTTCCTATTCAACGGTCGTTCAGTATGAACTTCTTAACGACGCCATAGACGACGCCGACAACAAGCAGGGTGATACCGACGACGAGCAGAGACTGAATCCCGCTAATGTCGATAACCTGTCCCTGGATGTCAGCCAGACTTGACAATCCGTTGATCTGGGAACTGACGATTGGAATGGCAGCTGAGCAAATCATTACAAACGCGATAATGAAGGTCATTATCCCGCCCATGACTTTATCTGTTGACCCTTTTTCGTCTCCCATGCTGATAGAATTTCGTCACCCCGCAATTTAAATGTAATTTGAAGGGGTGCATATGGCGGGGTGACGAATAAATTGTTTAGAGTCAGTCCTTTTTGTCTTGATGTGCTTCGCACAATTCGACCTTTATGTTGCGATGTCTCTTGATACCAGCGTATGCTTCGCGGGCAAAATGGGACTCTTCCACGGACGTATACGGGCCGATACCCAACTCCGGGTAGCCATTGAGATAGACGTCTATTTCCTCCGGGGTCAATTCCTGGAACGCCTTTTCGCGATTGCCGGCCATGAGCATCGCCAAAAAACGGTACTCACACATCTTGTATTCGAGGGATACCACGGGATGATCCAGTGTATACGGCCCCCCGCAAATGTCGTCCCAACGCTCCCTGTGGATGTTGCGTTTGTCCATGGTCCTCTTCAATTCCTTATCGGCGCGACGGTCCTTCGCTTCGGATATGGCACGTTTGACGAATCCGGGTTCAGACTTCCTCAATGCGACCTTCTCCTTCATGGATAAAGGACGGTCGGGGTTCTTCTCCCTGGCCTTGACTCCCTTTTTCTGCTTATCGTGAACGTTCTTCATGAGCTGCCACCGCCGAACAATACATACATGACTATGCAGACTGCGATTACTATTCCTCCGATAAGGACGACTTTCTTCATGTCCACATGGTCCAGGCCAGTCCATTTAGGCGTCAGTGCTTCGTCGAATCCCCCGTACTGAATCCAATGCCATTCGTCCATGGCCGTGAATAGGTCGTCGTTGGGCCTAAAATGGACCAAGTCGAGATTGTATACCCCTGGCTCCCCCGTACAATGGACCGCCTTCGGGGGCAATTCAGACGGCGGTATGAGTCTGCGGGTAATCTTACAATCGTATGGATTGTAGTCGTCTTCGTCTTCGGGATCGTCGTATTCCTCATAGGTCCTCAATTCGACCCATCCGAGAAAATGACGACGATACCAGCGAAGTACGGCCCGTCTGAATCTGGTCCTCTCCATGAACGGTATTTGCTCTGCGTCTTCCGTCATGAGAGACCTCCCGACATACTGGATATGAAGTCGAATACCATGGGGATCACAATCGGCCCAATCAGAATACCCATCACAATGAATATCCATGTAGCCGGGGATTTAAGGAATGATAGGTTGGTCCCGTTCATAAAGGATATTTTTTTCTTTCCGAACCAGTTTTGAGCCATGATCTTATGTTGGTCTATGGTCATGAGGATATTGTCTACCCCGTAGTCGATACCTCCCTTCTCAATGTAGGGTATGTGCGCGCCTTCGGGGTATACGATAATCTCTGCTGATGTCGTGTCCTCTCCCCAATTATCTATCTCCGCGCGAGACAGTCCCTGCGGGAATACCATATATGCCTGGTTACGCGTCTCAAAAAAGTGTTTCTCTTTCATCTTCCTCTGGACCGAGCAATATTCCGCGCGGTCCTCTCCGAATACCATCACCATCATTTTTCCTATCATGCTATCGCGACCGTCTCCATTTCGTCTTCTAAATCTTCGTCTTTTAAGTGTCTCTTTCTGATAATTTCGTTGTTGCGTCTCTGGTTTTTCGCCTTGATTTTCTTGTATCTCTCTTCGGTCTCCGGGTCCATTGGGGGAAATACCCCACTGAAAAGAACGTTCCAGTAGGGATCGGGGTTGTAAAGCTTCTTTTTAGAAAAGCGTCTGTCGGTGACTTCGAATCCTCCGCGTCCCCACTTCGCGCCCATGAAGGACCCTGTCGGCGGGGTACATTCAATCTTGAATGTGACGTGGTTACGGATAATCGACTTGTTGACGTTACGGTATGAGGGACAACAAATTATCGTGGTTATCCCGTGGTCCCTGCATGTATCCAGGATACCGTTTACATCCTGCGCGTCCTTCCCGCGAGCTGCGAGACTGTTAAGGGCCACCGAACCTTCATCGAACCATGATATAGGCGCAATATCCTGCTCCAATGCGTCCAACTTCATGAAAATCTGTTTTGTGTTGTAAACATAGTCGCGGTCCATATCGAAGTCTTTTCCCAATGCCTTCGCAAGTGCTTCGGCTATCTGGACGGCGATGGACGATTTACCGCATCCGACCTCTCCCTCTATGAGGATCACGTTCTCCTGGTTACGTCTGATACGAGCTGCCAGTACCTTTATGAGTATGTCGAACGCGTCCGAGTAGACTCCCAATTTGCGACCGTAACGGACGTAATAAGTGACCCTGTGCATCTGGCGACGTCCGAAGCGTTTGTTTATGCACAAACGCCCAGGGTACTTCTTCGCGCGTGGCATTATTCTTCCTCTTGGGGAATATCGACCCACGACTCCGGCGCGCCCTTCGAGGACCCGCCATCGAAGAACGCGTCCGGCATTGAAGCCCCCATTGATTTGAGTGAGTCTACAAACTCCTTCCTGGCTTCTCCATTGAGTCCGGCTCCGAAGCGGTAGATAATGTCCATGATGTCCGAAGCGTATTTGCTACCCTTACATGCGTATATGTGCGCGACCTTGGCAGCTTCGGCCATCTTCGGATTACCGCGCGTCATCAACTGCATTTTGGGACCGCGAATCGCTGATAGCATCGAGAACGCCTTGTCGTAAGGCGTCACGGGGGGCGCATCGTCCATCACGTCAGTATCCGATACGTCCGGGTCTTCCAGCAGGGACGACATGGGTTTTCCCATAGATCATCTCCCCCCGTATCCCATGACGGCCAATCCTCCCATCATGGTAACGAAGATTGCGGGCATGAGAGCCAATACTGTCTGATTGCCTTCGAGCGTATCATCTATGAGGACGGCGCACATGGCGACAATTCCCATGATGAAACTAAACCACTTCATTTCAGACTTCGGATAGAATATCCTAATCACCGTGAGGACCACGGCGAATACTAAAAGCATGATCGTAATCTCAATCATGCAATAAGATTTCGTCACCCCGATATTTAAAAAAATGGTCATATGAGCAATTAATTAATTTATGTATACCCTCCGACGGCGTCCGACGTTGAGCCAGACATACTATCGAACATTCTCTCTCCGAGACATTGGGAACGTCCGAAGAACGTTAGGTACACCATGCAGGTACGTTAGGAACATCACCGCGTACCCTGGGGGGATCGTGTTCAAAAACCGATTGATAGCAATTACCCAGACGGGCCGTTTACGGCCATTTTCCTGTCAGACGTATGCCGAGACGGACAGAATGAATACATCACCGTCTACGGCGCGCGCGATGGGTCCTTCACTGTCACGAAGGATCATCCTCTCATTGGGATTGGCGTTCGCATATCCCTTGAACGCTGACAGAACATACCTTTTATTGAGCGACTTCGAATAAAGCATAGTACCGTCGGATAATTCGATACTATGTCCCGAAGCCACCTTGGGACCGAACCCGCGAGGATAGTTCATATAAAAACAACGTCACCCTGCTATTTAAATCACTTATATACGCGCGCGAGATAATAAAAAAATAAAGGGTTTAGGGGAACGGTCATTCCTTGTTGAAAAACCTTGTCTCCGCTTCATCGAGACGCTTGGTTAAGTGTTCGTCCAGGACGGAATACAATGCGACCAACGCCATGAAGAACCCCAATAGGAACGCTATCGTTATCGTAGCGAATTTGTCCAGGGATTCAGCGAGGTCCATGTATTGCTCTGACCCGTATCCGAGTATGAGCTGCGACGCGAGTTCGAGACAGAATACTATCGCGACTCCGAGTATCGCGATATACAACGCGATACGGGGTAGGTAGCGACGCCACAATCCCTTAATCTCTGCGAGCTGCCGGGTATCCAACCTCTCTATCGTATCAACGTAGGGGTCCCTGTTACGGGGATCGTCGAGACCGCATATCCAACGTATCGGATTTGTCATTCAATCAACCTCCTTATGCCCGCACCCATCACATACCCATATCTCGTAATAGGTCCTCTCGTCCTCGCACAATGTCATTACTTTACCGCATTTCGGACATATTCTCCCTTCATCGCAATCCATAAAGTCAATCTGACATTCATTGACTTTTATTGACTTTTCAGTCATGTTCTCCCTCCATGACGGCCTTCCACATGTCCTCCCTCTTTCCGCGTATCACGAATGATACGGTCGTGAGGGGGTCCCACAACATCCCTGTAAAGAGACTCCCTATGGTTAATCCAATCATGAGTCCGAATATGGTCCAGGCGTCAAATTCGGTTAGGTCGTTTTGGACCATATATATCGAAACGAACAATCCGAAGTAGGCGGGGATCAGCAGGTATCCTACGAGACGTCTTCCCCTATTCATCTTCTTTATGTATTCGTGGTATTCCTTCAATTCCTCTATCGTATGCTCTTTCAGATATTCTTTGTACGTCTTCATCTTCTCACTTCCTCCGCATATAGGATCATGTTCTCCAACTGGTATGCGACCGTCACGAGGTCGCTGGTCCTATTCGTCTTCAATGCTTCGCGAACGGTATCCTCCAACAATGCGAGGTCCCGTCCCATGACGACATATCTCTTGTGTACGTCCGGCTCAATCAATTCTCATTCCTCCATCTGTAATCCGTTTTCTATCCAGCGCGACCAATCTACTGTCTTGGGTCCTTCCTTAAAGGACGTCATACTGACCACCGGGGTATGGGGCGTACCCCATACCGCGATTATGGACCCGAAGGGCGCGGTCCCCATGCCGTCTCCGAAGGCGAGACGTCCGTGGACTATGCGTATCTCCGACGCCTTCATGACATCCAGGAACCATTTGGTATCCGTCCGATTGGGTAACAGTCCGACTACGATTGTCCCCCCCCCCCGGCGGGGCCGTTTGAGCTGCCTTCCGAACCCATTGGGATATGGGCCGTCCGTAAGGGGGATTCATCCAGCAGACTTCCCCTTGCCAATCTTGTTTCAGTCCGTCCGTGGCTTCATCGAAATACCTTTCACATTTATGGTTGTCAGCGTTCGCGCAGACGTCCAATGTAAAATGAAATTCCGCGTCCAGCGTATCGAAGACGTGTTGGGGCGTTGGCCATTCGGGATTCTGGGATATTTGCAGACTGGCTACGATGTTAGTCATTCTCTTTCCCTCCCGTATACGTTGAGGATTACTTTCCGGGGCATTGGACAGTCACGGCATTTTTTGCAGTCGCAACATTCACACTGGCCATCTTCGTATTGGGAACAATAATGGCATATCTCCGTAACGTCCTTCATTCGATCACCCACGAATTAAGGGATAGCTGCCGACCTGTTTTCTCAAAAGATTTGTCGATGAATATTCCCTTGAATATTGCTTTCAGACAACATACCGCGATGGAATTACCTGCTACCTTGTATAGCGCGCTCTTTCCGAGTACGGCCATGAGTCTGTCTATGGCGGGATCGGGGAACGCTTGAAGGCGCAGACATTCACGCGGGGTCAGATAGCGTATCCGCAGGTCCTTTTCGACGACTCCCCCGCCCCCTCCATGGTGAGTATTGATAGCGTTCGAAGACTGTCTCTGAACGGTCCCCGCGCTACCTTCCCTGGCGGGATTGGGGTATACCTTGACCCCGTCTCCGACGTTACATTCTTCCAGGCCGTTCGGCTTCGAACCGTTGAACCATACCGTCGATTCAGTCACAGTACCACAACCCCCCCCCCCCCTTCCAGTAGTAAGGGTAGGCGATATGCCTTTCTGAACGGTCCCGCGTGCCTTGTGAGGACGTTCCATTACCAACCCGTCTCCGACGCTGGCTTCCATAAAACCCTGTTTCGTATCGCAGGGATACTTTATCGAGTCCATTGGATCACCTACACTGGATGAAGTTGGCCGAATAACGGTCCGGCTTGTTCGTTACGGTCGATGCTCTCTCTCTCTCTGGGTCCTTGACTCTGAAACCGAAGTTGTTGCCCTTCGCGAGACATCTTTCCCTATGCGCCTGGAACGTCGCGAGACGCTTCTCTGACAGATAGTAGGATTCGTCCACGTCCTCTTCGAGTACGTCCATGAGAACGCGCCCGTCGGGGCATGGAACGGGGAATACGAACTTACCCAGGGTCAGCGAGGATACCATGAACATCCTTCTCCGATTCTGGGGGGTCCCGTAGTCCTTCGCGTTCATGATCTGATAGGACGACGTGTATCCGAGGTCACTCAATTTGTTGGTCCAGCGCATGAACTCACCTATGTTGCGCTTATTGAGTACGGCGTCCACGTTCTCCGCGACCAATATCTCTGGTAGCGCGTCTCTCTCTCTCATTTCATCGAGAAGACGTCCTACCTCCCATAGCAGGGACGACGTAGTACCCGAACCCTCTCTCATGCCCGTCTGATGGCCAGCGATTGAGACCGACTGACATGGCCAGGAATATGTGATTAGGTCACAATCGGGTAAGCGGCCAATCTTGGTCACGTCTCCGAGATTCTTCACCGGGCCATGGATCGCTTCGTATCCCTTGACCGCGTTCCTGTCAATCTCCGCGATACCGACTATCTCCACGGGGATACCCAATTCGGTCATAGCTTCGTGAGTCGCGCCGATACCAGCAAACAACTCTATCATGCGGATAGGCGTCAGTATCCCCCCTTGATAGCAAATTCGGGATACAATTCGTTCCACTTCTCAACCAGTCCCGCCTTGATTACGTTCCTGCGGATAGTATCGAACTTGTTGTACCTCTCCGAGACGTACTTTACCCCGTTCTCTTTTGCCCACGCGCACGCTTCACGCCATCTGTCGTAATGGGCCTTCTTCCTGCGTATCTCCGTGATGTATTGATCGCGCCGGGATTCTGCTTCGGTGACGTGATTCTCTATCTTCTCTGCGAGGACGTCCGGGTTGAATATCGTCCGTTCCTCCACTTGGGTACGGGTGCATGTGATAAACCATTCCTTCTCCTTCCCCTGCGAGAATATCCATTCAAACAATTCATCCTCCGACATTCCATCGAGGTTTCTGTTGTCGATGGTAAGGGAACGCATGACGTTACCCTGTGCGTCGGTGACGAGATAGGTACTGACGTCCTCCAATGAGACGCTTGGATTGCTATATTCGTACCCTCCCCAATAACCGCGCTTCGCATGAGACAATTGAAGGTCGCGGTCTTCTTCGCGTTGGACGTACTTGGAAAACCATTCCTCCACTTCGGCGATGGTCTTCATTGGATCACCCCCGAAGATTCTTCCAGCCATTCGAACGGACGGTCATACTGTCTCATGCCGTGACCATCCCAACGGCATAGTCCTTTCTGACCGCGAAGACAGTTGTAACATGCGTCGCAAATGTCGTGACAGTATGACGGTTGACGTTCGATTACCGTCATACCGTCCCTGTCCCCTTCGGTATTTATACTGCGGGCCGTCATTCCGACCCCCCCTTATCCGTCACTATGACGGACGGCGGTACGTTATCCGTCAGTCTTGCGACGATGTCCTCTATCTCCTTCCTGCGGTCATTGATCGTAGTACGGGGAATACCGAGTACCTTCGAGATTGAGTACCATGAGACACCTTCGGCTCTCATGCGGGCAATCTGCATGATAGGGATGTCGTCGCGACGCTTCTTTCCGAGTTGTACGCCTTTCTTCTTCCTTGCTTCCAATCCTTCCTTGGTACGGCGGGAATTAATCTGTCTCTCCCATTCCGCGATGGCTGATAGGAAATTGATTGTCAGCATCGAAGTAGGGTCCTTCGGGTCGAATGACATGTCCGAGAATAACAGTTTGACGTCAGCTGCTACCAGTTGGTCGATGGTCGCACATAAATGCTGGACCGAACGCATGACCCTGTCGAGACGTAGCGCGAATATGCCGTCAATCTTCCTGTCGTTGGCCAATGCCATTACCGTCTTCCATTGAGGACGGTTGGGGTCCTTCCCGGACGCGTAATCTATGTACTCTCCGACGACGACGTATCCGCGATTCTTCGCTATGTCCCGTAGGATGAATAACTGGTTGTCGGGGTCCTGTCCGTGGTTGTCCGTGGATACGCGCGCGTATAACGCGACTCTCATTTCAGAGACGGCCATACATATTACCTCCCTGGAATATGGTCGCGGTAGCGACGGGATCATTGTTTATCGGCGGGGACATCATCTGTACTGTCTTCGATTGAATGTCCAACATGAGGGTCATGTTGCGCTGAATTTCAACCAATGACTCTCCGAAGGAACGAATGATCGTCGGCAGCTTCACCATTATTTCGACGTCCGACGGGTCGCAATTCCCGTATACCTCCGCTTCGGGGGTCCCGTGGGAATGGTCATAATGCAATTCGTCACCGTCGCATTGGTGATAGTCTCCGACGGTCTTTCCCAGATTGACGTCATTGTAGGCGCGATGGATGTCTCCCTTCCTCTCAATCGTGGTCTTGTCGAATGACCATCCTCCGCGTTCGAGGACTCCCACGACGTCGAATACCTGTTGTCTGAACTCCGCTTCGGCGGTCTCATAACTGTCTATGTGATAGACATACCTGGCATGTACGCGGATTGATAGCGTCTTGAAGGTCCCTTCCTTCGTCGATACGGTCCTTACAGTCCAGGGACGAACGTCGTCATGAAGGAATATCTTTCCGTGGCATGCCACGTTCGTATTGAGTCCCTTGGTCTCCCACTGAACGCGAATGTCCGTATCCGCGAAGTAGTCCGTCGTCTTCATGGACCCTGTCTTCTCAATGGCTATCTGATACTCCCCGTTATGATGGGCGCGCATCCATTCCCTATTGAGATTCTTCCCCCGCGTCGATGGGTGACAGACGAAGCCGGGTTGAGGGATCACTTCGAGACGTTGAGCTGCACGACAAAAACGGGGGATTGACATACCACGACCATACCCATTGTCTTTGGCCTTCCCCAAATATTCCCATTTTTGGGGGTCTGGCATAGTGCGGGCGTTGGGCATGAGGACGTAGTAAGTCGTCTTCCCGTAGGGTTTCGTGTATAACAGTCCGTTTTCGACCATCTTTGACAATACTCTCTTGGCGGTCTCATGCTTCTTGTGTGTGAGTCTGGCACATCCGTTCGCGGTCATTGATCCGCGCTTGCGAATGAGGTCTAAAAGGACCTCCATGTAGGCGATGTCGTCAGCGTCAGACATGGGGAACACTCCCTACTATGTCTTCCCCATTTTGCACAACGGTAGGGGAACAACCCTTTCCCCTAAATGACAATGGGGGGGTAATGTCTTCCCCTGCTTCCAGGGCCGTAAATCTCTCCGCAAATTCGACCATGACGGCCTTCGATAACTCTCCGGCCATGGGTCATACCCCCTTGATTGACTTCGCTTCGGACGCGAATTTCGGGTCCATATCGTATTCACGACAACGGCGCGGGCGGTATCTCTTTCCGGGGACAAACTCACATTCGAAGACAACCTTGTTGTCGTAATTCGAATGAGCGCACGTTCTACAATCGTATGGGGTGTTGTGTTCGGTCACTGAAAATCACCCCCTAAAAGCAGGGTGACGCGCGACTGTCCGAAGCTGCCATGAGCCAGGGGGGTAATGGTGGTCCCATTGTGATTTGAACATTCCTTCATAGTAAATCACCCTTGTCCAGCATGTCCATGTTTGAGAACGACGGGTTGAACATGCGGAATAACCAATCCGATATGTACGCTACCGCCATGGTCCTTGAAGCGCGTTTCATGATCCAAGCTTCTCTTATCGCGTCGTCCAATGCGCGGTGTTTCTGGACCTTCCCTATCCCTGCGGGGTCGTCATTACATAGAATCTTGTAGGCGTCCTCCGAACGGAATATGCCTTCGGGGTATCTCTCATGGTATGATCTTACCCTCTCTCTCAATTCCGCGTCGGGAATGTATTTGTCTCTCTTCATGAGAGATACTATTACCTTCTTGGCGACTTCCGCTACATCCTGGCGACGTTCGGTAATCTCGTCGATATGCCAGGGGCATTTATCCAGGAATTTGTCAAAATCGAACGGGATGTTGTATGCGGATACTGCTTTACCGTTAAGCAGCTCGCGTACTTCCTTGACGACTTCCTCCAATGGTCTTCCGTTCTCCACGTCCTCCACTGTCAGAGACGTATGGTTGAATACCCAACAACCCTTCGTTCCGTCCCTCTCCACGGTGTTTTCGTTAATCTCCCGTATGTTGGGGACATGGATCACCGCATCATAGACGGCGCGTATGTCTCCCGTCATCTGATTAAATTCGGCTATCCCAATCTCGACGACATGGTTATCCGGGTATCCGTCCAGTCCAGTCGTCTCCAAGTCTATGATGTAGATTGGGTCGGTCATGGGGACGTTTATCCTTTCCCGCGTCTCTCTTCTCTCAATAGATATTATATCCATTTTATCACGTTCAAAATTCCAATTTGTTCATCGCGCCAATCATATCGTCCATGTTTACGCCGATATAGCGTAATGTCTGGACGGTCGATACATGGCCTAAAATGCGTGCGATGGTCTCCACGGGGACCCCTGCGCGCCAAAGGGACCTCCCGAACGTCCTTCTCAATGTGTGACATGAGACGTCTATATCTGCGCGGTATCCGACGGTACGAATCATGTTGTCGATGGCCGATCCCGACGTTGAATACCTGCTGACCTTCTTCCCGTGTCTGTATACTAAAAGAGCGTCCTCGCGTGACGTTCCCACGATTTCGCTACGTTTCTTCATCCATCTTGCCAATACGGGACCGAAGCGCGGATGGAACGGAACGGTCCTTAACTTCCCTCCTAAACGTCCCTTCCCGGTTACGTTAATCCAGCCGTCCCCGATGTCGGTCACGTTCAGTCTGATAACCTCAATGCGACGGAGACCCATGCACAACATGAGCGTAACTACCAAGTTCTCGGACGATGTCATTGGAGCTGCCAATAGACGTTTCGCTTCGATGGGCGATAGCCAGCGCACATTCTGCCTGGTATCCTCGGACCATGCTATATCCAATCCGTCAAATACGGGATTGCGACAATGCTGGCACAATCTTTTCAGCGCGACGATGTATCCGCGTTGGGTCGTAACGCATAATCCCTCGTCCCTCATGGAGCGCATGAAGGCGACGACGTGGGCCTTGGTCACGTCCCTTGGTGTATAATCCTCGCCATGGGCGTTCTTCAATCTCTTACCCACGATGGCGCATTGATAACGATAGAAGCGTATCGTCGCCGGGGTGAAGACGTCAGAGACGACCATCTTCCGTATGAGACTGGACGTAGCATTGTCCCATGATCTGCATTGGGGTTGTGTCACGGGATCACGTCATCGCGTAACGTCCCCTGCGGGGGGCGTGTCCGATAGTCTCACCCAATACGAACCTCGTCGCGTTTACTTCCGTCAGTTTTTCAGACAGATTTATGCGCGTCTGGCCGTCGATGTGACAGTATGCTATCCATCCTTTTTCAGACTGTGCGATGTAGCGACCGTTCAGAGTATCGCCGAATAAATGACGGTCGTATATGTCGTAAAGGATGTCCGATTCCACGATTATTATAGGGTATCCTCCCCTAACCTTGATGAAGCGGAACGGGACGTTGTTCTCCCGTAGGTAATTCTTCTCGCGGTCAACAATCCTTACCCTAACGTCCTCGTCCAACTTCATTGGGGGACCCCCACGGCGACGGTATGACGGTGGCAATTCTCCTTGAACGGGGGATTGTTTATGTCCTTCGCGTACTGGCATGTCTCATTGTGCGGGGATATACAATGGCGACAGTCGGCGTGCAGCTTGTCACAAAAAACCATGGAACGTAGTTCATCAGCGTAGTTGTGTACGCTACATGCCATGTTAATCATGGACGTCTTGGATACGGGATTGTGCCTGTTGACTATGATGGCGCGGAACATCCTCGAATAAGTGTTCCTGGGGCCGTAGTATATCGGTATGCCGTCCACATAGTCGCGGGGGCCGTCCTCGGCATGATTACGTTTGAGATAGATCGGACGGTTGGCTCTGACGAAGTCGTTACTCAAAATGTAATCAATCACGTCGGGCATGAACCGAAGCGGGCGTCCTACGAACGCGTCATAGTATGAGAAGGCCATGTCGCGCATGATGTATTCTGACATCGTCTTGAAGCAGTCCGGGACGTACCATTCCAACCCCCCTTCCAGGGTGAGGAACGGTACTACGGTCATGTCCGAAGTGGAAAAAAATGCGGTTACGTTGGTATATCCGAAGGACCTTCCGACGTTCTGAAAGATTTTGGTCAACTCAACGTTATCCATTGGATCACCTGGACTCGCAAACTCCCAAGTAATTCTCGACGGCCATGCAAACGAAGTCTGATACGTTCTTCGCACAACCGCGACGGACGGCGTCTTCAATCCTTTGCTTTTGAACGGGTGCAAAACGAACCGTGGTCGGGTTTATGGATGTGTTCTCCATGAAAACAAAATACACTGATAGGTATATATGTATTACCGTGGTAATACCGTCGTATGATATGTATTTATCAGCGTGTTTTGATAACAATACATGGGAAAAGTTAGGGATCAGTCCAATACAACTACTGTAATCAGTCTGCGCCTTACTCCGGGGATTCTTCGGTTTATTGACGAAGATTTAGAAGATAATGAGATACATCGTACCCGTACCGATTGGTTACAAACGGCCATCGACCATTATATGAAGGAACGTCTTGCAGACATGAAATTAATTCGGGACCTGCGCGGGGGGGGGGGCCTTAATTAAGTTTTTATCAAATTTTAAAAAAAAATCGCGGGCGCAAACGCGTCTGCGTGCGCCCGCGTAGGGTAAAAACGGGGTATCCTGCCTATTGTACCATGAAGTTACGCCTTAACGAGAGTGAACCCGTATCCCTTTTTCAGAATGGCGAGTTTGTGTCTCTTGATGTAGGCATACACGAGGTCGTAACATTCCCCCGCAAAAAGCGAATTGAACGCTCCGTCCACGTCCCTGGGCTTAATGTCCCTGCGTGCCAGCCATGCACGTCTGTCCGAAGTGTAGACGAGGGTGTTCTTCGCAATCCTCAAACATCCTTTGTAAAGAGTGTCATTCCCAGACATCCCTCCGACGGTCGAAGCGGCCAGATTACCCAGACCTCCCCATTCCTTGATAAGTAGGTTCTGTGCGCTTTTCTTTACATCCTTTTTGTAGTTTACCATTTTCTCACCTTTTTGTGTTGTGGTTGTATTCTCTATGTATTACATAATTTAAATAGTTTACTTGTAAGTGACCGTCTTCCCGTTCGTGTCGATGACCCTTACAATCGCCTTTTTGTAGTCCCTGTAATAGAACCTGTCCCTCTTGTTCATGTCACGGAACACTTTTCCAGTCAGTACCAAATTCGAATCCAGGATGTAGACGATTTTTGCCCTACCCCTCTCTATGAGGGATACGGCCTTCTTCCTGGCCTTCTCAATCCCTTCGTATGCGACCCGTTCAGCAGGGTATTTGGGCGAGTCACGATGTAAGGTGTAGATCATGCTATCACCTAATCCGTCCGTTGGTGGTCCCGTCGGCGTTCAGTCTGTATTCCTTATCGACTACCTTGTATGCCCTGTAACCGACATGTTTCCTGTATGTGACCCATCTTCTCAATCCGACGTCCACATCCCCGATATATCCCCCGTTGCGAGAGATTGGGACCTTGTAAGCGTTCTTGATGGTGAGCGCATAAGCGCGCGCGTCGTCCAGGGACCCGAAATATCTCTGTCCGGCTTGGTACGATGTCTTTTTTCTGTATGCCATCCCCAATCACCTTTTCCCGTGGTATTTGAGGTACTTGTTGTATTCCTTGACGGTACTCTGGGCGTCGTACTTCCAACGCTTGTGACCGCATACTTCCTCCCAACGTGCGTCGTTGAGAAGAGCGCGCATGTCGTCAATGTCGTAATCGTCCCTGGCGATGTTCTTACGGCGTATGGCCGACATTCCCCTGTCAGACTGACTGCGGGCCGAGAGAGACACGTCGCGTCCCGTAGACGACGAATACGACCCGTCCTTGTTGATGTAGATCGCATTGGCCGAACGGGGACCGCGCGAGGACCCTTTATTGGCCTTCCTCCTGCGAGCTGCCTTCGCCTTTTCGAAGTCGGCGCGGGACTGCTTGAAGCGGTAATGAAGGGTACGATGATCGTATGTCACGATGGTATGTCCGGGGCCTACGCGCTTCGTGGAACGGTTGGGTCCCGCGTTCTTTTTCTTCCCGTTCCTGCGTCTGCGGGGGCCTTCGACGGGTTCGAGGTCCCAGATGTCGGGTATTCTGAATCCGAAGGGATCGTCTGCGTTGACCATTTTATCCCTTCCTCCTGGTGGACTCATACTTGACGCCTTCATAACCGCCATTACGCTTCCCGGACCGCGTATCTTCCAACATGGTACGGTAAACCATGCGCTTGGCAGCTACTCTCTTTTTCTTGGGTGACTGCTTCTTGGCCATGAGTTATCATGAACAAATTTTGTCACCCCGATTTTTATAGGTAATTGAAAAATAGAAAAGAAGTCCCCGTGGGGGGGACGGTTTAATCATGCCCTGTTCTTATAGAATAGCATGGTCACTATTCCGATAAGAATTGCAAGTATGATGATTACGGGGACGATGGATAGGACAGTGTTAATTGTACCCATGTCGTCCGGGGTTCCCACAACTGTCTTGGGAACACATACCAGGAACGGATGGACGGTGTAATCCTCTCCGTCGTTATCGACTACGAATGTGTAATCATCCGAGTCCGAATTGAGAGAGAGTTTGTAGACTCCATTATCCAGGTATTCTCCTCCCCAATTAATATCGGCATTGTAGGTATCTTCACTGTTGACTATTGTTGCTTCGCCACTTCCGGCCTTGGATGAAAAGTATTCGGATGTTGTGTTTATCCAATTGGATGTGTAGATTTCATTTTCATGTGCGTAAACGGTTACTCCGCTTTCTGTTATAATTCCAGACCAGTCTCCGTCGTTTTCATGTAAGAACGCCCATGTAATCGGTTCGGGGGCTATCTCTATCTCCGTTCCAGATGTGTTGAGAACGTCGGTAAATGTAGCGACTCCGTTTGAGATTGTGATGGTTGCTTCGGTGATTGTCTTACTGCCAGCAGTAGGGGTAACGAAGTTCATGTTAGCAGAATAATAACGGATCGTAAAGGCGTCGGACATCGCGACGGGTTGCCATGCAGATACGTTGTGTTCTTCTCCGTTGATAGAAATTGTCCTCTCACCAGTCTTACAAATGGATATGACAACCATATCGTCCGAATCTTCGTTGAAGTCGTATATTTTCCCGTATGCGTAGGGCGACGGGTTACTATACGTTGTGTCGCGGGAATGTTCCGCATTACCAATAGCAGGTATAATGATCGCTGACAACATTACAACTGCTACTGTCATGGCGATGGCTACCTGCGTCATGTTAATTTTCATTTCCTCAATCCTCCTTGTTTATGCTTGTTTGTTTTATTTTGTCACCTTACAATATAACCTTAATTCAATCCCACGGCCATTGTATATCTGCTATTGAGAACGCTTGGACAGCTGCCACGAGTCCGGCCAGTAACAAAACTGGCCAACAAGTTATGCCTATGGATAGCAGACTTGCATAAAGGCATAGATTGATCGTTAACGAACAAACCGTGCTGGCTATCGGGGACATATTGTAGTTGGACGTATTGAATGTGAATAGGTCGATAAACGTCTCCCAAATGTTCTGAACGTTGAACGAGTATTCGGTTGACGTGTATGTATCAACGGACGTCGATATTGACGTTACCATGACGCTCCAATACCCTGCGTTCCAGCATTGTTCGATACTCCATCCGCGTGATGTATAATAGGGGTTGATTTTTACATACACCGTCATTTCAACCCCCCCATTGAACACCATGGGGAAGGACGCTATATTATTCTGACCTATTTCGCGTATGATGTCCGTACTGTTAATGTAACTGACTCCCGAATCGTTACCAGATATGACGAGGTTTCCAGACAATCCGTTTGCCAGTCCCCCGTATATGTCGTACCATATAAGGGACAGTGAAGTTGATGTGGCAATCACATTTTTGGCATTACCGTCTTGATCCGATATGTAGAACGAGTTTTGAGGGACAAAACTATACCTCCATCCACTAAAATCATAGTAGAATGATTGTCCGTCACTGTGCTTACCCGACGCGGTGAAGAATATGTCGGAACGTTGGTTGTAATCCATCGTAACGGATGTGTATATATCTCCCTGCGAATGTCCGTCCATTGTCGTTCCTGTGTAGACGTAACATTTCTTGTTGTCGTTGTATATGACGCTGAACTCATTACCAGTATCGTCGGCGTACTGTCCCGGCGAGTAAGTTTGAACCATATCCCCTGCGAGCCAGTTATCTGCCGTATATAGGTAGGACGATTTAGGCGCACCATCCGCACCTATCCCGTAGGGCGTATACACCCCGCGAAGAACCCATATCTCTTCATTGACCTTTTTCTCCTGGCCTGTGAAGGAATTGTAATCGTTCATCAGTGAATCTGTGAGGTCATATGAGAATGATCCGTCGTCGGTCTCTGCCGAAGTCGTCCCGACGAATACGCTAATCATAGTAGGTAACAGAAAGAGTATCGCCACTGCGAACATGACCGACTTGAATACAAATTCGTTCGAGACGCTTACCATATCAGTTACCTCCACGATCAGTTAACGAGCTGCGTGCGGTTACTGCCAGTCCCAGGACTACCACGATTATGAGAATGATAGTCATGTCCCCGGACAAAATTCTCAACGCCGAGAATACCAGGATAAGCGGTAATCCCAATAGCAGGGAATGAAACACGTTCTTGGACATCACGAGGACAATGGCCATCATGAAAAAGAACATCATCAGTCCGGCTATCTGCGTATCCCCATTGAATACCATATCCGCGATTGCGGTCTGAATCTGCGATGCTTGCAACATTAGATAAACACCTCCAATAAACACATGGCGACTGCCAGCGAAACTATTGTTACGATGTAGTCCGAAGTATCGAAACCTATCTTTTTGATACCGATAACCATGAGTATTATCGTTATACCAATGAAGATTAGCGATACTGTCCCCATTGGCGGTAATTTGGTCCACTGGATGTTCGTATCAGTCTGTCTTGTAATCTTGGACTCATAATATCCAGTGTTGAAAAACCATGTCCCTGTGAAGGATACCTGCGATGTGGTCCATTCTCCGAGGTCCACGGTTGTCCTGTCATTGACGAACGTTATGTAGACATGGTCCGTCAATTTATCGTATGAGACGTATATGTTGTTCATTTTGAACGTTTTATCGTCAATTGTTATCTTCCCGTCGGCGATTGGATACGTTACCCCGTTGACCGTCATGGCCGTACCCATTGAAGCGAACGAGTAGAAATTGAGTCTCCATCCGTCCGAATTTGCATTGGTGAAATAGTTGTTGATGTCGATTGACGGGTTGACCATGAGGAATTTGTTGGATAGGTAAATCGTCGTATCTGCGACGCTGAACGTGAAGGATGTAAGGCCGTCGTTGTTCTGACTGATGATTGACGGGTCCTGCGTAACGGGATCGTATGCGATTGAGGTTATCGTCCCTGTGGGGATAGCCACCGACGTTGACGCGCCGAGCTGAACGGGCGTATCTGCAATTCTGAACGATGTATAGTTGGTGAAGGACGTTACTGGATAGACTGATACCTCTCCTTCGATTGCGTTCAGTCTCAATAAGAAACGGTCCCATATCCCTACTGTGTAGTCGTTCCCTCCGACTGTGAGTACGACGGGGCCGTTGTCCGTCCTGGATAATCCGACGGCCTGGGTAGTCCCGTTTGTGTAGTTAAGCGTGAACGTATTACTCATGAGGGTTGTGTTGTTCTTGCCGAACACGATGTCTATTATTCCGTTTTCAACGTCGTTGGACCATACCGTAGTAAGTTCTGAATCTGTGTTGCTTATACGGACACCATCGTTGATTTTCATTGACTTGTATGATGCGATTATGTAGGTGAGATACACGTTCGAGGTCCATTCTCCATCGTATGATACGGGCGGTGCTATGTGTGTTGATTGTCCGTTATCCGT
>JAZRFL010000054.1:0-2338 GCA_045661365.1 Acutalibacteraceae bacterium | reverse complement strand
ATTTTCATGGCGGTCGTTACGGCGCTGGTGAAACTGGTCGTCGAACTGGCGGGGAAACTGCGCG
Source organism: Acutalibacteraceae bacterium (assembly GCA_045661365.1). Lineage (GTDB taxonomy): Bacteria > Bacillota > Clostridia > Oscillospirales > Acutalibacteraceae > UMGS1484. The sequence goes on along the minus strand of JAZRFL010000054.1, from coordinate 2,274 downwards.
AAAAATGGGTGGAGTTCAAGAAAGCAGCCGGGGAATGGATTTCGAAAATTTGGGCTGGAATACAAGAAAAATGGCACGGGCTGATACAGAACATAGGCAATTTCTTCCGTCAGATCCCGCAGAAAATTTCACAGGCGTTGTCGAATATAGCACAGGTCGGTAAAAACCTTGTGCAAGGGTTGTGGAACGGTATTTCAAACGCGGCGTCGTGGGTGCTGGAAAAAATCAAAGGTTTCGGGCAAACCATTCTGAACGGAATCAAGCGTATTTTCGGCATCGGTTCACCGTCGAAAGAAATGGCGTATTTCGGCGAAATGCTCGATGCCGGTTTGGCGATGGGCATTGAAGACAACACGAAACCCATTACAAACGCCATTGACGATATTACCACAATGACGTCAAAAGGCTTTTCCAGCACGGTCGGCGTATCTTCCGCGCTGGACGTGAACCACACGACAAGCGGCATGGAACAGTTGGTTTCCATGGTTGCCGCGCTTGCGGAAAAGGTTGACCACCTTCAGGTATATTTGGACGGCGATTTGCTGGTTGGCGGTATCTCTGACCGCATGGATACTGCCCTCGGCACGTCGAACGTCAGGAAGGCGAGGGGATTGGCATGACATACGGCGTAACGATAGACGGAACGAACACCCTGACCGAATGGGGTTTAATTCTGCTTGCCGACCTTGTTGTGGAATCCCCGGCGCCCAACTTGAACTTGGTTACTGTTCCCGGCGTGAATGGCGCGTATGACTTTACCGAAATCCTCGGCGCGGTAACGTTTCAGACGCGGAATATTTCGTTTTCCCTTTTCAAGCGCGTCCCGGATACGGAATTAAAAACGATTCGCGATCAGGTCGCGGAACGGTTCCACGGAAAGCGCGTCGAACTGGTATTGCCTGACGGCGCAACTGTATACGAAGGCAGAATGAGCATCGGCGGCGTTGACGGTTATAACACCGGGCGGATCGCGGTAACGATGATCGCCGACCCGTAAGGGGGAACGTCATGACGATAACATTAATTAACGGCGAAGCAGAAATAGATATTACTGCATCGTGCGCGACGGCACAGTTAGACGAAGCGGTAAACACCTTCGGCAAACTGGTTTTGACCGTTGTGCCTGAAACGGACGCGTTCGACGAATTTTTGCCGTTTCAATCTCATGTCAGGGTGACGGACGGCAGCACCCTTGTATATATGGGGCGTATCCTGACGGTTACGCCCAAAATGGACAGGAACGGAGCAATAACGAAAACCGTTGTTTGCGAAGACCGCATGGCGTATTTATGCGATTCTATCCAGCCGTACACGCCCGAACAGCAGTATTCCGGGGACGGCAGCACAACGGGTTTGCAAGAGTTTATCGACCTGTTATTGAACAACCACAACGCACAGGTTGAAGACTACAAGAAAATCACCCGTGGCAACGTAACGTTGCAGACGTGGCAAACGTCAGACGGCGTATACAAGGGATTGAACTACGAAACCACATGGGACGCCATCAAGACGAAATTGCTGGACGTCTTCGGCGGCGAAATGCGCGTAAGGCAGACCGCCGACGGGTTAGTATTGGATTATGCCGAAAACCTCGGTGCGCTTCAGCAGACAACGATAACAGTTAACCGGAACATGATGGACGGGGAACATACGGTAGACCCGACACAGGTTATTTCGCGTTTGATCCCGCTGGGCGCAAAGGTCACGGAAGAAATCGTTGACGAATGGGGCAACGTGACGGAACAGGAAACCGAAGCGCGGTTGACGATCGCGGAACTGAACGACGGCGTTATATGGTTGGAAGACCAAGGCGCGGTTGACCTTTACGGAATCCATTACGGCGTCATTATATGGGACGATGTAAATACCGTTCTTGCGTTGCGTCAGAAGGCGATTGACTACATGACCAACGAAAACACGCCGGTCGATTCGTACACGATAACCGCCGTTGATTTGTCGAAGATAGGGATTGACCCGAACAGTATCGAACTGCACCAGTTTTATACCGTCGCGAATCCGTTGATTGGCATTAACGGAACAAATCTTGAAGTAATAAAGAAAACAACGGATTTGTTCAATCCGCATTTGCCGAAATTCACGTTCGGTTCGCGCCGGGTATGGCTGACGGATTTGGTTAATTCTGAAGCAAACAGGCTGAACGCGGTCGAGGAACAGACAGGGAATAACACGACGGCGGTTTATAACCTTGGAAACAGTACGACGGCATACGTTGACAGTTCTGTTTCCGGGTTAGAAGCATACGCCGACGCTGCC
>JAZRFL010000053.1:0-5658 GCA_045661365.1 Acutalibacteraceae bacterium | reverse complement strand
TTTGTTGTGAGTGAAAGTTTAGACGAGGATCAACCCGCATCGAGTGAGGGCGGATCCTTATCGGAAGAGAAAAAGCCAAAAAGAAAAAAAAGCAAAAAACATAAAAAGCCGAAATCTAAACTGCGCAAGACGTTGGGGATTATCGGTAAAACGGTGTTGTCTTTGTTTTTGGTGTTGGTTTTGACCGGTGCAATCGTAACAACAGGATTGGTGGTTTGGATCGGCGATCAACTGGACAATCCCGAAAACAAAGTTCCGCTGGATCTGTTTTATTGGCAACAACAAGGGCTGGATCAACAAGCGACAGTTGGTAGCAGTTTGGAATTTACCAGTTTGGTATATGCGCAAAACGCCGACGGTAAATGGGAGGAAATTGCCACATTGCACCAAGGACAAAACCGTGTGTGGTGTGACTATACCGATTTGTCACCGTACATGATCGATGCTGTTGTATCGATTGAAGACAAGCGGTTTTATCAACATGACGGCGTAGACTGGAAGCGTACGCTGGGGGCTTTGGTAAACAGCTTTATTGACATTTACGGTGGTCGACAGGGTGGTTCTACCATTACGCAACAGTTGATCAAAAACCTGACGCAGGATGATGAGATCAGTTTTGATCGTAAGATTCGTGAGATATTAAAAGCACAACAAGTGGAAAAAGATTATCCCAAATCCACCATTATGGAGTGGTATGTCAATACCGTTTATTTCGGTAACGGTTGCTACGGAATTGGGACTGCCGCACGGTATTATTTCGGCAAAGAGCCCGCCGATCTTACCTTGCTCGAAAGTGCGTCATTGGCATCAACCATACAAACGCCGGGAGCTATCAACCCGATTGACGGCCCCAAAGATAATAAAAACCGTCGAGAAACCTGCTTGTCGATTATGCAAGAAGAAGGGTATATTACCGAGCAACAACATGACGAGGCGTTAAAACAAGAATTGACCTTAACCACTGACGAACAACGTTCAAAAATGAATGCCGCCGAAAAGGAAACGAACAGTTACTTTATCGATACCTTGATCGATGATCTGATTGCCGACTTGATGGAGAAAAAAGGTTGGACTCATGCGCAGGCGGAACACATGGTATATTCCGGAGGTTATCGTATTTATGCGACCGTTGACCAAGAGGTGCAAGCCATGTTGGAAGAAACCTTTGAAAATCCGGAAAATTTCCCAATTAATAGCGAGGATTTGCGAGCCCAGTCGGCGCAAACCATTATGGACTATACCGGTCATGTGGTAGCAATTGTTGGCGGAGTCGGTGAAAAAACTGCCGACCGTGTGGTGAACCGTGCCTATTATCCCACTATGCGACAACCCGGGTCGTCTATTAAACCATTGGCGGTGTATGCGCCTGCCATTGAATCCAACAAATGGACCTACTCTACGTTGGTTCATGACTTCCACGTAAAAATGCCCAATGGCGGATATTACCCGAAAGCGGCAGGGTCCGGTAATATGGTAACCATTCAAAAAGCTATTCAAAGTTCTCTCAACTCGCCGTCAGCACAGGTTTGTAATGCGTTGACACCTTATCGTAGTTATGATTTTCTTAAAAAACGATTTGGCTTGACTACGTTGGTTGGTGAAAAGGTGTTGGAAGACGGAACGACTTTGTCTGACATTTCGCTTTCTGCTATGGCTTTGGGTGGTATGGTGTATGGTGCCAATGTTACCGAAATGGCCGCTGCGTACGCAACCTTTGGAAATTTGGGTAACTATTATGAACCGACTACCTACTATGCTGTATATGATGTTATGGGTGAACTGGTGCTGAAGCATCAAGAAAAAGGTTCTACCAGTATTACCCCTGAAACTGCCGATATTATGAATGAACTGATGCAAACGGTTATTACAATGGGAACCGGCGGCGCGGCTTCTTTGGGCGGTTGGCCGTTGTTTGGCAAAACCGGTACCACCGACAATAAACACGACTGTTGGTTTGCAGGTGGCACACCGTACTATGTTAGTGTTGTATGGTGTGGTTATGATGAAAACGACAACCTACCCGGTGGCGCCAACCCCGCTCCTGCTATTTTTAAGAAAACTATGAAAAACGTCATGGCCAATAAAGAAAAGTGTGATTTTAACCGTTCCCGTAACGTGGTGGTGTATAAATACTGTTCTGAATCGGGCAATATCGCTACCGATAAATGTCCTAAAACTATGACAGGATACTACAAAAACACCAATTTCCCCGGTGCTTGCATGGTGCACGGTGGGGTGGCTACAACCGAGGTCACTCGGTCCTCTCCATATGGCGGTACCTATGCCAATATTACGCAGGTCAAGATTCCTGAGTATGATGCTTGGAAGACCAACGGTGTTACCGCTGAAGAAACCGACCCCGAAGAAACCGAAGAAGAATAGAAACAAAACGACAAACTTTACCCCCGAAACACGACAGGATTCTGTGGTGTTTCGGGGGTATACTTTTGTTTGGTAAAAGGGGCGTGAGGGAAATGACAGTTATGTATTTAGACGTATTGCTGGCAATCAACTTGTTCGTAAATTATTTTCTGCTGTCTGCAGTTGCCAAAATTACCAAACATCCATTACGCGGTTTTCGTAATTTGGCAGCATCGTTTGCATTATCGTTGGGTTCTCTTATTATTTTATTGCCACCGCTTGCCTTGTTTATAAATGTGGTGATTCGTATGCTAATGGCTTCCATAGGGGTAATCATAGCATTTGGGTGCTGCTCGTTGAAAAAGTTTTGCAAACTGACAGGCGCATTGCTGTCAGCAACCCTTTTGTTTGGTGGAACCATGACGGTATTGTTTGAAGTAACACACGTAGCAGGATTGTACGTGGAAAACGGAATGGTATATTATAACCTTTCACCCATTATGGTGGTAATTGCTACCTTGTTCTGTTATATCGTGTTACGATTGTTTCGTAAAAACTTTGGTACCGACGTTACCCCCGATTATGTCCAACTTCATTTGCAGCAAGGGGATTGCACGATAGGCTTAACCGCTCAAGTGGATACCGGTTTTGCCTTACAAGATTTATATAACGATCGACCGTTGATCATGGTGACCCCGTCGGTAGCAAAAAAATTGTTTGGAGATCAGTCGTTGACCTATCGGTTGCTTCCCTTTGAAACAGTAGATGGCAACGGTGTTCTACAAAGCGGTATATGTGAAAGAATGACGGCGGTTTATGATAAAAAACAGGCATTGTTTACGCGCGTTGTCGTTGCGATTGCACCCAAAGAGTGGAAGCAAAGTTTTCAGGCTTTGGTCGGTAAAGATTTGATGGAAAGGATGGAATGGGATGATTCAAACAATCAAAAATATGCTAAAACAATGGTGGATTCGCTTTTTTGCCAAACGAATCGACTATATCGGAGGCAACACCGCGCTGCCGCCTCCGCTGAGCAAAGAGGAAGAGCGTCTGTTGATGGAACAACTCAAGCAAGGGGATCCGTTGGTGCGGGAAAAACTGATCACCCATAATTTGCGCTTGGTGGTGTATATTGCACGCAAATTTGATGTCGTAGGTGCGGGAATCGAAGATTTAATTTCCATTGGTACCATTGGTTTGATTAAAGCTGTTAACACCTTTTCTCCGGAAAAAAACATTAAATTAGCTACCTATGCTTCACGGTGTATCGAAAATGAAATATTAATGTACATACGAAAAACGTCATCTCTAAAAGGGGAGTTATCGTTAGATGAACCGTTAAACGTAGATTGGGATGGAAATGAACTTTTGCTTTCTGACGTTTTGGGTTCCGATAGCGATATTGTTGGTCGAGAAATTGAGCAAGATGATGAATTTCGTACGTTGCGAGTGTTGATCGATCGGTTGCCGTCACGAGAAAAACAAATCATGAATTTGCGATTTGGTCTGGACGGTCAAGAGGAGTTGACGCAAAAACAAGTAGCAGATATGTTGGGGATTTCCCAATCGTACATTTCGCGATTGGAAAAACGAATTATTTGTCGATTGAAAGTTGAATTGGAACAGGTTTCTTAAAGGATAACGCCCCCTTTTTTTGCCAATACTAACAGCAGAAAGGGGATATGGTTATGCAGTACAATCGGGTGGAAATTTGCGGTGTCAATACCGCAAAACTTCAGGTGTTAAGCGAAGAGGAAAAAATGCGATTGCTTCGTTTGGCGCGGCAAGGCGATACCAAAGCTCGCGAAGAATTGATCAACGGTAATTTGCGATTGGTGCTAAGTGCGGTACAACGGTTTATTCCCCGAGGTGAAACCCCCGACGATCTGTTTCAGGTGGGATGTATTGGTTTGATCAAAGCGATCGATCGATTTAATTTGGATATTGACGTTCGTTTTTCAACCTATGCTGTGCCAATGATTTTGGGAGAACTGCGTCGTTATTTGCGTGATAACGGAAAATTGCGAGTGGCTCGTTCTATACGAGATACAGCATATCATGCGATGCAGACCAAAGAAACGTTGCAAGTACAGTTGCAACGAGAGCCTACGATTGAAGAAATCGCCACTGCTATGAAAAAAACCAAGGAAGAAATCGTTATGGCGTTAGAGAGCGTGGTTGAGCCCATTTCCCTTAGTGAACCGATTTATTCCGACGGGGGAGATACGATCTATGTAGAGGATCAATTGGGTGACAATTCCAACGATAAAAATTGGTTGGATGAAATTGCCATGAAAGAAGCGATCCGTAATTTGAGTGAACGAGAAAAACGAATCGTTTCGCTGCGGTTTTTAAAAGGAAAAACTCAAATGGAGGTGGCAAAAGAAGTTGGTATTTCTCAGGCACAGGTCAGTCGATTGGAAAAATGCGCATTAGATAAAATCAAAGAAGCAATTTAAGCAAAAGGTAATCAATTTGAGCAAAAGACGAGCCGATTGATTACCTTTTTGTTTTTTGCCTATACATGGTAAATTCTCCAAGATTTCATATCTTGTGATCGATTGGCTTGTTTGTTACAATGAAGCCAGATGAGGTGACAGGATATGAAACGTTGGATTTCGACAGTTGTTATGATGTTGGACATGGTGCATGACTACCCCATGAAGGTTATGATTATATCGGTTTATTTGTCAATTTTAGCGTTTGCAGTATGTGGAATTGTTACTTGGTTTCCGTCAGTGCTTAACCAACCCTATCTTAGTGCAAACATTGGAAGTAAGTTGTTTGAATTGGGAAACGCCTTGCTTTGTGTGGGGGGAATTACTGCTCCGCTCATGGATTTGATCCTTCATTATGATATCGATGGAGGTCGATAGTGCTTTTAAATAAAACCAACAGCCCCGACAAGGTTTGTCCTTGTCGGGGCTGTAAACTTGTGCTTTGTGCTTAGATTATGCGAATACGAATGATACCGTCAATGGCTTCTAAATCCTTTTTCAAGGCTTCTCCTTCGGCATCAATATCCAAAATGGTATAAGCGTAATCGCCTTTGGATTTGTTCAACATATTTTCAATGTTAATACCGTTGCCGGAAACAATGGCCGAAATGGCAGACAGCATATTGGGAATGTTTTTGTGAATGATGCAGATTCTGCATTTGCCGCTGCGGGGGCAAGAAACGGCAGGGAAGTTTACCGAATTCACAATATTACCGTTTTCCAAGAAATCGATCAGTTCCCCTGCGGCCATAGAAGCGCAATTGTCTTCCGATTCGGGCGTAGAAGCGCCCAAGTGGGG
>JAZRFL010000052.1:0-7465 GCA_045661365.1 Acutalibacteraceae bacterium | reverse complement strand
CTTGAGCCATGAAGGTTTGGATTTGCAAGATCCCGGCAACGAACCCACCTATGAAAAAAAAGGGTTCCTCGAAATGGGCGTTTCTCCCATTGTCGCTCCCGACGTGCCCACCTACATCACCTCGGATTTTGGACAAGGTGTACCCGTTGCTTTGGACGGCGAAAAAATGACCGCCAAAGAAATCATTTTGAAACTCAACGAATTGGGCGGTGCCAACGGCATTGGTCTTTTGGATATTGTTGAAAACCGTTTGGTTGGCATGAAATGCCGTGGTGTTTACGAAACTCCCGGTGGTGCTATTCTTTACAAAGCCTTGAACGTTTTGGAAACCTTGTGTCTTGACAAATATGCCGCTCACAAAAAACAAGAGTTGGCAGTTACCTTTGCCGATTTGGTTTACAACGGTCAATGGTTCACCCCCCTGCGTGAAGCCTTGTCTGCTTTTGTAGACGTGCTGATGAAAAACTGCACCGGTAAAGTTCGCCTGAAACTGTACAAAGGAAACATGATTAACGCCGGCGTTTGGAGTTCTTACTCTTTGTACGACCCCGAAATCGCAACCTTTGACGAAGACGAGGTTTACAACCAAGCCGATGCTACCGGCTTTATCAACCTGTTTGGTTTGCCGATTGAAGTGCAAGCCAGAGCCAATCAAAAAAACGAAAACAAGTAAGGTTGTTTCACTATGAGCGATAAAATGTGGGCAGGCCGCTTTGCCAAAGCTTTGGACAAGCAAGCCGACGACTTTAACTCTTCGATTCATTTTGACTGCAAAATGGTGCGGCAAGACATTACCGGTTCTATGGCGCACGCCGCCATGTTGGGTGCTACCGGTATTATTGACCCCCAAGACAGTCAACAAATCATAGCCGCGTTGGAAGAAATTTTGACCGACATTGAAGCGGGCAAAACCCCAATCGACATGAACGCCGAAGATATTCATATGTTTGTTGAAGCGGAGCTTACCCGCCGCATTGGTGACGTAGGCAAGCGGTTACACACCGCCCGCAGCCGCAACGACCAAGTGGCGGTGGACATTCGCCTGTATTTGCGGGATCAATCCGAACAGGTGATCGATCTGCTCAAGCAATTGCTGGTTGCGATCCTCTCCCAAGCCAAAGCGCACACCCAAACCATTATGCCCGGGTACACCCATTTGCAACGGGCACAGCCCATTACCTTTGCCCATCACCTAATGGCCTACGCCATGATGTTCACCCGTGACATTACGCGGGTGCAAGATGCGGTCAAGCGAATGAACTACTCCCCCTTGGGCTCCTGTGCTTTGGCAGGAACCACCTACCCCACCGACCGCGCCATGACCGCTCAGGCTTTGGGCTTTGACGGAATCATGCTCAACTCTATAGACGGGGTTTCCGATCGGGACTTTTGCGTGGAACTAATGAGCGCCTTCGCTTTGATCATGACCCATCTTTCTCGGTTTTCGGAAGAGATCATTTTGTGGTCTTCGTGGGAATTCAAGTTTGTGGAGTTAGACGACAGCTACACCACCGGTTCCTCGATTATGCCGCAAAAGAAAAATTCCGACATGGCAGAGCTGGTTCGCGGCAAAACCGGTCGGGTCTACGGTGACCTGCTAGCATTGCTCACCACCTTAAAAGGACTGCCTCTTGCTTATAACAAAGACATGCAAGAAGACAAAGAAGCCATATTTGACAGTTTGGAAACGGTCAAGGCTTGCCTTGGAATTTTTGCTCCTATGATTCAAACCATGAAAGCCATTCCCGCCAACATGCTGAAAGCGGCGGGGGAAGGGTTCATCAACGCCACCGACCTTGCCGACTATTTGGTGAAAAAGGGGTTGCCCTTCCGCAGTGCTTACAAAATCGTGGGGCAAATCGTGGCAGTATGTATAGAACGGCATTTGGTGCTGGAAACCTTGCCTATGGAAGATTACAAATCCTTTAGCGATTTGTTTGACGACGATTTATGGCAAGCGATTTCGCTGGAAACCTGCACCTTTTCCCGTACCAGCGCAGGCGGCCCTTCGGTAGCCTCGTTGCAAGCACAATTTGACTATGTGCAGACTTTTTGTTAATCAATGAAATTAAACATAAAAAAGGAGTTTTTATCATGAAAAAATTTGTAAAACTGTTTGCTCTCGTATTGGCAATTTGCACCTTGCTGTGCTGTGTTGGCTGCGTTAGCGACGAATCCACCGTAAAAACCTATGAAGACATTAAAGCAGCCGGCAAAATCGTAATTGCCACCAGCCCCGACTTCCCTCCCTTTGAATCCATTGAAGGCGGCGAAGTTGTTGGTATTGAAATTGACATTTTAAATCACATTGCTAAAAAATGGGGTATTACCCTTGATATTCAACAAGTAAACTTTGACGCAGTATTGCCCGGTGTACAAGCAGGGAAATATGACGTTGGTGTTTCCGGTATTACCATTGACGAAGACCGCAAAAAGAACGCCGATTTTACCGACCCCTATTTCTTGGCAGCACAATCCATTGTTGTTAAAGTAGACAGCCCCATTGCTTCCAAAGCTGATTTGGCAGGCAAAAACATTTCGGTTCAAACCGGTACCACTGCCGAAAAATATTGCTTGAGCAACAACTACAACGTTTCTGCTTTTGAAGCCAACAACGACGCTTTTTCCGCTTTGACCTCCGGCAAAGTAGACGCTTTGGTAGTTGACAACGAAGTAGCTGTTAAAATGATTGAAGGCGACGCTACCGTAAAAATGTTAGACGAAGCCATGACCACCGAACCCTATGGTTTTGCTTTCCAAAAAGGCAGCACCGATTTGGCTAAACATTTCAGCGACGAAATCAATGCCATGATTGACGATGGCACCATGAAAGCTATTTTTGACAAATACAACGTTCCTTACGTTTCCCCCAAACAATAATACTTGATATCTTCTAACGAAGGTGTGCTTTTTGCACCTTCGTTAGAACTTTAATAGGAGATAAAACATGATCCCAATATCTATCCAAAATTGGTTTATTGACGCCTTCAACGCAATTCAAGAATGGTTCAATCAAATTATCAATGCGGTGAACGGTTGGCTTGACCAATTGGCGGACACTTTTTTAACCGACGACCGTTATTTGTGGTTGTTAGAAGGTTTGGAAAACACCTTAATCATTACCGTTGGTGCTTTGTTGCTGGGTATTGCTTTGGGCACGGTTATTTCAGTGGTGAAATATTTTGCCGAAGACTTTAAACCCTTAAAACCTGTTTCTTGGTTGTTTAGCACCTATGTTACGGTGATTCGCGGTATTCCCATGACCGTGTTGTTGTTAATTGTATACTATATCATTTTCTCTGATTCCAACAACGGTATTATGGTTGGTATCATCGCCTTTGGTTTGAACTCTGCCGCTTATATTTCTGAAATCGTTCGCGGCGGTATTTCGGCGGTAGACAAAGGTCAAATGGAAGCCGCCCGCAGTTTGGGTATGTCTCGTTTACAAGGTATGCGCAAGGTGGTATTTCCTCAGGCAATCAAAAACATGTTGCCTGCTGTGGGTAACGAAATGATTGCCCTGTTGAAAGAAACCTCGGTGGCAGGTTACGTAGCAGTTCGTGATTTGACCCGTGCCGCCAGCCAAGTTCGTAACATTACCTATGACTCGGTGAATCCTTTGGCGGTAACCGCAATCACTTACTTGGTGATTGTACTGATTTTAACCTGGTTGTTATCCAAATTCGAAAAGAGGTTACGTAAAAGTGATAAAGGTTGAGAATTTATATAAAAAATTTGACAAACACAACGTTTTAAATGGAATTGATATTGAAATCAAACCCGGCGAGGTTGTGTGTGTCATTGGGCCTTCGGGTTCGGGTAAATCCACCTTTTTGCGTTGCCTTAACCTGTTAGAAAACCCTACCGACGGTCACATTTACTTCAAAGGTGCCGATTTGACCGACAAAAACGCCAACATCAACCAACTGCGTCAAAAAATGGGCATGGTGTTTCAACAATTTAACCTGTTCCCCCACATGACCGTGTTGGAAAATATGACGGTTGCTCCCAAAATGTTGTTGGGTCTTTCCAAAGCCGATGCCGAAGCACGAGCCATGGGCTTGTTGGAACGGGTAGGTTTGGCAGACCGAGCGGGCGCTTATCCCTCGCAACTGTCGGGCGGTCAAAAACAACGGGTAGCGATTGTACGCGCTTTGTGCATGGAACCCGAAGTAATGTTGTTCGACGAGCCCACCAGCGCCCTTGACCCCGAAATGGTTGGCGAAGTACTGGACGTTATGAAAGAATTGGCACATGCCAACATGACCATGGTGGTAGTTACCCACGAAATGGGCTTTGCTCGCGAAGTGGGTGAACGAATCATCTTTATTGACGAAGGTGTCATTGTTGAACAAGGCACCCCCGACGAAATCTTTAACAATCCGCAAAGCGAACGGCTGAAAAGCTTTTTGGCAAAGGTTTTATAAATTTTTCCTCATAGGAGTACCCATATGAATATCAAAGGCAGACATTACTTAAAACTGTTGGATTTTACCCCCGACGAAATCGGCGGCTTGATTGATTTGGCAGCCGACTTGAAAAAACAAAAAAAGATGGGCATTAGCCATCGCATGCACGAAGGCAAAAACATTGTGCTGATTTTTGAAAAAACCAGTACCCGTACCCGTTGTGCATTTGAAGTAGCCGCCCGCGACCTTGGCATGGGCGTAACCTACTTAGACCCTTCGGGTTCGCAAATCGGTAAAAAAGAATCCATTGCCGACACCGCCCGTGTACTGGGCAGAATGTACGACGGTATTGAATACCGCGGTTACGGGCAAGCGATTGTAGAAGAACTTGCGGCTCACGCCGGGGTTCCGGTATGGAACGGCTTGACCGACGAATTTCATCCCACCCAAATTCTTGCCGACTTTTTAACCATAAAAGAACATTTCGGTTACTTAAAAGGCATTAACTTTGTGTACATGGGTGACGCCCGCTTTAATATGGGCAATTCTCTTATGATCGGTTGCGCCATGATGGGTCTGAACTTTACCGCTTGCGCTCCTGCCAAGTATTTTCCCGACCCTGCTTTGATTGAAAAAGCACAAGAATTGGCAAAACAATCGGGTGCTACCCTCACCTTTGAATCTGACCCCGACAAAGCGGTGCAAAATGCCAACGTCATTTATACCGACATATGGGTTTCCATGGGGGAACCGGTGGAAATTTGGGAAGAACGAATTCGCGAGCTTTCGCCCTATCAGGTCAACGACCAATTGATGGACAAAGCCGCCGACAATGCGGTATTTATGCATTGCCTCCCCTCGTACCACGACCACAAAACCACCATTGGTAAAGAAATGGGAGAAAAATTCGGGCGCGATAGCATGGAGGTTACCGACAGCGTGTTTGAAGGGCCTCGCTCTATTGTGTTCGAAGAAGCCGAAAACCGTATGCACACCATTAAAGCGGTTATGGCGGCTACCTTATAAAAGAACGTTTGAACAATTTCAGCAAGTTACTTGCTGATTCTATATATCGATGAGGTGACAAGAATGAGAAAAGCCTATTTAGTATTACAAGACGGCACCGTGTTCGAAGGAAAAGGATTTGGTGCTACCGGCAGTTGCGTGGGCGAACTTGTGTTCAACACCGCTGTGGTGGGTTACATTGAATCCTTGACCGACCCCGCCTATTACGGACAAATCTTGTTGCAAACCTTCCCTATGGTAGGTAATTACGGCATGATTGAAGAAGATGTACAAGGCAAATGCTGTGTCAAAGGATACGTTGTGCGGGAGTGGTGTGAAAAACCGTCGAACTTCCGTTGCGAATATGATTTAGACACCTATTTGAAGCAACAAGGTGTACCCGGTATTTGCGGAGTCGACACCCGTGCTTTGACCCGAATTTTGCGTGACAAAGGGGTGCAAAACGCAATCATCACCGACACCTTGCCCGCTGATTTGGCAATTGCCGAAACCTATACCATTGAAGGAGCGGTTGAAGCGGTAACCACAACCCAAACCGTAACCTACTCTGCCGACCAAGCAAAATACAACACCGTAATGCTTGATTTGGGTGTGAAACAAAGTTTGATTACCGAATTAAACGACGTAGGGTGTTCGGTTACCTTGGTACCCGCCTCTACCTCTGCCGCCGATATTTTGGCTATGAAGCCCGACGGTGTTATTTTATCGGGTGGCCCCGGCGACCCTGCCAAAAATCCCGAAATTGTAAATCAAATCGGTGAACTGTTTGGCAAAGTTCCCATGCTTGCCGTAGGCTTGGGTCACCAATTGTTGGCTTTGTCTCAAGGGGGCACCGTGATAAAACTGCCCTATGGTCACCGCGGCGGCAATCAACCCGCCAAAGCAATTGGAGAAGATGCTACCTACATCACCTCTCAAAACCATGGATATGCCGTTGTTTCCGACACAGTTAAAACAGGGGTTATCACCTTTTACAACTTAAACGACAACACCTGCGAAGGTTTGGAATACAAAGATGCCAAAGCCATTTCGGTACAGTTTGAACCCGAATCTCATTCCGGTCCCCGTAGTACCGCATTTGTGTTTGACCGCTTTGTCAGCTTGATGGGAGGAAACTAATATGCCATTTGATACTTCAATAAAAAAAGTTATGGTAATCGGCTCCGGTCCGATTGTAATTGGACAAGCCGCCGAGTTTGACTATGCCGGTGCACAAGCCTGCCGTGTTTTGAAAGAAGCGGGCGTAAACGTAGTATTGGTTAACTCGAACCCTGCCACCATCATGACCGACAAGGCTTTGGCAGACGAAATTTATTTGGAACCCTTGACGGTTGAAACCATTAAACGCATTATCATAAAAGAAAAGCCCGACAGTTTGTTGGCAGGTTTGGGCGGTCAAACCGGTTTGACCCTTGCTATGCAACTGAACAAAGAAGGCTTTTTGGAACAACACGGTGTTCGTTTGATTGGTACCAACTGCGAAGCCATTGACAAAGCCGAAGACCGTCAAATGTTTAAAGACACTATGGACGAAATCGGCGAACCCAGTATTCCCTCTGACATTGCCGAAGATTTAGACACCGCTTTGGCAATTGCCGACAAAATCGGTTACCCTGTTATTGTTCGTCCCGCCTTTACCTTGGGCGGTTCGGGCGGCGGTGTTGCCAACAACGTAGACGAATTGCGTATTGTGGCAAAAACCGGGTTAGACGCTTCACCCATTACCCAAATCTTGGTTGAAAAATACATTTTCGGTTGGAAAGAAATCGAATTTGAAACCATGCGCGACGCCGCAGGCAACGTAATTGCGGTTTGTTCTATGGAAAACTTTGACCCGGTTGGGGTACACACCGGCGACTCAATCGTAGTAGCCCCTGCTTTGACCTTGTCAAATCGGGAATATCAAATGTTGCGTACCGCTTCTATGAACATTGTTTCGGCTTTGGGCATCGTGGGCGGCTGTAACTGCCAATTCGCCCTCAATCCCAACAGCTTTGAGTATGCGGTAATTAAGTCGGAGGCCAAGCGGT
>JAZRFL010000051.1:0-2390 GCA_045661365.1 Acutalibacteraceae bacterium | reverse complement strand
CGGCATCCCGTCGCCGTTGGAATCTACAAGCCTCACAGCCCCTCCGTGCACGCCCATCATGGCTTGTGACAGCATGGTGCTTATCTGCTCCACGATGCTCACGGAGGGCTTGTCATCTATTTCCTTCGCCTGCGCCGCCACAATGGCTGCAAGGCTGCTTTTCACCTTGCCAAGTGTAATTGACTCGTACCTGTCCTTAAGACAGTCATATACGAACGCAACGGCTCTTGCCGTTGCGTCAACGCCCAATTTCGGAAACTGCACAGTAACTGTGTCGCCAAGTTGCACGGATTCAAGCAGCCCAACGTCTTTGTATTCCTCTGTTTGCCACAACGGAACAAAATCAACCGTCAGGCTAACATCCGGGACGCCAATAGTATTTTTCGCGATGTAGTTTTCCGCCGCTGTCCGCAGGGCGTCCGCCGTCGGCGGCTCTTGGAACCTGTCTGTTAAATCCAAAGAAAGTACGCGATCGTATGACGCGGTAATGCCAACATCTATCGTTTTTTCCGGCAGTGTAATAAGTGTGCCGCTTGTATCGTCGTAATAGTACGGAAATACGGATGTATAAACAGCCGCGCAGTTTTCTTCCTGCTGTAAATCATATAGGTTTTTTCCGTAGCGGATACTCACGCCCCGGTCGGTTCCAAGTTGGTTTTCAAGCGTTACAGAAAAGTTATCAAAATCGTATTCCCCGCCGTAAACGTCCAGCAGGCTCCCTTCCTGCCCCGCCATGAGTGACCAAATAGCATCCGGTTTCTTCACTGTGAATGATGCATCCGCGCTGCGCGTAGTAGAAAACGAGAACGGGCAGGCTGGCGTGGCGTGGTTTGCGATCCCGTTCAACGCCGTCGCGATGGACAACGCCGAGAACGGTTCCACAACGTAGCCCGCCATATCATAAGAGATGTGACGGGCGTTTATAGTAACAATGCCTCGCATTGGTTTTCCTATGCGGTACACACGGAATAACTGCGGGTCGGTCATCTGATCGGGCTTGACCAGCAGGAGTGACCGGAGTGCGATGGATTCGTAGAACTGACCGCTCATGGGATATAGAATCGTCAATTCATACATCCCGTTGATTTCTCTTTCCACTTTGCATGATACACAATCAGCAAGTTTCCCTATGCCGATAGCCCCGGATGACGGTGCGGCGGTCAGACCATCCTCAAAAAGAGCAGGGATCATAGCGTCCACCACCTCGGCATAATTTTGACGGACGAAATATTACCGGTATATGCGACGGTGTTGCTCCCCGGCTTCAACTGCGGAAAATCATCGTCGAGGGCGATCCTTCCGTTTTGGCTTATGATTTCGTTCTGACCGGAGATTCGGTAGGCGTTCTGGTCTTCGCAGTCGATGTAGACGTTCGTCCCACCCATCGCGTTGAATGTTATCGTTTTCCCGTTTACCGTCACTGTGCCGTTCCTTGGCGTCGTGGAAAATGTCACCTGAATAAGCGGCAAAGCGTCGAAACTTGTTGGATTGCTGATAGTTCCGTTGTTCGCCACCTCCGCGTAACTCTGACCGCTGTCAAGGAAAAACTGTGGGTAACAATCAAAGCGAATCTCAAAAGCGCCCGATATATTTTGCACGCCTTGAAGCGGGTTTAACCCGTCCACAAGGCGTGCCATTCTGAACCCGTCCGCGTGATAACTGTCGCGCAAAGTTTTATATCCTATCTTCGCCATGAGCGCAGCCTTGAACGCACCGAACCCGGAAGAAAAATTGCCTTGCATGACGCCCTGATACCTTGTGTCGATATTGTTATATCGTCCGTTGTCCAGCGTCAACGCACCATTACGTCCGGGAATCTGTATGATTTCCACATCCCTTTCCGGCGCGGCAAATGTTTCCCCGCCGAGGATTATCACGCTGTAGTTCCGTGTATCAATTCCGTCGAAAATAAAGTATCCGTTCACGCCAGCGCCGCCTCCCTCCGACGGATTTCAAACGACAGCCGTTCTGCAACTGCGGTCGCCAGTTCGTTTACGTCTTGTCCGGCAACCCCGTTGACCGTAATACTGATGTCATAGTTGTTGCCGCTTCTACTATACGCGCCTCCGGTAACATCGTCCGCGTGCATACCCAACTCCGCGCTAAATCCTTTCGTTGTCATCGATGTTATATCGTCAATAGCGTTTGTAATGGGTCTTGTATTCCCTTCAATGCCCTGTGCCAAACCGGCGTCAAGCATTTCGCCGAAATACGCCATTTCTTTCGACGGGGAACCGATACCGAATATCTTTTTTATTCCGTTCAGGATGGAGCGCCCGAACCCTTTGATTTTGTCAAGTACCCATTGTGCGACGTTGGAAATACCGTTCCAAATACCTTGCACAAGGTTTTTGCCTATCTGCGCGATATTGGAAAGCGCCTGTGAAATT
>JAZRFL010000050.1:0-1292 GCA_045661365.1 Acutalibacteraceae bacterium | reverse complement strand
GACTTCCCCTCTGATCCTAAGGAACAGTTGATGGGCGCTATCGAAGCTGTTTTCCGTTCATGGGACAACCCCCGTGCTAACGTATACCGTCGTGACAACGATATTCCTTATTCCTGGGGTACCGCTGTTAACGTACAAATGATGGCTTTCGGTAACATGGGTGATGATTGCGGTACCGGTGTTGCCTTTACCCGTGTCCCTGCTACCGGTGAAAAAGGCCTGATGGGTGAATTCCTGGTAAACGCTCAAGGTGAAGACGTTGTTGCCGGTGTTCGTACTCCCATGCCCATCGCTCAAATGGCAGAAAAATTCCCCGAAGCTTTCGCTGAATTCAATAAAGTTTGCGCTATCCTGGAAGATCACTATCGTGACATGCAGGATATGGAATTTACCATCCAAAACGGCAAACTGTATATGCTGCAAACCCGTAACGGCAAACGTACCGCCAAAGCTGCTTTGAAGATTGCTTGCGATTTGGTAGCCGAAGGCATGATCGACAAGAAACAAGCCGTTGCTATGATCGATCCCCGTAACTTGGACACCTTGCTCCATCCTCAATTTGACGTAAAAGCCCTGAAAGCCGCTACCCCCATGGGTAAAGGTTTGGGTGCTTCTCCCGGTGCCGCTTGCGGTAAAGTTGTTTTCACCGCCGAAGATGCCGAAGCCTGGAACAACCGTGGCGAAAAGGTTATCTTGGTTCGTTTGGAAACCTCTCCCGAAGACATTACCGGTATGAAAGCTTCTCAAGGTATTTTGACTGTTCGTGGCGGTATGACCTCTCACGCAGCCGTAGTTGCCCGTGGTATGGGTACCTGCTGTGTTTCCGGTTGCGGCGACATCAAAATGGATGAAGAAAACAAGAAATTCGAACTGGCCGGCAAAACCTTCGTGGAAGGCGACTACATCTCCATCGACGGTTCTACCGGTGCCATCTATGTCGGTATCATCCCCACTGTGGAAGCCGCTATTGTAGGCGAATTCGAAACCATTATGACTTGGGGTGACGAATTCCGTACCTTGAAAGTTCGCACCAATGGCGACACCCCCGCCGACGCGAAAAAAGCGGTTGAATTGGGCGCCGAAGGTATTGGTTTGTGCCGTACCGAGCACATGTTCTTCGAAGCCGATCGTATCGCCGCTTTCCGCGAAATGATCTGTGCCGATACTTTGGCAGAACGTGAAGCCGCTCTGGACAAGATTTTGCCCTATCAACAAGGCGACTTCGAAGCTTTGTATACTGCTTTGGGCGGTAACCCTGTTACCATCCGTTTCTTGGATCCCCCCCTCCACGA
>JAZRFL010000049.1:0-2064 GCA_045661365.1 Acutalibacteraceae bacterium | reverse complement strand
ATATGCCCCGTTTGGTGTTTGAACGTAGTGGGGGTGATATGAATCTTCGGGGTGTACATTTTGTATATAACACCCACGCACCGTTACACTTGTGACCATTTTCATGTTTTCAAGAACCCCATCAGCAAAGGTTTCAGCGGCGGGAATTTCACTCGTTCGGGTTGTATTCACTTTGCTGATTTTTATTTTTTTCCCCAAAACATCAATATAAGCACCGAGCGCAAATGCAACCTGACGTAGTGCATTACTCATTGAACCCTCTTGACAGTACCCTTGAAGTTTTACGTCTGTCAACTCGGGTGACAGTTCAAATTCGTACATACCACCAAGAATATTATTTAAAATTGTCGATGCAAGCACGGGTTTAAACCATATCCCGTCATTTTCTCGGTATGAGGGATAGTATTGGTAGTTTTCCAATAAATCTAATTGGTCGGAAGCTGACACACTATAAACGGTTTGACCTTCTTGTTTTCCATCGTCAATAAAATACTTTGAAACCATGTCTTTATCTTCGTATAATTCCAAAGCTTGCCCGTTCTGAAAAACGATGTTTGTCTGTTTACCGGTATGAAACGTTGCATCAATGACGTTTCGTGGGATTGTATCAGCAATCAATGAAACCTCATTAATTAAATTTAACGTTTCAATTTTTGATGCCGAAATATCTCGTACAATGCCACATCTCAACAATTCAATTTTTGCTCTACGATGTGGGAAGTTTGTTTTGTTGATAGTTGCAACAATTTTGTCAAACGTAATTGCTCCGTCAAATTCCACATCGAAGCGTGAATCATTAATAACAAAATCCTTTACATAGACTTCTGACCCGTCATTAAATAATGTTATTGTTGCAGTTTTGCAAAATTCGCCCGTTACGGGCGAAAAATTCAACGTTATTCCCGGTAAGATATATTTTTTATCCAAAGTTACTGTAATAACAGGAGGATTCGCAAAATCCCCGTTTCCGTCACTTATTTCAGAACTCCAAAAACCGAAGGACTGATTCTCTTTAACTTTGTAATCACGATTCAATCCCCATCCGTTAGGCTCTAACGTTGCAATTCCGCCCGTATCTGCCCCGAAGGGAAGGAGGGAGGGGGTAGAAAAGTTTTCAGCATCCACCGAAATATTAACAGTTGCCCCCTCAGCGGCTCCCGGTATTTCACCCCTATATATTAATTTAATAGCCATATCACACCGCCTAATCCTCAATATCTATCTGATTTTCCATAGGTCGAAAATCAACGGTTAAATCATCCCAGTATACAACATCATGTTCATCATCAATATGTGACACTCTACAATGCCCCGTGTTGTATGCCGCTTCGTACTGTATAGGAGTTTGTCCGTTTATTGCATCCAAAACAACATACGGGCGGACAGTTTCAAACAAATACGCCGTCAATTCGTCAAACAATTCGGGGTCAGCATCGGACGAAAACGTGATTGAATGTCCGATTTTAACGCCTTTAATGTCTCGGATTTCTCTGTGACGGTATACGGCATACCCACTGTTAGAACCTTCAACAACGGTGTAATTTTTTTCGAT
The DNA here is from genome assembly GCA_045661365.1 of Acutalibacteraceae bacterium. Taxonomy (GTDB): domain Bacteria; phylum Bacillota; class Clostridia; order Oscillospirales; family Acutalibacteraceae; genus UMGS1484. The sequence continues at coordinate 512 of JAZRFL010000049.1, read as the reverse complement.
TGCAACCGCAATTGAACTGAAATCTCGTCCGTCAATTTTGCATAATGTAATCATTAATACGCACCCCCGTATGACAGTTTTGAACCGATACGGGCGTTTTCCATGTTGCCCGTGTCAATAACAGCACGACCCAACTCACGTTTATCAAGTTGAATAACAACAGGGGTTTGATTTGTTGAACCCTGTCGGAACTCATTTGAAAGGCTGTTGATTCCGGCTGTTTGTGTTGACATAGCCCGCAATACATCAGATACACCCAAAGTTGCCGCTCCCGTATCAAGTCCGATTTGTGCTGTTTTGATTTCAACGGAACGTTTAACGTCCCCGACTGCATCAGATGTATCAATTTCGCTGGACATTTGGTCAGCAACTTTGCCAACCCATTCGGTATTTTTCTCAAGCGGAACAACAGCTTCCGCGCCGCTACCTTCAAGAATACCAACCTGACCCTTTTTCAAAATACCGCCCCTTGCCAGTTGCGGCGCGTTTAATGATTCTATCGGTGATATACT
>JAZRFL010000048.1:0-3384 GCA_045661365.1 Acutalibacteraceae bacterium | reverse complement strand
TCCATGCTCCGCTCCAAATACGCTGACGATACCACCCCCACAACCGTAACTCTGACCTTTTCCTACAAAGAAAAAATCTATACCATCACCCGCAATCCGGATTACGAACGGGAAGCCAAGCGAGGTGGCGGTACCACCACGCAAAAAGCCGGCGCTCAACTCACCTACCCTGACGGCAACGTGGTAACCAAGATTAAAGAAGTCGATGCCGCCGTAAAAGAGATTTTGGGAATCGATTGTGAACAATTTCGACAAATCGCCATGATCGCCCAGGGAGCGTTTTTAAAATTACTGTTGGCATCCACCCAAGAACGCATTCATATTTTCCGCCACATTTTCAAAACTGCTTCCTTTCAAACCCTGCAAATGCGGCTAAGTCAACAAACCAAGGAATTGAAAGACACCTGCACGTTGCTTGGCAACAGCATAAAGCAATACGTGATTGGCATTGTTTGCGAGCAAGACAACGTTCATTCCCTGGGGGTTCAAAAGGCCAAAAACGGTGATCTAACCACCGCCGACACCCTTGTTTTGTTGCAAAAATTATTGGACGATGATCTTGCTTTGCAAGAACAGACCGAGCAACGGCGTACCGCTTTGCACAAAGAAGCGGACCGAGTCAAAGCCAGTATTGCCAAAGCCACCGACCGTTTGCGCGCCAAAGAAGATCTTGCCAAAAACCAAGACGAAACCGCCAAGCAAAAGGAAGAACAAATCCGTTTAACCCAACACTTGGCGCGTGAGAAAGAAAAATTACCGCAAAGCAAAGCACTGACCGATCAAGCAGCCGTCCTTAAGGCTTTATTGCCCGACTACGACGAGCGAAACCATAAGCAAACATTGTGGGAAAACAACCAAAAAATCATGGTGCAAGGACAGCAGGCTACTGTCAACCTGCAAAACAACATATCCCAAACCGAAGCGGAGATTACCGCGTTCATGCAAGAACTCAAAGCCCTGGCAACGGCAGGCGAAGAAAAACTGCAAGCACAGGCAGAAAAAACAAAAATAGACGAAAAAATCGACAAGTTGCAAGCGCTGAATCATCGTTTAAACGACCTGACCCGTGCCGAAGCAGAGTACCGGCAAGCGCTCACCGACTACCACCAAAAGTACGCTTTGTCAGAGCAACTGGAAACCGAGTACAAAGGTCAAAATCAACAATATCTTGATGCACAAGCGGGTATTTTGGCAGACACCCTGCAAGAAAACAGCCCCTGTCCGGTCTGCGGCTCCACCCAACACCCTCGCGTTGCGACCAAACCCCAAAACGCCCCCACCAAAGAGGGGTTGGAAGGGTTGCTTGCCAAGGTAGAACAAGCCACTCAGGCCGCCAACCAAGCCCGTACAACAGCAGGGACTCGTAAGGGCAGTTGGGAACAAAACAAACAAACCGTGTTGGCAGACGTTACCTTGCTGTTGGGCGACCTACCCTTTGACAATGTCAAAGACGTGATTGCTACCCATTGTCAACAACTGAATGAGACAGCACGTCAATTGCAACAAGCGGTTGATCTGGCACAAAGCAAGATCAATCGCAAGGTCACCATAGAAGCCGAATTGCCGAAAAAGCAAGAGTCGTTGGCATCCTTGTCTCAACAATTGACCACCGTCACCGACACCCTAAAAGCCAAAACAGCCGAAAACAAAATGTTGTCGGAACGAATAGCCGAGCTTACCGCCAAACTTCCCTTTGACACCGCAGAGCGAGCCCAAGCCGAAATCAAGGGCTTGACCGAAAAAGCCGAACACCTTGCCAAAGCCTGTGAGCAGGCAACCCAAGCCTTGGCAGAATGCAACCAACGATTGGCCTCGTTGGCCGCCGCCAAGGAGGAAATTCAAAAATTGTTGGGAGAAGACCTGCAAGTGGATTTAGAGCAGGAAACCCAAAAACAAACCGACTTGGAAGAACGGCAAAAGCAGTTAGACCAAAAAGCCAAGGAGATTCATAACCGAATACAAATCAATCGAACCGCACAGCAAAATATTGAAGCCAAGGCAGATGAATTGGTGGCGGTCGAAACCAAATACGCTTGGGTCAAGGAATTGTCTGACACCGCCAACGGTGACCTGAACGGAAAAGATAAGGTCATGCTGGAAACCTACATTCAAATGCATTATTTCGACCGCATCATCCACCGAGCCAACACACGATTGCGGGTCATGACCAACGGACAATACGACCTGATCCGCCGCAAAGAGGCCCTAAACAACCGTAGCAAAAGCGGTTTGGAACTGGACGTAATCGACCACTACAACGGCAGTTGTCGCAGTGTGCAATCCTTGTCGGGCGGAGAATCCTTTAAAGCATCGCTCGCCCTGGCGTTGGGATTGGCAGACGAAATTCAATCCTCCGCAGGGGGGATCCAACTGGACACCATGTTTGTGGACGAGGGATTCGGCTCTTTAGATGCCAACTCTCTTGCTACCGCCATGCAAGCCCTCACCTCGCTGGCGCAAGGAAATCGCTTGGTAGGGATCATTTCCCACGTGGAGGAATTAAAGCAACGCATAGACAAGCAGATCCTTATTACCAAAGACCGCACCGGCGGCAGCAAAGCCAAAATTGTGGTGTAAAACAAAAACAGCAGGTTGACACAAAACCTGCTTGTTTTTCTAATTTGTCAAAGAACCCCTATCCGTTGCGACGGATAGGGGTTCTTATGTTATTGCGGCACACCGCAAAAAGGGGAAATACCATTAGAAATCAGATGACGGCGTATTGCCCCAATCAACCGTTATTTCAATGTCTTTGGCTACGTTACGGTTTTGCACGGTCACGATCAACGCACCTGTGGTTGCATCCCACACGGTTTCTACTTTTCGCTCGGTTGACCCTTGCAACGCCTCAACATATTGAGGATATTTTCCGTTGCCGAAAAATACAATGGACGCTTTGGAATTGGAGGGGAAAGCAATGGTGCAAGAGGTGGAATTTGCTTTTTCTACCCGCTGGGCCATTTCGGTTGCCCCCACAAATCCGATTCTGGGTTTTTTGTCTGTGGCGGCTTCGGTTACGTCGTAATACAGTTGGGCGGTTTTAACCGGCAACGAGGTGCCTGCGGGAATCACCGTCAAGGTAGGACTAAACAAATCCACGTAGATTTTGTCGGCCGCGGTTTTGTTTTGGTCCGTGGGGCTGTAATACGCAAAGTAGTTTCCGCGACGAGAAACGAATGCCGCGCCGGGCGTGTAGGGAGTAGCGCTTCCTTCCAGCGCTTTTTGGGTCAGCCAGCAAACCAACTCGTCGCCGGTTTCGGCCAGCGCATAATACAAAGAGGGAAGACCGGTGATAACCGCTTGCCCTTTGCCGACCTTGGCGGTAAAGGCGAGGTTTTTGCCATCCATGGTGAGGAAAGTCGGATCGTAGCCATGGCGTTCTGT
>JAZRFL010000047.1:0-12615 GCA_045661365.1 Acutalibacteraceae bacterium | reverse complement strand
CCTTGCAATCAGGAAGCGACTCGGTGCTTTCTCGCATGAATCGCCATTACACCGCCGACTTTTATGAGCAATTGACCAACCGATTGAAATTGCTTTTTCCCGGATGCGCCATCACCACCGACATTATGTGCGGATTTCCCGGTGAAACCGACGAGGAGTTTGAACAAACCTTACGGTTTATAGAAAAAATAGGCTTTGCCAAAATTCATACCTTTGTTTACTCCCCGCGGGAGGGTACCCCCGCCACCGCCATGAAGCAGGTGGATCCCGCAGTCAAGCAACAACGTGCCGCCGCGCTGAATGCCGCCGCCGAGCGTTCTGCCGATCAATACATGCAAGCCCAGATCGGAACCAAACAAAACGTTTTGTTTGAACAGATCAAAGACGGCCTGTATTACGGTCACACCCCGCACTATTTATCGGTGGCGGTGGCAAGCGACACCGCCTTGATCGGCACCATACAAGCGGTGAAGATTTTGCGGGTCGAAGGCGACATTTGCTACGCAACCTTGTCGTCAAACGAATAGTTTGTTCATTGGAACGGTCAAAAAACGGAAAATCTTTTGTTTTTCCGTTTCAGACTGTCAAATAAGGCACAGGAACATAAGCGCCTTATAACAAAACAAAACGACCGAGAAGCAAAACAGAAAACAAACCAAAGGAAAAACGGGGAGAATGTCGAATTCTCCTCGTTTTGGCACCTATTTGTCATTTTTTCGCTACACGACGTACCGTCGTACGCCTTATGTAGCGAAGAAAATGCCATCCTGCCCCTTCCTTGAAAGTCTGACAGTTTGTCAAAAAAGTTTTTTGACAAACTCAAAAAAACGGAAAATCTTTTGTTTTTCCGTTTTTTTCATGGGAAAATAGGTTGTATTTTCGAAATAAGTATGCTATAATGATGAGACAAAATTGGTTCTTATGACCCGATTTGTTAAATTATTGTCAATACAGTTTAAAATTCTGTTAGGAGGAATTGTTGATATGGCACTCACTCAAGAACAAATTCAAGCAAAAACCGAAGAACTGAAAGCCTTTATTGCCGAGCAAAAAGGTACCAAAGGCCCCTTGATGCCGGTTATGCAAAAAGCGCAAGAACTGTTCGGGTATCTCTCTTTGGAAACCCAACAGGTTATTGCTGAAGGTTTGGACGTCCCCGTTACCGAAGTATACGGCGTTGCCACCTTCTATGCTCAATTCTCTTTGGAACCCAAAGGTGAGCACATCATTTCCATTTGCACCGGTACCGCCTGCTATGTAAAAGGCGCACAAGCCTTGGTAGACGAAGCCGAAAAATTGCTGGGCATTCCTTGCGGCGGCACCACCAAAGACGGCAAATTCACCCTGGAGGGCACTCGTTGCTTGGGTTGCTGTGGTTTGGCTCCCGTTTTGGTTGTTGACGAAGACGTTTACGGTCGTATCACTGCCAAAGACGTAAAAGGAATTTTGGAAAAATACCAATAATTTCTTTTCCGAACACCCGAAAAAGTCTAATAGAGAAAGGAGTGAACCATTATGACAATCCGTGAAATTATGGAACTGTTGGACGCAAAGGTTTTGGCCTGCGAAGAATCGTTGGACCACGATGTACACTCTGCCTGTGGCAGCGATATGATGAGCGACGTACTGGCTTACGTAAAAGATCAAGCGGTACTGCTTACCGGTCTTGTCAACTCCCAAGTCGTCCGCACCGCCGAAATGATGGATATGCGTTGCATTGTGTTCGTTCGCAGTAAGCAACCCACCCCTGAAATTTTGGAATTGGCCCAAGAAAGCGGAATCGTTGTACTGGCCACCTCCAAGCGTATGTATGAGGCCTGCGGCAAATTATACAGCAGCGGATTAAAGCCGGAAGCGGTAGGTGACGTCCAATGAATGATGCCGTAGTCTTGCATTTTGACGTTGACGGAGAAAATTTCACCTCAGCGGGCGAAGCCTCGGTACAGGTGAAAAAAACTTTGCGCCAAATGGGGTTCCCTCCCGAAGTAATTCGTCGGGTTTCCATAGCCATGTATGAAGGTGAAATCAACATGGTCATTCACGCCGGCGGCGGCAAAGCCGACGTCACGGTGGATTCGGACAAAATCCACATCGTACTGGCGGACAAAGGCCCCGGTATTGCCGACATTGACCTGGCAATGCAAGAAGGGTACTCCACCGCCAAAGACAACATCCGTTCATTGGGATTCGGCGCCGGTATGGGCCTACCCAACATGAAACGCTATTCCGATCACATGGAAGTGGAATCCGCCTTAGGGAAAGGAACCACCATTACCATGGACATTTATCTTTCCTAAACACGCAATCATTATCTGTAGGGAGGTGACGGTGTATGCCGGGCAAATATCAGCATTCGGTATATTTGGACGATTCCAAATGTATTGGTTGTACCCATTGCATCAGCCATTGTCCTACCGAAGCCATTCGGGTGCGAGACGGCAAAGCAATCATTGACAGCGATCGGTGTATCGATTGTGGTCAATGTATTCGTGTGTGTCCTTACAAAGCCAAAAAGGCCAAGTATGACCCGATCGAACAGATCGCACATTTCAAGTGGAAGATCGCATTGCCCGCTCCTGCGTTTTACGGTCAATTCGACCATTTGGACGATATCGACTACGTTCTGCAAGGTCTGTTGGACTTGGGATTCGATTCGGTATTTGAAGTAGCACGTGCGGCAGAATTGGTTTCGGATTATACCCGTCGCTATTTAAAGCACCAAAAGCAACAAAAACCGGTCATTAGCTCGGCTTGTCCCGTGGTGTCCCGCTTAATTGCCTTGCGGTTCCCCTTCTTAAAGGATAATATTATTGATATCCGCCAACCCATGGAGGTCGCCGCTATGTTGGCTCGTCGCGAGGCGCTTGCCCAAAATCCCGACCTAACACCGGAGGATATCGGCGTTTGCTTCATCTCCCCTTGCCCTGCCAAGGTCAGCTACATCAAAAATCAACCAAAGGAAGAACGCTATATCGACTGCGTAGCTTCCATGAGCGATTTTTACTTTGGCTTAATTGGCATTATGGATCGTAAAAAGGCCCCCGAAACCGGTACCAAGACCGGCATGATCGGGTTGTCTTGGGCATCGACCGGCGGTGAATCATCTGCCATTTTTAACGACAACTATTTGGCTGCCGACGGCATTGACAACGTCATTCGCTTGTTGGACGCCATTGAAACCGACGAACTCCCCAACTTGGAATTTGTAGAGCTCAACGCCTGTCCCGGCGGTTGTGTAGGCGGTGTTATGACCGTGGCAAATCCCTACATAGCACAAGCAAGATTGCAAAATCTGCGGCGGTATATGCCGGTTTCGCAAAACCGTGCGCCCAAAAACGATGATCCCTTGTTTGTGCCGGAGGATTTTATCGGTAAAATTGATTTTGATTACCGACCTTTGGGTCAATTAGACGACAACATTCAGGTCTCCATTCGCATGATGGCAGAAATTCAAGCCATACAAAAAACCTTACCCGGTTTGGATTGCGGCTCTTGCGGAGCACCTACCTGCCGTGCGTTGGCCGAAGACGTGGTCAAAGGCAACGCCCGCGTGGACGATTGCATCATCAAGATCAAAGAACGGTTACGGGAATTGGAGCAAAAGGAGGAGTCGTAACATGACCGTAGAAGCCTTGGCGAAACAACTTTCCTTAACTGCATTATGTATGCCCGAAGGCGACCGTGAAATTGAAGGCGGCTACTGCGGCGATTTGCTCAGTTGGGTTATGGGACGCGCCAAAAGCGGTGATGCTTGGGTCACCATTATGACCAACATTAACGTGGTTGCGGTGGCGTCGCTCACCGATTGTGCCTGCGTGATTTTGGCAGAAGATGCCCAAGTGGAACCTCAAGTGCTGGAAAAGGCCCAATCCCAAGGAATCAATTTGTTTGTCAGCCAAAAGGACTCTTTTGCTTTGTGTGCCGAAATCGGCGCGTTGCTTTCATGAATCGGTACTACTACGACCTGCACGTTCATTCTTGCCTGTCCCCTTGCGGTGACAACGACAACACACCCAACAATTTGGCGGGCATGGCGGCGATCAAAGGATTGCAGGTATTGGCCCTGACCGATCATAACACCTGCGGCAATTGTCCTGCGTTTTATGTCGCTTGCAAAAAACAAGGAATCATACCCATAGCCGGTATGGAGCTGACCACCGCTGAAGATATTCACATGGTTTGCTTGTTTCCTACCTTGGAAGAGGCTATGGCTTTTCACGAAACCGTGCAAGAGCATCGCATTAAGATCCCAAACCGACCCGATATTTTCGGAGAACAATGGATCTTGGATGAAGAAGACAACCCCCTTGGTACCGAAGGATATTTACTGTTAAACGCCACCGATCTTTCTTTGGAACAGGCAGTCTCGACAGTAAGAGGTATGAACGGCTTGATCTATCCCGCTCATATCGATCGTGATTCCAACGGCATTGTGGCAACGTTGGGTTTTTTCCCCGACAGCCCCACCTTTTCTTGTGTAGAATATAAAGAAAAAGAAACCAAAGCCGATTTGGAAGACCGATTTCCTATATTAAAAGGTAAGCCCGTAGTGGTTAGTTCCGATGCTCACTATTTGTGGGACATAAACGAAGCGGAAAACTTCTTTGAGATCGAGGACGAGCCATACAGCGGTGACAAGGTAAGAAAAGAAATCTTCCGTCTGCTTTCGGGAGGATGTTTATGAAGGAATTATCTTTGAACATTTTGGATATTACCGAAAATTCGGTCAAAGCAGGTGCCGATCTTATTTTTATCACACTTGCCGAAACCGAAGAAACCTTGACCGTTTCGGTCAAAGACAACGGTTGCGGTATGTCCCCCGAATTTTTGGAACAGGTAAAAGACCCTTTTTGTACCTCCCGTACCACCCGCAAGGTAGGATTGGGAATTCCTCTGCTGACCTTGGCGGCACGGCAAACCGGCGGTGACGTAGACATTGTTTCCCAAACGGCTGAGGCCGATCCCGTCAATCACGGTACCGAAACCAAAGCCATATTTTATAAAAATCACATTGATTTTACCCCGATCGGTGATATTACCGAAACGGTATGTACCTTGATTCAATGCAATCCTCACATTGACTTTGAATATCGTCATACCACCCCCTTGGGAGAGGTCACCCTCTCCACCAAACAAATGCGTGAGGTTTTGGGAGAAGTTCCTCTCAACACCTACGAGGTCATTTCCTGGATTCGGGAAGATCTGACCGAACAGTATCAAAGCGTTTAAATTTTATATTGCATATAAATTTAAATAAAATTCATTTTGAAAGGATTCGTTTGTATGAAATCTTTAGCTGAACTCGCTGCTATCCGTGAAAGAATGAAAGACAAGGTTGTGCTTCGCGAAGGCGTTGCCGGTACCCGCGTTGTTGTAGGTATGGCTACCTGCGGTATTTCTGCCGGTGCCCGTCCTGTACTGAATACCTTTGTAGAAGAAGTAAACAACGAAGGTCTGTCTGAAACCGTAACCGTAACCCAAACCGGTTGTATCGGCATTTGCCAATACGAACCCGTTGTGGAAATTTTTGAATCCGGCAAAGACAAGGTTACTTACGTAAAAATGACCCCCGACAAAGTAAAACGGGTGGTTGCCGAACACCTCAAAAAAGGCAATATCGTTACCGAATACACCATCGGCAACGCACAATAAATGCAACATTAGTAAATCAACCAATCTATTGGAGGTAAAAATATGATCCGCTCACATGTATTGATTTGCGGTGGTACCGGTTGTAATTCCTCCGGCAGTGCCCATTTGGAAACTGCTTTGGAAAAAGAACTGGCCGCCAAAGGAATTCAGGACGAAATCAAAATCGTAAAAACCGGTTGCTTCGGTTTGTGCGCTTTGGGTCCTGTTATGATCGTTTATCCCGAAGGAACCTTCTACAGCCGTGTACAAGTAGACGATATCCCCGAAATCGTAGAAGAACACCTGCTCAAAGGTCGTATTGTTGACCGTTTGGTTTATAACGATGCTGCCGAAGGCGAAACCCAAGCTACTTCTCTGAACGATACCGCTTTCTACAAAAAGCAAAAACGTGTTGCCTTGCGTAACTGCGGTGTAATCAACCCTGAAATCATTGACGAATACATCGCCGTAGACGGTTACCAAGCATTGGGTAAATGCTTAACCGAACTGTCTCGCGAAGACGTTATCGCCATTTTGAAAGATTCCGGTCTCCGTGGTCGTGGCGGCGGCGGCTTCCCCACTGCCATGAAATGGCAATTTGCTTTCAATCAAACCGCTGACCAAAAATACGTTGTATGTAACGCCGACGAAGGTGACCCCGGTGCATTTATGGACCGTTCCATTTTGGAAGGTGACCCCCATGCTTTGATCGAAGCCATGGCAATTGCCGGTTACGTAATCGGTGCCAACCAAGGTTACGTTTACGTTCGTGCCGAATACCCCATCGCTGTAAAACGGTTGCAAATCGCTATTAACCAAGCTCGCGATTACGGTCTGCTGGGTAAAGATATTTTCGGTACCGGCTTTGATTTTGACATGGACATCCGCTTGGGTGCCGGTGCATTCGTTTGCGGTGAAGAAACTGCTTTGCTGACTTCTATCGAAGGTCATCGTGGTGAACCCCGTGTTCGTCCTCCCTTCCCCGCAGTAAAAGGTTTGTTCGACAAACCCACCATCATCAACAACGTAGAAACCTACGCCAACATTCCCCAAATCATTTTGAAGGGTGCCGAATGGTTCGCTTCTATGGGTACCGAAAAATCCAAAGGTACCAAGGTATTTGCTTTGGGCGGTAAAATCGAAAACACCGGTCTGGTAGAAATCCCCATGGGTACTACTCTGCGTGAAATCGTTTACGAAATCGGCGGCGGTATTCCCGGCGGCAAAAAATTCAAAGCCGCTCAAACCGGTGGTCCTTCCGGCGGTTGCATTCCCGCTTCTTTGATCGACACCCCCGTTGACTACGACTCCTTGATCGCCATCGGCTCTATGATGGGTTCCGGCGGTTTGATCGTTATGGACGAAGACAACTGTATGGTAGACATTGCAAAATTCTTCTTGGAATTCACCGTAGACGAATCTTGCGGTAAATGTACTCCTTGCCGTGTCGGTACTCGCAGAATGTTGGAAATCTTGGAAAAGATCACCGACGGTCGCGGTGAAGACGGTGACATTGAAAAATTGGAAGAATTGGCCATGACCATTAAAGCCACCTCTCTGTGCGGCTTGGGTCAAACCGCTCCCAACCCCGTACTTTCCACCTTGCGTTACTTCCGCGATGAGTACGAGGCACATATTTACGAAAAACGTTGTCCCGCCGGTCAATGTAAGAAATTGGCCCAATACATCATTGACGCTGACAAATGTAAAGGTTGCTCCTTGTGCGCCAAGAAGTGCCCCGTGGGTGCAATCACCGGCGAAATCAAATCTCCCTTTACCATCGACCAAGACAAGTGCATTAAATGCGGCGCCTGCATTGACAGTTGTAAGTTTAATGCCATTTACAAGAAATAATCGAGCAGGAGGATTCAGAAATTATGATCAATCTTACCATTGATGGTATTGCGGTCAGCGCTCCCGAAGGTTCTACTATTTTGGAAGCCGCTAAACTTGCCAATATCAATATCCCCACCCTTTGCTACTTAAAAGACGTACAACAAATCGGTGCTTGCCGTATTTGCTTGGTTGAAGTAAAAGGTGCTCGTGGTTTGGCCGCCGCTTGCGTAATGCCCATTTCCGAAGGTATGGAAGTACGCACCAACACCGCCGCCATTCGCGCCCAACGCAAACTCAACTTAGAATTGCTTCTTTCCAACCACAACCGTGAATGCACCTCTTGTGTTCGTTCCGGCAACTGCGAATTGCAAGCCCTTTGCACCGAGTACGGTGTAAAAGAATATCCCTATGACGGTATTAAAAAGGATTTCACCGTGGATGATCTGTCCCCCTCTATTGTGCGTGACAACTCCAAATGTATTTCTTGCCGTCGTTGCGTAGCCGTATGTAACAAAATCCAAAAAATCGGTGCCATTGGCGCTTCTCAACGTGGTTTTGCTACCGTAATCGGTTGCGTATTTGACCGTTCCTTGGCCGACAGCCCCTGCGTAAACTGCGGTCAATGTATCAATGCTTGCCCCGTTGGTGCGTTGCATGAAAAAGAAAGCATCGACGATGTTTGGGCAGCTATCAACAACCCCGACCTGCACGTTGTGGTTCAACCCGCTCCTGCCGTTCGCGCCACCATCGGTGAAGAATTCGGCATGGAAATGGGTGTTGCCCAAACCGGCAAATTGGCCGCTTCTCTCCGCAGATTGGGCTTTGACAAAGTATTTGACACCGACTTCGCCGCCGACCTTACCATTATGGAAGAAGGCACCGAATTGCTCGGTCGCTTGCAAGATCCCAATGCCGCTCTGCCCATGATCACTTCTTGCTCTCCCGGCTGGATCAAATACTGCGAAACCTTCTATCCCGAATTTATCCCCAACCTGTCTTCTTGCAAATCTCCCCATGAAATGATGGGTGCGGTAATCAAGAGCTACTATGCCGAAAAGAACAACATCGATCCCAAGAGCATCTACGTTGTTTCGGTTATGCCTTGCACTGCTAAGAAATTTGAAGCCGCTCGTCCCGAACTTGGTCGCGATGGCATGCAAGACGTTGACGCTGTTTTGACCGTTCGCGAGCTCGCTCGCATGATCAAACAAGCAGGTATCGACTTTGCTCGTCTGCCCGAAGAAGATTTCGATGACGTGCTGGGTGACTCTACCGGTGCTGCCGTTATCTTTGGTGCTACCGGCGGTGTTATGGAAGCAGCACTTCGTACCGTTTACGAAGTAGTAACCGGCAAAACCTTGGAAAACGTGGAGTTCCACGCAGTTCGCGGTACCGAAGGAATCAAAGAAGCAGAAGTGGATTTGGACGGTAAAAAAGTTCGCGTGGCAGTTGCTCACTCCACCGGCAGTGCCAAAGCTTTGTTGGATGCTGTGAAATCCGGCGAAAAGAGCTATGACTTCATCGAAGTTATGGGTTGCCCCGGCGGTTGTGTCAACGGTGGCGGTCAACCCATCGTTTCCGCCAAAGACCAAATGTACATTGACGTGAAGGCCGTTCGTGCCAAAGCTTTGTATGACGAAGATGCCGGCAAAGCTTTGCGGAAATCTCACGAAAATCCCTCTATCAAGAAGATCTACGCCGAATACTTTGGGGAACCCAATTCTCACAAAGCTCACGAATTGCTGCATACCACCTACACCGCTCGCAAAAAATACGAATAAGCGGGTGTAGATTTGGCGCAGAACAAAGCGAATAAATAAGTTTACTGGTTGTGTGCAGGGTGTAAGCCTTGCACACAACTTTTGCTTTGTGCCATACCTATTTATGGTATCCGCTTCGCAGATAATTCGATATTCGCTTTTAGCGGCTTTTCCTCCCTCTCGCCGTATCGCATACGGCTTCGGGTCGGAGAAAACCGCTTCTGCATCCAAATCTACTGCTTGGTTTCACTAACGTAAGGTAGTAAATCGGGGCGCAGACCAAAGCGAATAGATTATAGTAATTGGTTGTGTGCGAAGTTTCGGCTTTGCACACAACTTTTTGCTTTGTACCATACCTATTTTTGGTATCCGCTTCGCAGATAATTCGATGTTCGCTTTTAGCGGCTTTTCCTCCCTCTCGCCGTATCGCATACGGCTTCGGGTCGGAGAAAACCGCTTCTGCATCCAAATCTACTGCTATGATGGTACAAAAATGAGATCGTATGAACCGACCGCAACCGATATCTTCCAAATATAACGCAATGCTATTTCAATAATAAATGCAACGACATGGTCGTACAACAAAAAACTACCAAACGCCCGTAGGTGTTTGGTAGTTTTTGTTTCTAAGGTTGTAAAAAATTATTTCATCAATTCGGTTGCAGCTGTAAAAGCAGGAAGCTTACCAACCACAAACTTCAAAATATCCAAAGCATCAGCGGCGTCGGCTTTGCCGTCATTGTTTACATCAGCCAAAACCACTTGTTCAGGATTAAAAGCAACTTTACCAACTACGCTCTTCAGTACTTCCAGAGCATCAGAAGCGTCGGCCTTTTTGTCGCCGTTTACGTCACCGATCCGAGCGGCCAAATCAATTTTTTCCAAGCGTTCTTTTACGCCGTCCAGTTTAGCCATTACATCATCGGCAATCGTAGCTTTTTGGGCATCGGTCAAAGCGGCCAATTTGGCATCGATAGCATCTACTGCGGCTTGGGTGTCTTTGGTTACCTTATTGGGAACAGGCAAAGCAGCAATCGCATCTACCACTTCTTGTACGGCAGTATCTTCGGTGTCTTCAATGATGGGGTAGGCATCATAATAGATGGCAAACATACCGTCGCCTTCTTCAACCATCCAGGGGTTAAGGCAAGCGCCTTCGCTATAAGGAATTTCCAAACCTTCAAAACCATAGTCGTTTTCGTCGGCAGACCATTCGTAACCTTGAGTACCTACGTTAAAGTTGCATTTAAAGTGGTCTTCCCCTTGGCCGCGGCGATATTTCAGTTCGCAACCATAGGTGTTGGTTTCATAGTCAATGAACACAGCCGATTCGCAAGCGCCGTTGGCCAAATCCAAATAGGCTTGTTCCAAGCCGCCCTCGTAGTTGTAATAACCGTTTTCGTTACCACGTTTTGCAACAAATTGGTCGTAGGTCAGGTACATACCTTCGTCGGAACGGTAGTAGTTGTACCAGTTGTTGAACGCAGGGTTTACACGAGATTGCAAACGATAATATTTACCTTCGCCGGCATTGGCATTGCAGTAAAGGTGTTTGCAGGGCGCGGTATTGGTTTTGTTTTGGCATTCTGCTTCATATTTCAACGAGGGAGCAGTATCCAAATAAACCGAAATTTCTTCGGCAGGGGTGGTTCCTTTAATAAAGGTTTCACCTTCAGCGGGTTTGTACAAATCTACTTTGGATTTGCAGGAATAGTAGAAATAAATGAAGTCATCGTCCCAAGTAAAGCGCAGGGTGTTGTCCAAAAATTTGGGGTCCAAGGGTTCATAAGCAGTTTTGCCTTCGAACCAGTACCACCAATCGTCGTAAATCACGCGATTTTCGGGATAATCTTCGTCCAAGACGCCATCGATGGTAATGGTGGGATTTTCATAGTCAATTTCTTCTTCCACGGCAGTTACGCCAACCGTGCCAACTACGGCAATGGACAATGCCATAACCAAAGCCAAAAGCAGAGCAATCAGTTTTTTCATAAATGTTCTTCCTCCTAATATTTTCAGCATCCGCTGTTAAGTCAAGTTTAGTATAACACAATTTTGCATGAATCGCAAGGGTATTTTTGTTGTTAATTCATCAAAAATTGCGGTTTTCGAATTGCGCCCACACCTCTTGTTTTGGGAAACCGGCGACAAAGTGTTGCCGTTCATTTTGTTCAAAAAAGGTTAACTGCGCAGACCACAACGCCATGGTATCGCAAGGCAGTCCTCCATAGCGCCGATCCCCCACAAGGGGATAGTTTCGTCCCGAAAACTGCACCCGAATTTGGTGGGTACGGCCGGTGTACAGGGTCACCTGCACCAAACTGACCGTTTGCTCTTGCCAGACCCCTTGTTGCAACACCTTGTAGGAAAGCGAGGCAGTCTTGACCCCTTTTCTCTCCCGTTTTACCACGTAACTTTTGTTTTTGGCACGGTCACGAAACAACAGGTCGTCCCATCGGTCCTCGTCAGGTTGCAAAATCCCCTGCACCACCGCCAAGTAGATTTTTTGCAGCCTACCGTTTTGCACTTGCTTCGACAAATCGGCCGCCATCGGTTTGGTTTTTGCATAAACCATAACACCACCGGTTTCTTTGTCCAGCCGATGCACGGGATATATGGCTTCGCACCCCAACTGTTCTTTTAAAAATTGCGGCATTTGGTGTTCCGATTCCACCCCTTGGGGTTTCACACAAACCACATAATCAGCCGTTTCTTTTATTATCGTCAACTTCATTTAAAAATCCAACCGTTTCAGCACCGTCCGCAAGAAGAGCAGACACAAGCAAAGCGATAAAATCTCGGCAATGGGGAACGCCCACCAAATATGATTGATATTACCGCTAAGCGAAAGCAAATAGGCGGCAGGCACCAACACCACCAGCTGACGACCAATGGAAACAAACATGCTGTAAAAGCTCTTGCCAACCGCTTGACACACACTGCAAATAACAATAGAAATCCCCGCAAATACAAAACAAAGAGAAATAATACGAAACGCGGGTTCACCAACCGTTAGATCGGTTTTAAACAGATTGAGCAGTTGTTCGGGGAAAATTTGGAACACCAACAAGCCGACTGCCATAATGGCGGTAGCATACATAACGCTCAGTTTAATTGTTTTGATGATCCGCTCCCGTTTCTTCGCCCCCAAATTGTAAGCAATAATGGGAACCATTCCGTTGTTCAGACCAAAAATAGGCATAAACACAAAGCTTTGCAATTTGAAATACACGCTAAACACCGCAACGCCGATTCCATTTGCCAACGGGCGCAAAATGTTGTTTAACGAAAAGGTCATGACCGACCCGATCGCCGACATAATGATAGACGGCACCCCAATTAACAAAATATGACCCAAAAGACGAAAATCGGGAATCAAATTTTTTGC
>JAZRFL010000046.1:0-17665 GCA_045661365.1 Acutalibacteraceae bacterium | reverse complement strand
TGAATGAACAAGCCATTATCAATACATTTTTAAGTTTGAAAAAAGGAGGCATAGTAGATTTCATTCTAATGTCCGATACATTGTTTGATTGGGCAAAGCAGTGGATTTCTAAAAACAGTTAGATAAATTGGAATTTGTGGGAATGAAGAATTAAAATGAAAACATTGATTTTTATATGGGCTATAACACTTTTAATAGATAATCTATTGCCGTTGGTTCTTGCACATTTCTATTCGAATTATATTCATAAAGAAATGGCTCTTTCTGTCCTTGGCTCACGTCAAAGTCCTGTGAAGTGGGTATACAACATCTGGTGCATCATATCAGGTGTTGTTTTATGCATTGCTCCGCATGCATTATATTTGGAGCACAATTGCGGTTTAGCAATGGCAATATGGGTTTTGCTTGCGATATATGGAATTGGTTGCGAAATCATATCAGGTGTATGCCCACTTAATGAAAATAGGCAAGATGAGGATATAATAACAAAAATTCATGGCGGTTCTTCTGCTATTGGTTTTATGGCTTTACTCGTTGTGCCCTTGCTTTTAGCATTGTTGCAGTTGCAAATCTCGGAGTTTTTTATAGGAACAATCTCGCTTTTATGCTTTGTTGTGGCATTTGTGTTCTTTTGTTTCTTTGTTATGGGAGAGAAAGAAAAGTTTTCAAATACAGTTTTGCGGTATGGCGGTCTTTGGCAAAGATTAGTTTTAACAAGTTGTTATGTGCCGTTATTCGTTTGGTGTACTCTCAACTAACCA
Organism: Acutalibacteraceae bacterium; assembly: GCA_045661365.1. GTDB lineage: Bacteria > Bacillota > Clostridia > Oscillospirales > Acutalibacteraceae > UMGS1484. The sequence goes on along the minus strand of JAZRFL010000046.1, from coordinate 16,904 downwards.
ATTCCAATTTATCGAATAGATGATATTTGTTTAGAAAAGGGTTTTAGGTACTCCTAAAGATTGGAGAATGTGATATGCATTTTCCCTGCTTGTTACGGTGTAAGACAAAATTAAAAGCTGTGCAGATAATTTCTGCACAGCTTTTTCTGTCCTTAAGAGTACGGCTCGTAACACTACGGTCTTTTTTACAATTCCATATCTGCTATGATTGGGTCATGATCGGAAAAGAACAATTCCCCTTGTTTGGGGTGCGGTGCCCATACGTTTTGTAATTGCCATTCTTTGGTGGCGAAAATATAGTCGATTTTCCATGGCTGTTCTTCACGATCATAATCATGAAACGTACCGCCCAAATCCGACGATAAATCTATAAAACTGCCGTTTTGGATCATCGTTTGAATTTCGGGGGCATCGGGGGTGGCGTTGAAATCGCCTGTCACCACCGTTGGCATGGGACGCAAAGCATCTTGGGTGGCATAATGCTGCAACATTTGCGCCACCGCCAATTTACGGGCGTTTTGCCCAATATGGTCGGTATGTACGTTCATAAAACGAAAAGGTCGACCGCCATCAAATGGCATGAAATCCGCCGAAGAAAACACACGGGGACAATGGCTTTGGTCACCGCCGTAGGTACTGCCGTAAATATGAGGGGTAAAAGACAAGATCTCACTAAATAACCGCTCAGGCATCAAGCGCTCTTGCTTAAAGGCAATAACCGAGCCTTCGTCTAACCGTGCGGTATCTCGTCCGCTTCCCAAAAAGCCGTAGCCGGGCATTCGTTGAATCAATGCTTTTCGCATTTCTGGTTTAATTTCTTGAAACCCGATTACGTCGGGGTCAAGGCTGAGTAGTTTTTCACACAAAAAGTCTACCCGATTCATAAATTGTTGATCGCCGTCATAAGGCGTTTGGGTACGGGCATTGCAACTGATAAAGCGATAGTTTGCCATAGGTATCACGTCCTTTCTTCTATTGTACACCACAAACCCCAATCGGTCAAGAAAAAAACACCCCCACACTTTTGGTGCGGAGGTGATAGGGAAACGATTTGGTTACATCTTTTTCAAATATTCCTTTTTCTTTTGGGAAAATTCTTCTTCGGTCAAAATTCCTTTTTCTTTCATGGCAAACAGTTTTTCCAATTGTTCCATGTAATAATCGGCATTCATGCCAATCGGTTGTTGTACCGCGGGAGCCCCTTGCCGTACGGGATTCACGGGCTGTTGCGCCATGGGAGCGGATTGTTGTGCTACAGGTGCCCCTTGGCGTGCGGGATTCATGGGTTGTTGCGCCATGGGAGCGGGTTGCTGAGCTACAGGTGCCCCTTGGCGTGCGGGATTCATGGGTTGTTGCGGCATGGGAGCAGGTTGTTGTGCCACAGGTGCCCCTTGTCGTACGGGATTCATGGGGTGTTGCGGCATGGGAGCGGGTTGTTGAGCTACCGGTGCCCCTTGTTGAATGGGATTCATAGGCTGTTGTGCCATGGGTACGGGTTGTTGTGCAACGGCGACATTGCCATTTTCTGCTCTTTTGTTAAAATTACCGGCAATGTTTTTGGTGAAATCTCCGATTCTTTGGGCGGCAGCACCAAAGTCGGGGGTGTTCATTTGGGTGGGGGTCCCGTCGTTGTCGGCGTTTATGGTATCAAATACCACGTTTCCTTTTAATTGAAAGAAGCTAATGACCGCAAGTCCTGCCAATGCCAATGAACAGATCAACATGATCCAAAAACCGATACCATATGAAATATCAATATCTACGCTAGCGCTGTCACCGCCGGCTTCGGCACCGCTCGAAAGAGCGGCGGCAGGGGACATAAACAAGGTTAAAACCATGACGCCGGAAGCAATCAGTTGTACGATTTTTTTATAGACGCCCAATTGTTTAACGTAAGCGGCAGCCAAAACTGCGACCAAGCCTACCAAAAACAAAATACCCCATAACCCGCTGGTTACCATTTTAATTCCGTTGACCGAAGCCTCGGAATCGGCAGAATACCCGGCTACGTTGGCAGAAACGCTGGCCGAGCAAAAGGGAAGCACCAACGCTAATACACAAATGGCGCACAAAATACCGCTTAAGTTTTTAATAATTAAATCTTTGTTCATTGCTTATTTCTCCTTAATATCCGTAATCCAAACTGATCCTTACTGTGGTGTCGGCATAAAATACCGCATCGTCGATTTCCATATAATAACGGTAACCATCGTGGGTAATGGTGCAGACGTAGCCGGAACCGTTGTATTCATCAAAGGCAAGCTCCGACAATTTGCTTCCCAACATTTGCTTTAATTCGGAATAAGTATATTGGGACTTGTCGGGGAAGATTTCGGAAAAACTGGTCACAAGACCGACCGGCTTGGTATAATCATCATAGGGATTATATCCTACAGCTACGTTTTCAAATACGTAGTATTTACCGCCGTCCATCATAAAATCTTCTTTGGGAATATACCCGAAATGGGCTTTTAGATCCAAATTGAGATATTTGGTCACAAACGCGGGGGTGGTAAATTGGTAAGGCTTTGACGAAGCGGTCTGGGATTGCGAGGGAGCCGATTCATTTGGTTGATTCGGGTTTGGTTGCGAGTCGGAGGTGACCGACTCAGCGGGTGTGCTTGACGTAGACGGGGTGGGGGTGGAGTCGGGTTGCATACTGCTGTAAATGCCGTAACCGATTACGGCAACGACCACTGCCGCTATGATGATTAGTACGATCAATGTGCTTTTATCCATTTTTTTCTTTTCCATGTTATTTCTCCTATAATAAGTTGCTCAGTTGGGCAACCAAAGTTTGTCGGGGAACGCTGTTTTCATAGCCGTACAGGATGTAACCGCCACGAAGCCAGTCGCTTAGTTGTTTTTCAAAAGCAAGGGAATCTACGACGCTTCCGTTTAAGGTGTAGGTGGAATAGGATGCATCATCGTAGGCCTCTTCGGCGATACCGGTGGTGGTAACTTGAAAAGCACCGCCATTTAAGGTGCCTTGCTCTAAGTGGTAATACCCCATGTGTCCGTTGTAGTACTGGTATTTTCCGCTTTTTTCTACGTAGGTCAGTCCTCCTATGCGGCCAAAGGGACGCTCGTTGATCTTGCCGTTAGCAAAGGTAACCAAGTAAGAGCCGTCTGCTTCGCTAGCACCCATTAAAAACAACTCGGGAATCTCGTCATTGTCCAAATACAGCAACTTACCGTCGGGATAATTCGTGCGTGTATCAATATATCGCAAATAGGCATTGATCGCGTCGGACAAAGTGGTTGACGATGCAGGTGGAGTTGTTGCTGAAGCAGTCGCTTGACTGCTCGGTACCGATGGCGTGGCATGTGAGGTGGTCGTGCCGGAGTCGGTGCCTTGGTCTTCGGCTTGTCCCGCAGGGGCAAAGGTGCCTGCCAAGCGGGTAGAGCCTTCTTTGGCAGAGGTGATCACCAAGTTTTTGTCGGACAAGCAGGCGGTGTAGCATTCGGCAAACACTTCCATGTCTATGGTGTAGTTCACGGTCATTTGTCCGTCTTTTAGGGTGTAATCGGTGCGTATGGCGGCAATGGTGGGGGAGGTGTTTCCCTTGGGAGTAACGGTGTAAACAAAGGTACCGTCTTGTTCAAAAATCAGGTAATGCAGATCCCCGTTTTGATCGGTTCGATTCCATTCTCCCAACAATTGCTGTTGTTGGGTAATGGGAGTACCACCGGTAGGAGCGGCATCTTCGGGTTGTCCCACAAAAGCGTAAATCAATACGGCTATGACCACCACCGCAACGATTACCAAAACAATCTTGTTGCTTTTTGGGGCTTGTCCTCCGCCGGTTTGGGGAGTCGCGGGGTCACTCATCATGAATCAGATCCTTTCTTCCATCAACGATGCTGTTATTGTAAAGCATTTTAAAAGAAAAATTTTAAGCTATTTTCTTAGAATTTTATGAAAAGGGTAGTAAATTGACTATAAAGCCATTTGGTAAATTGCCAGCATATCGGGCTTTTGCAACACCATAGCAGAACCTTTTTTGCCACCGCAGGCAACGCTGAATTTTTCTGCCAATTCTTCTACCTGCGCGGGGGTGGGAGAAAGCCCCAATTCTTTGATATTGGTAGGCATGCCAATGGCACGAAACCAGGCTTCGGTTTTTTCAATGCCCGCCAAAGCGACTGTTTTGGGGTCGCCGTCTGCCACGTCCATGACCTTGACAGCGTAGCGATAAAAACGGTCTAAGCAATTGTCGCAAACGTACCGTGCCCAACTGCCCCAAACCGCCGCTAAACCTGCGCCGTGGGCAACGTCAAACATACCGCTCAATTCATGTTCAAAACCGTGGGTAGAAAAATCGTTGCCGCTGTTGCCGCAACCTGTTAGACCATTGTGAGAAAGACTGCCTGCCCACATAATTTCATGGCGGGCTTCTTTATTTTTGGGGTCATCTTTTAATACCAACCCATATTTCATGACCGTGCGCATGAGCCCTTCGGCAAGGGTGTCGGTCAGCTCCATGTGCCCGCCATTGGTAAAATACCGTTCCATGGTGTGCATAAGAATATCGGTGCACCCGCAAGCGGTTTGGTAATCGGGTAAGGTGAGGGTCAGATCGGGATTCATCACCGCAAATTTCGGACGGCACAGATTACTGCTGTACCCCCGTTTTATACCACCTTCGTCTTTGGTAATGACCGAGGAATCACTCATTTCACTGCCTGCCGCCGCAATGGTCAGTACTACACCGATCGGCAAACAGGCGGTGGCGTGGCGTTTACGATCGTATAGATCCCACACGTCTCCTTCGTTTGTCACGCCATAGCCAATGGCTTTGGCCGAGTCGATGACACTGCCGCCACCAACCGCTAAAATGAAGTCTACGTGTTCTTTTTTGCACAGCTCTATTCCTTGGTATACCAAAGAAAGGCGAGGATTGGGGACTACCCCGCCTAAGGTGACGTAGTCAATTCCTTCGGCTTGCAAAGCGGCTTCAATGGCGTCTAACAGTCCCGAACGACGGGCGCTTTGTCCCCCAAAATGCAGCAATACCTTGCGGCAGTTTTGTTCTTTCACCAGGTTGCCTACTTGCAGGTGCGTGTCACTGCCAAATACTACTTTGGTAGGGGTATAATATTGAAAGGGATTCATATGAACACTCCTCAATGTATTATAGCTTTATTATACAAGGGTTTCAAGAAAATTGCAAGGAAAAACCGCCGATGTTTCCATCGACGGTTTCACAATTTATAAAGAGGTAATGGATTTATGCTTCTACGGCAAATTGATCGATTTTGCCAACTACTTTTTTCAAAATATCCAAAGCATCGGCAGCATCGGCTTTGCCATCGCCGGTTACGTCGGCGGCAAGTTTTTGATCATCGGTAAAGGTTGTTTTACCAACCACGCTCTTCAGCACTTCCAAAGCGTCGGTAGCGGTAATCTTTTCATCACCGTCTACGTCACCGAAGATCACGTCGGGACCTAATTCTTTAATAACCGCTTCGGCGGCGAGAAGTTTGTCCAAATTGGTAACCAACGCTTGTTGTGCATCGGTCAAAGCGTTGTATGCAATACGAGCGTCGCTAACGGCATCTTTATGGTCTAAGGTGATTTCTTCGGTTGCGGGCAGAGCATCGATCTTTTCTATAACCAGATCGGCTTGCACTTGGTCAAGCGCACCCTTTGGCCAGTCAATATCCAGCACTCTGGCGCAAGCCTTCAGTTTTTCGTAAGCTGCGGGGTCAACCATAGATTTTTGACGGTCGGTCAAAGCTTCGTAAGCTTCAATTTTTTCCCAAACGTCGTAGTCTTCCCAAAGCTCGATTTCCTCGGGGTCGGTCAGGTCGTTGATCAAAGCAGAAACGATATCGGCTTTGTTTTGGTCTTCGTCAGCAGGGTAGAAGAAGGGGTTGGGCTTGGATATGTCATAGGTAACGGTGGCACCACTGTCATAAGCCAACCACCAGCGATCCCCTACGGCAATTGTGGCGGCCAATTCATCCATTTCGGTGGCAGAGTTGGTTACGCCGATGTTGTAATAGAAAGAGCTGTATTGCTCGTAGCCTTCATAATTGTGGGCCAAGGGAACGCGGGTTTCACAGGTGTAACCGATTTGCTTGCCTTGACGGTTGTATTTTTTGGTAGCAACCATGTTGTCACTGCATTTGAAATAGTTGTCGGCACTTTTGTTGCCGGCAGGATCTAACAAAGGTTGATCCACAAAAATATATTTGTTGTTATGTCCTTGGGTGTCGGTAACGGCCAAGTTGTGAGCCATCAAACGGAAGTGGGTATCGGCATCGATGTCACTGCCTTCGTTGGTGTAGAAGTGACCGGTGCAGGACATGGGGTCGGTGTCGATGTAGAAGTCGATGTTTTCCATTTGTTGATGAAATTCATTTCTGGTTCCGTCATCGTTGATTTTGTGGTCGATGATGTTGGGGTCGTCAACGTCTACAAAGAAATAAGCATAAGTATCGTCATAAGCGGCATAAATTTTGACTTTTACTTCTTCAAAAAATTCAGGCAAAACCAATTCACCCATGCCGATTTCGAAATCACGAGAATAAACAAACATGGAGTTGGGATCGGTATTGTCCTCGAAATAATAATAGCAATGGTTGGCAATTGCCCAATCGTCGCTGCGGTAATATTCGTCTAACTTACCGTCGACAACAAATTTGTGTTCTTCGGTGCCTTCTTGTACAGATTCTTCGGCAGAAACAGTAAACATTGTTGCAAACGAGGCAATCATGGCAAGTGCCAAAATTAGGCAAAGCAATTTTTTCATGGTAAAATCCTCCTAAAATCTTTGTTCCCAACAAGCTATTTTGGGTTACATTTATCATAGCATTTTTGTTTTGGCGAAAACATTGTTCTTGTGATTTTTCATTGCATATTATATTAATTTACTGAACAAATTTAAGACAAAGGAACATACCGGTCGTCGTTTTGTTGAAAAATATAAAAAAATGCGCAAAATACCATGGGTCAATCGAAAGATATGCTAAAAAACGTTGACTTTGTGACATTGATTTTGTATAATGCAATGGTTAGGTGATGGTGTGTTTCGTTTCAAAATCATTGCAATCGTGAAGTAGGAGGACAAATGATGGACAACCAATTTGAAAAAATTATGTCAATTCAGGCACAGCGGGACGGAAAAACGTATGCGCCTTTTCATTTGAATCATGTACGAGAACAACGCTATGGTTATTGCTGGGACGAAACACCGATACCGGAATGCGAGATTTTGGTTCATGTAGAGGGAAAAACCGCATTGTATATAGGGGATCAGGTGTATTTTTCCAAGCGTGGGAGCGTAGTGACCTGCAAACCGGGAGAAATTCATAAAATGTTTGTAACCGGAACAGAGGAATATGAGCGTTACGTGTTGTGGTTTGATTTTGATTATGTGAAAAATCTGTTTGAGGGTGCCGAAGAATGTTATCTCGGCATGTTCATTCATCGTGAAATGTTTGAAAAAAACATGTTGCAATTGCCATCGCACCAAATCGGTCGTTTGTTGCACACATTGGAAAAAGCGGCCGATTACAGTCAAAGCGATGCGGCGGAAGCACCGGGATTGTTTTTGGCGGCATGTCTGAAAGCTTTGACCATTATATCCGAATCCTATGCCACATCGGTCGGCAAACAGGGAGCGGGAAATTATTCCCCCATTGTAAGCATGGCGTTGGAAATGATCGAAAAGCAGTTTACAGAACTGCAAAGCGTAGAATCCTTGGCAAATCAGTTGCATATCAGCAACTCTTATCTTGCTCGCATCTTTAAACGGCAGGTAGGTACGTCGGTTTATGAATATATCCAAAATATGAAGCTTGCCTATGCCATTCAACTATTGATCAAAGGAAAAAGCGTGACCGAGGTTTGTTTCGACGCAGGGTTTAACAATTACTCGTATTTCATACAAATGTTTAAACGCAAATATGGGGTGACTCCTCATAAATACAAAAAAAGTTTAGAGTAGAGATACAAAAAAACGAATACGGATGTGTCGATCTCATGCAAGTTGTTATTTGTTCGCTAAATTCACAATATATCCATTCTTCCTTGGCACCATGGTGTTTGCGGGCAGGGGTGGTGCAATATGGTGATCCTGCGTTGCAGGTGTCGGTAATAGAAGGTACGGTCAATCAAGATACCGCCCACGTTGCCGCTCAAATCATAGCCGCAAAGCCCGCTTTTGTCGGATTTTGTTGTTACATATGGAACATTACCCGTGTGCGGGAATTGGTAGTTTTGGTCAAGCAAGCATTGCCGCAAGTGAAAATCGCCTTGGGTGGTCCCGAGGTCGGCTACTGTGCCGAGACGGTGTTACAAGAAAATCCTTGTGTGGATTTTGTGTTGACCGGGGAGGGGGAGCGGTCGTTTGCCCAGCTTTGCAATACGGTACTGCGTCTACAACCGCCTATGGTGGCAGGGGTAACCTATCGCCAAGGAAGCCAAACGATCTCGTTACCGCAGGAACCGTTGACCGAAGAACTGCTCACGCCCTATTGCGAAGAGTATTTTGAGGCATTGCAAGGGAGAATTACTTATCTGGAAACCTCTCGCGGGTGTCCTTATGCCTGTGCATACTGTTTGTCTGCTCGTTGCGGTAAGTTGAAATTTATTCCCATAGAACGAGCCAAGCGGGAGCTTTTGTTATTGGCAAACAGCGGTACCAAAACCGTGAAGCTGGTGGATCGTACCTTTAACGCCAATGGAATCCGTGCTAAGGAGTTGTGGCGGTTTATTATAGAGAATTACGGAACCGCGATTCCGTACGGTGTTTGTTTTCACTTTGAGATCGCGGGGGATCTGTTGGACGAAGAATCCATCAATATTATTCGGTCGGCGCCGGTGGGTTCTATGCAGTTTGAGGTGGGAATCCAAAGCTTTTACGAACCGACACTCGAATACATTCATCGAAAAACCGATCTTAACAAATTGACCCATATGGTGGGGCAATTGTTGGAACAAGGGAACGTTCACGTGCATATTGACTTGATTGCCGGATTGCCGCTGGAAGATTATCCCACTTTTCAAAACAGTGTAAACCAAGCCTACCGTTTGGGGGCGCATATGTTGCAATTGGGCTTTTTAAAATTGATTCACGGCGCTCCCATGCGAGAAGATCCTCAGCGGTATCCGTGCCGATTTCATGACGAGCCTCCTTATGAAGTGATCGACACGCCTTGTCTGACCGCTGCCCAACTGAAAGAGTTGCATTTGGCAGAATGGGCGATCGACCGTTTGTACAACAGCGGGCGATTTACCCGCAGTTTGAAATTGACCTTGGAACAAATCCGACAAAAGCCGTATGACCTGTTTTTGGCGTTTGGCAAACGGGCGGATCTGCCGGCGGGTGCATCGTTGGAAATGGTAGCACATGAATTTTATCTTTTTGCCCAAGCCATGGGAGTGGGCGCTGATCATTTGCGAGATGCCATGGTGTGTGATTGGTTGGAATCGGTAAAAGGCGGAAAACTGCCGCAGTTTTTACAAATACCCGATTCGCGGTTGAAGGCATTTCGTTCTGCTTTGCGCAAGAATCCCGCCACCGCTCCGCGACCCAATCTTCCGCGAGGGACGGCGTTGTTGTATCGACCCTTACAAGGCGTGTTTGTGGATTACGACCAAGCCCATCCCGTTACGGGAAAATTCAATTTGCACTACGTCTCCGTGGAACCGGGAGAATAATTTTCAATATTTTGTGCTTTTTGTTTGCATTTTGACTTGATATGGTGTATAATGAATTAAAATTACAAATTGGAGTATGTTATGGATATTTTTTGTGAACAAATCGTAAAAAAGAAAAAAACAACAACCGAATGGTTGATGGTTTTGGGATTGTGGCTGTTTGGCTGGTTGATTGCCATGTTGGTCATTTGGTTTGCTTTGCTTAGCACGGTGTACCTGCCGTTGGCGTTTTTGGGGGCTATCGGTGTGATATACGGTGCAATGAAGTTGTCTGCCAAATTTAATGTGGAATATGAATATGCCGTAACCAACGGACTGTTGGACGTGGACAAGATCATCAATCGTAGCGACCGTAAACGGTTGATTTCGGTAGAGATCAACACCTTTGACACCTTTCAAGAGGTGACGAACCCCATTAACGGAAACGAACTGAAAAATTATGATAAAGTAGTTGTGGCGGTTGCGGACCCTGCCGCAGAAGACAAGATCTATTCCGCTACCTTCCGTCATCCTGTCAAGGGGCGGGTAATGGTAGTGTTTCAACCGAGTGAAAAGGTGTTGACTACGGTGCAAAAATCCTTGCCCCGCAATCTGCAAGCTCGTCGATTTGGATAAACCTCTTAGGCTGTTGATCAACAACAGCCTTTTTTTGTAAAAAGGGATGTGATATTATGGTAGTCTTAACGGCTGAACAAATGAAACAAGCAGAAGAACATGCTTCGCAAAACGGTTTGTCTTATTTACGTATGATGGACAATGCAGGCTCTTTTGCCGCTCGCCGAATCCAAACCAAATACCCTGCGGCACAGCAGGGGTTAACGGTTGTTTTGTGTGGTTGCGGCAACAACGGCGGAGATGGCTTTGTGGTGGCGCGTCGCTTGGCAGAAAAACAAATGAAGGTCGTTGTGGTGTTGGTGTGCGGTACCCCTCGTACAGACTGTGCTGTAGAAATGTACGATCGGTTGCGTTCGCTGAATGTTATGATTGTAGACGGTCAAACCGAAATTAATTTTGCCCGCAATTTGATTGCCGAAAGTGTTTTGGTGGTAGACGGGGTGTTTGGTACCGGATTCCACGGACAATTGCCGAGTTGTGCCAAAGAACTTTTGGGGTATAGCATGCAAATGGAAAAAAACATCGTAGCGTTGGATTTGCCTTCGGGGGTCAATGCTGACAATGGTGAGATTGCCGACGGTACACCCGCTTGTCAAATGACCGTTTCTTTTCATGCCTACAAATACGGTCACGTTTTGTACCCCGGTGCCGAACGTTGCGGAGAGATTTTGGTAGGGGATATCGGTATAGCATGGCATCCTTCTTGTGCCCCTATCGTGATTGATCGTGCCTTTGTTTCCCAACGTTTGGTGCGAGTGCAGGGTGACACACATAAAGGAACGTACGGAAAAGCGGCTTTGTTGGTGGGCAGTACTGGAATGAGTGGGGCGGCGAGCCTTTCGGTAGCGGCCTGTTTGCGTTGCGGTGTGGGCTTGGCGATTCCGATCGTACCGGAAGAAATTTACCCCTTGGTAGCGCCTTATGCCATGGAGGGGGTATACCGTATTTACGGGCAAAGCGACCTACCCGCTTCGGTGGTACAATTGGGAATGGATGCTTCTGCCATGCTTGTGGGGTGCGGTTTGGGCAATACGCCTTTTACGTCACGGGTTTGCTATGGTATTGCCGAGCAATATAACGGTCCGCTGGTGTTGGATGCCGATGGCATAAATTCTTTGCTTATGCATATGGATGTACTGAAGAAAAGAGAAGGGGCTACCGTATTGACCCCCCATCCCGGTGAAATGGCTCGTATCATGGGGCAAGACATTTCCCTCGTGCAAGCCGATCGATTTGGTGCGGCACGGCAGGTTGCCGACACTTACGGTGCGGTAACGGTGTTAAAAGGCGCGGGGACAGTCATTGCCTCACCCGACGGTCGCATGGCGGTTAACCTTACCGGCAACAGCGGATTGTCAAAAGGCGGTAGCGGTGACGTATTGGCAGGTATGGTGGTTTCGTTGCTTGCCCAAGGCGTAGAGCCTTTTGACGCGGCGTGTACGGCTGTTTGGTTGCATGGCAAAGCGGGTGAAATGGTATCGAACCGATTGTCACAGCGAGCTATGTTACCCGGTGATTTGGTGCAAGCATTGCCTTCGCTTTTTCTTGAGTTTGAAAAGTAAGCGGTGATCGTGTGAAAATAGGAAAAAAAGCAGCAACAAAATGGGCTTTGTTGCTGCTTTTTGTTTGTTTTGGCTTGTGTGGTTGCAGGTGCTCACAAAAAACGGTCGTTTCTATGACCTTGCCATGGCATTGTCAAGTAACCATTCGTTGTGACGAAATTACGTTGTCGGGAAGATTAACCCAAGAATTGCCTGCTTGCTATGATTGGGAGATTCAAGAGCCTGCTGAGCTTGCGGGACTTACCTTTGTGCAAAAAGACGGTCGTACACAATTACAATACGGTGATTTGGAACGGTCTTTGGAAAACGGATTGCCTACCTCATCGGTGTTTCGAATTTTGATCAACGGTTTGGAGCAATGGCAACGCCAAACCTTGTCGTTGTCCCACGGTGGGGAGACCGAGCGGGTGTATGTCGGCAATTATGAGGGGAATTCTTATACCGTTACGGTGGCGACCGATGGCAATCGTCCCATACGGTTACAAACAGAGAGTGGTTGGCTGATACAAATGCAATGGGAATAAAAAACACCTTTGAACTTTCGTTCAAAGGTGTTTGGTGACCCGTACGAGAATCGAACTCGTGTTACCGCCGTGAAAGGGCGGTGTCTTAACCGCTTGACCAACGGGCCATATGGTAGCGCTAGTCGGATTTGAACCAACGACACTTCGGGTATGAACCGAATGCTCTAGCCAACTGAGCTATAGCGCCATGTTTTTGACGCTTTCCGTAGCGACAAGGATGATTATATATGATTCCGATCGTTTTGTCAATCTTTTTTTTCAATTTTTTTAAAATTTTTTTCTAAAAGAAAAATAGGGTGAACACAGCGGTGCTGTTCACCCTATTTATACCCTGTTAAACCAACATCAGAACCAAGGTTCGCAAAACGTCTACCAAATAAAAGGTGATGATGGGAGCGAAAATACTGATTCCGCTCATACGAAATACCCGACGCATAGACTCGTCGGCAGGCATGGCATCCAGTTTTTCGACTCGCTTGAGACATTCTTTTTTGTAAATGTAGTTTCCGTACAGTCCAAAGAACAAGGCACGTATCACAAGCAAGAAAAGACCGATTCCCATAGCAATTAGCGAAGCGTTTTGAAAACTCAATCCTTTTACAATGTTGAACATTTCTTGGTAGGTAACCGGTGTTTCCGGTAAAACTGCCAATACTTTTGTCAAAACCGGCACCGACAAGATGGTAGCCAGCAGATCAAAACAGCAGGCAAAAATCGTCCACAAATAACACTTGCGAAAAGCCAGCCAATAGGGGGCCAACAAAAAAGCCATCCAGTTCCAACTGATTCGTGTGTTGCCTTGCTTTTTCAAGGTACGAAACCGAGGAAGGTAATAACTGTTTTTTTGCATAACGACACGGGCCAATTTGGCGGCGGCTACCTCATCAATAGCATCACCGAAATCTTGCTGTGTGCGAGGTTGCGAACCCATGATCGGATTGAATTGGTTGGGTTGGGGGAGTTGGTGACCGCAGTTGGGGCAAGAAGTATCTCCCTTTTTGCATTGTACAAACTTGCGGCAACCGGGACATTGAACCAAAAAAGTTTGTTGAATATATGGGGTATCATCCGCATCGTTGCGGTGGGGACGGGCAGATTCGGTGCTGTTTTGCGCGGGTTCTTCTTCATCCTCGTCTTTAGGATGCCATTGTAAATCCGTGCCGTGGGCAACTTCATAGTGACAGTGACCTTCGGCATTCCAGCAATCTCTGTGATGAGGGGCGCCGCAAACAGGACAAACCACCACGTCATCATCTAAATCCAAATGTAATCCGCATACTACACAGCTGCGATTTTTGTTTGCAGTAGAAATAAGAATCACCTCATAAATCGTGAGATTTTTCTTTATGATAATGCACATATGCCAACAAATCAAGAGCAAAAGAGAAAAAAACAAGGTTTTTCAAAAAAATATTTGCAAGAATTGCGTGAAAACTCCTTTCAAATGTAAGTTAAAACTTTACAAATCGGGAAAAATAGTGTATAATTTATTGAATTTGTATTTTTGCTAGGTAAGGATGGATCAATTCTATGTTACAATTTGAAGAACAACGGTTACGCTTGGTGGGAGTCAAAGCTGATTTGACCGATTTGGGGGAAGCTTTGGGAATTACCGATGCTAAGTGTGAGATCGTGAAATTAGAGGAACAAACCGCGCAAGAGAATTTTTGGAATGATATGGCGGCCGGTCAAAAGGTATTGCAAAAAATCAGCCAATTAAAAAACAAAGTGGCGGCGTATGAAAAACTGTGTGCCGATTATGACGATGCCCTTACCTTGATCGAAATGGCCAACGAAGAAGAAGACGAAAGTTTGCTGGACGAGGTGGTTGAAGGGGTCAATACCGTGATCAAAACCATGGAAGATATGCGGTTGACCACTTTGCTTTCGGGGGAATATGACAACAACAACGCGATTTTGACCTTTCATGCGGGAGCGGGCGGTACGGAAGCCCAAGACTGGGCGCAAATGCTGTTCCGTATGTATTGTCATTGGGCCGATGCTCACGGGTTTAAAACCAAGACCTTGGACTATTTGGACGGAGAAGAAGCAGGTCTGAAAAGCGCCGTGATTTTGGTGGAAGGAACCAACGCCTACGGGTATTTAAAATCCGAAGCAGGGGTGCACCGATTGGTGCGGGTCTCTCCCTTCGACAGTAGCGGCAGACGTCATACCTCCTTTGCTTCATTGGAGGTTATGCCGGAAATTTCCGACGACACCGAGGTGGAAATTCGAGACGAAGACATGAAAGTCGACACCTATCGCAGTAGCGGTGCGGGCGGTCAGCACGTAAACAAAACCGAATCGGCTATCCGTATCACCCATATTCCCACCGGCATTATCGTGGCTTGCCAAAACGAGCGAAGCCAACATCAAAACCGTGAAATGGCATTGAAAATGCTCAAATCCAAATTGGTGGAAATCAAAGAACGGGAGCATTTGGAAAAAATCGAAGATATTAAAGGTGTACAAAAAGAGATCGGTTGGGGCAGTCAGATCCGTTCCTACGTTTTCATGCCGTATACCATGGCAAAAGACCACCGTACCGGTTACGAAATGGGCAACATTAACGCCGTAATGGACGGTGATTTAGACGGCTTTATCAACGCCTACCTGAAAGCCGCCAGCTTGGGTCAATTGGGCAATCATTCGGTGGAATAAGAGGGTATTATGAATATTACCGTTAACGGATTACAACTTCATTACGAGCAATACGGGCAGGGGGAAGACATCCTTTTGTTGCATGGCTGGGGCTCGTCGTTAGATGCATTTGCCTATCTTGGCGGCAGAATTGCCAAGCAATATCGGGTAACCGCTTTGGATTTTCCCGGCTTTGGCAGTAGCGAACTCCCCCCCGAACCGTGGGACGTAGAGCAGTATGCCGTGCTGACCCTTGCCTTTATGAAGGCGATCGGTCTGCAAGATCCGATTATGTTGGGGCATTCCTTCGGCGGTCGGGTGATTATGAAACTGTGCGGTACGGGACGGGTTAGTCCCTCAAAACTTTTGTTGGTCGATGCGGCGGGGGTACGCCGTAAGCCTCCTTTCAAAACGAGACTGCGCACCCGCACCTTTAAAATTGCCCGTTGGGTCTTGACTCGTAAATTGTGGGCAAAGGCTTGCGAGCCTACCCTGAATCAGGTTCGGGCTTATTTTGGCTCGGCCGACTACAATGCGGCACCGCCCGTGTTGCGGCAGACCTTGGTGAAGGTGGTCAATGAAGATTTGACCCCCATTCTCAAAAATATTACCGCAACCACCTTGCTGATTTACGGCGAAAATGATACTGCCACCCCTGTGGCTGACGCCAAAATCATGGAGCGGGAGATTCCCGATGCGGGACTTTGCATCATTCCCGACGCAGGGCATTGGGCTTTTGTGGAGCAACCGAGCATGGTGGCCGGCATTATAGACAATTTTTTGAATATAGGGTGAGAATATGATTTACCTGCAATTTGCGGGATTGGTTTTGGTATGTTTGGGCACTTTGTACGGTCTTGTTCGTTGCTTTCATATGCTACAGCAAAACTCCTATAAAACCAAACGGTATATTATGTTTGGCAAAACCGCCAACAAAGGACGGTTGATCGTTTGCCTTTTCGTGGCGGCGCTTTTACTTCCGCTTGCGTGGTGGGTATATCCTGCTTTTTTGGTAATCGGTTTCTTGGTTACCTTTTTACGGTTTGCCAAAAACAAAATTGAGCAGGCGGTAGCAATTAAGCCCTTGGTGTATACCGCCCGTGTCAAACGGCAGTTTACCACGGCATTGGTTTTGCTTGCGGCGGTTTGTGTGTTGTGGTTTGTATTTCCCGATTTCCGACTGTTGTTTGTGGGAATTTCCTTGTTGTTGTATGCATTTACGCCCGCTTTTGCTTTGGTGGTGCTGTGGCTCAACGCACCGTTGGAAAAAGCGGTGGCACAGCATTATATTAACGATGCCAAGCGCATTCTCAAAAAATCCCCCAATATGAAAATTTTAGGGGTTACCGGCAGCTACGGTAAAACTACTACCAAATTTATCATTACCCGTTTGTTGTCTGAAAAATATACCGTTACGGTTACGCCCGAAAGCTTCAACACGCCCATGGGTGTCGTGCGTACAGTACGAGAAAAAATGAAATCGGGCACCGAGATCTTTGTGGTGGAAATGGGTGCCAAACGAGTAGGGGATATTAAAGAAATTTGCGATTTGGTACATCCTACTTACGGCGTGATTACTTCGGTTGGACCTCAGCATTTAGATACCTTTCAAACGATTGAAAATATCGTAAAAACCAAATTTGAGTTGGCAGATACGGTAGAGCGGGCAAAGGGTAGGTTGTATTTGAATTGCGACAGTCAATTGGTCGCGCAAAACAAGCGAGCAGAGGCAATTTGCTACGGCACAGACCCTGCTTGTCACGCTTACGTTACCGACCTTACCTGTCATGAGGGCGGCTCCTCCTTTACGGTACATTATAAAGAGGAGTGCATTCCCTTGACCACCCGCCTGCTGGGCAGTCATAATATTTTAAACATTACCGTGGCTGTGGC
>JAZRFL010000045.1:0-1519 GCA_045661365.1 Acutalibacteraceae bacterium | reverse complement strand
GGTTTGGAAAAATCGGACTGTAGAATTGTCCGCTGTACCGATTGTCGATTACTCAAAAGCCCCTATTGATGGCGATATTGCAACACTGACCGTTGAACAACACGAAAAAAAGGTGAATCATCTGGTTTGCCTTGGAAAAGGTGAACTTTCTGAACGTGAAGTAATCCATTTGTACGTTGACCCAAACGGCAATATTGGTGAAACGCAGTATTTTACCGGAGTCGATGAAATAACCGATAAATACGAAAACAGCAACACGGAAGATTTAAGAAACGATGGTGTGAAACGGTTCAAAGAATTGTGGGGCAATGACAAAGCAGAAATTACACTGCCCGAAAACGACGAATTGGCTTACGACATCGGGGATATTATCGAAGCATCGGACGTTCAAACCGGAGTTTCTGCCACAGCTTCGGTAACACAAAAAATCGTAAGAATCAACAACGGTGCAATCAGCACCGAATACAAAACGGGGAGTTGATTAGCCAATGGATAATAATTATTTGATCACGGGTTACCATGGTGTTCCCCATGTAACCTCCGAAAATGACCGTGGTATCAACGCTGGCATTGTTGGTGCGGGTCGATTTGTCTTGCCTGTTGGCAAACAGTTCAAGGCTGAATATATCGGAAACAACACGGTCAGAATGTACGATGGAAAACTGGTTGACAATGGCGCGGCTGCTGGTATCCCGGCTGGTGAATACATTGATCTAATCATTCCGAACGCAAGCCAAGGCATGAACCGAAATGATGTGATTGCATTCATATATGCACAGGACTCCAATACACTTGTGGAACACGGCGGCTTTTATGTTATTCAAGGTTCTGAAACAAGTGGCGTGGCAGTTGACCCGTATATGGAACAGGAAGATTTACTGTCAGGCAATGCCACATATGACGAAATGCCCTTGTGGCGTGTTCCTGTATCTACAGGAACGATTTATGAACCGGAACAGCTGTTTGAAGTCTCCAAAAGCCTTGCCGAAGCTGGCAGCGGAAATAACATCATTGTGGATGCGTTTTCTAGTGATGGCGTTTCCTACACCGCAACCGTGGAGGATTTGGAAGAACTGTACAACGGTCTAGCAATCACAATCATTCCGAATAAAACCAGTACAACCACCGCGCCCACGCTGAACGTCAATGGTCTGGGCGCAAAGCCTATCCGTCTTTCTTTAAGCCTAAACAATTCGTTGACTGTTCAGCCGCAAAGCGACAACTATTACGCAGAGAACAGACCTATTCAGTTGATGTTTGATTCCAACTGGCTGTCAACTGGTATGTGGAGAGTAACAAACAAGCAAAGACCTTCAGCGGAAGACCTGTATGGAACTACCCCCGTAACTAGCGGCGGCACTGGTCTGGATGAAGTTACGGCTGGTAACTTCCTTGTCGGCAACGGTGAAGAACCCATGCAGGAAATGACACCTACAGAAGTTTTGGATCATATCGGTGCATTAAAGTTTATACCGCTTTGGGAAAATGCAAGCCCATCCAGCGATTTTTCGCCCCAAAC
>JAZRFL010000044.1:0-1509 GCA_045661365.1 Acutalibacteraceae bacterium | reverse complement strand
CGGGCAGGTTGTGCGGGTTATCATAGTTCTTTTTCCAGATCGAAACGTTAATAGAAAAGTTGTCTGGGATCACGCCGCCGGTTTCTAGATAGCGTTCAATAAAATTGAATCGCTTTGTATAACAATAAAACTTAATAGCCGGGTTCCGTTTGATTAATTCGATCCAGCCGGTAAAATACTCATAGCTTAAAAATTCGCCGCTTGAATGGACCCGGATCGCCGCGATCATGTTATAATCGATAAATCGCTGCACGTCCTCAAAAAAGCGGACGCGATCGAAACGGGCCAGCAATGTATTTCCGCCCTGTGATTTAATCACGGTGTTATGGTATCGTTTCGCGTCGTTGACAGCGTAACACGCCGATTTACAGCCGCTGCAGCAGCCGGCACAAGAGCCGGCAACGTTGGTTAATTGTGTGCCATCCTTAAGCGTTAACGGCGTATCCCCTGGCAACAGGTTAACGGCATAAATCCCGCGGCCTAGTTTTGAGTTTCCGTTTACAATTTTTACACGCGTTTCGTCGTCAATTGTTAAGTGATACTTGACATTTTCCTGGTTTTTAAATAACATTATAAAGCCTCCGTAAAATGATTTTTTGAATGGTTGTTTTGTGGTGGTCCGCCCCGGATGTATTGCGAGTACATGCCGGGGCTTTTTTATTTGGCGCTGCCTGTATTGCGAGTACAGACGGGGCCTTTTTTTATTTGTCTCTTTTGATGATTTCAAACAATGGGTTTCCGTTTTCGTCGCGCCCTGTATAGCGCCCTAGAATTAACATGTTGCCGCCGTTTCTATAAAGTTGATAACATGCGTTTTAATTTGGCCGTCGTAGCATTTAACAATGGTTTCATATACGGCCAGCGCGTCCGGGTCCATAATAAAAACCCTAAAGCGTGGATTCCCGTTTATATCGTTTTTCTCTTTTTTGAAAAAATAGTTAATTGCGATCCCGTCCACAACGACGGTTTTTAGATCGTTTATTTTTGGCATGGTATTTCCTCCTTAAAAAATAAAATCTGTGTAAATCTCTTTTGACCCGGCAAAATACCGGGTGCTCGAAATATCATCAAAACGGATGCATTCATATTTCTTTTCGGCCCGGTCATATTCACCCCGGATATATACCTGCTTTTCCGTCGGATACCCAAACGGTTTGAGTGTGAAAAAATCGCCCTTCTTTAGTTCTTTAATTGTCATTAGAGAAAAGCACCCCTTTTGTTTATTGCACACGATTTCGTGTTCATATCTTTATTATACACGATTTCGTGTTCAACGCAATACTTTTACTGAAAATAATACACGAATTCGTGTTTGTTTTCGTGTGTGTTTTAACTGAACAGTTTACAGACACATTTTAGGGCGATCTGGTGCAACAAATCGAAACGTGTCTTGTTTAGTTGTTTATTCCGATTCGGGTTGTCTCTTCTTGTCAACGCCCCCCGGATGGGGGGATATAGCAAAACGACACCCGCCCGGTTAAGTCCGAAAATTAGGAAAAATTCAAAAAG
>JAZRFL010000043.1:0-6638 GCA_045661365.1 Acutalibacteraceae bacterium | reverse complement strand
TGCTATGCACGATCCGGAGTTTATCCGATACGCTGCTATGCAAATCGGTTTATATGTTGACAGACTGTCAGTAATGAGCACACTGTTTAACGTAGAGGGAACAGAGAAGTTCACGCCGCGCGACCGTATGCACATTGTCATGCTGTCAGAGTTTAAGCGTGCTGCCGATGTTTATTTACAGTCCGACACATTCCACGACGAGTTTACCAAATTACCGGACGCGGAACCGGTCACTTATTGGCAGGGGTCTGGAATTGACTACGGTTTTGACAGTACGTCAGCGATTAACGTTGTTGCTCCGTCAGGCGTCACTGTGTCAACAGACGGAATTCTTTGCACTATCTTTGACCGCGACACGCTGGGCGTATCTAACCTGGACAGACGCGTTACGTCATACTATAGCCCGAAAGCGGAATTTTGGAACGAATGGCACAAGGCGGATGCCGGCTATTTCTGGGACGGTTCCGAAAATCAGGTTGTGTTCTTTGTTGCATAAGGTGACACGATGTCAAGGGCTGCTGCAAACGCGGCGGCCCTTATTTTAAAAGGTGATAAAATGGCTGTTTTACAATATGAGTCTATAACATTAAAAAAATTAACTGTACATATAGGAAATGACACACTGTTAATAGATATACCTGTTATGGTTATGAATTACAGTATGTCAGCACTTTTTGCGGAAAGAACAACAACGACAAATTATTTATTGACTGATGCCGCTTTTAATTACATTGAATCTTTAATAGCTACCGGTTTTATCGGAACAACGTTATCGGCCGGTGTTCATGAATCAGGAGACAGAAGACACTTTGCCACACGTCTTAAAACTGAGCCGTTATCGATAGGAAGCATAACTTTTAGATATGACGATAATGCTTATAGACCGTCTTTAACCGGAACTATTGACGGCATAGACCAACCAACAACATATGTTCAGTATTACATTGACGGTCGAGAACCGTCGGCGGTCGTGATTATTCCCGTGCTGTTTAGGTTTACAGACGGTTTTATGTTTAGATGGCTTGAATTTATAGGCCCGGTAGAAAGTAATAATGACATAACTATCACGGGAGATCTAATCGAAAGCGGAATTGCTACCTATAACATATCGGCAGGGGCTAGCAGAGACGCGGCATTCATCAGCGTATACCCATATTTACAGGTATTCAGGTCGTCTGATGATGACACTGTGTTAACGGAAGTGCAAAATATAGGTGATATTATTTCTGATATTATTCAGGACCCCTCAACCGATCCTTATGCCCCGGGGGGCACAAGCGGACCGGGCGGCGGCACTGATACTGAATATGAACTAGAACAAGATGAAGTCAGACCGTGGACCATTCCGGTTGTCACGGCGTCAGAGGTCGGTTTCTTTACGATCTTTAACCCGACCATCGGACAACTCCAACAATTAGCGACGCTTATGTGGTCTCCTGGTAGCATTGACAACCTGTCACAAACGCTTCTAAAATGGTTTGAATCTCCTATGGATGCTATTCTCGGCCTTGCCGCGTATCCGGTCTCTCCGTCAAGCGTGGGAAATGCTAACATAATACTAGGAAATTTTGATACAGAAATTTTGGCCCCTGTTGTTAGTAATCAGTTTATTGAGTTAAACTGCGGACATAGAACAGTCAAGAAAATGAGCGACAGTTATTTAGATTATGAACCATATACGAAAGTTGACATATATCTTCCTTATGTTGGTTTACGCCGGCTGGACGCTAACGAAATTATGGGAAAGAAAATATATGTTCGATATGTCATTGACTTACTGTCAGGCGCTTTAACTTGTGAAATATATAAAGAAGAAATAATCGACAACGAAACAAAATTCTTCACGTTATATGTGTTTCAGGGATCCTGCGGCGAATCGATACCGGTAACCGGGCGAAATTATAATGACATTATGTCAAAAATGGTTTCTGTTTATACAAGCGCCGGGGCGGTTGCTATGGGCGGGGGCGCTGCTGCGTATTCAGTCGCACAAAACGCCGCGAACAGTATTGTTTCCGCTGCCTCTCCTAAAATTGAAAAAACAGGAAATGTGGGCGGGTCTTTCATGGGCATAAAGTTCCCTTATCTCATTATTACAAGGCCGCGCAAATGTATACCGACTAATCAAAACAAATACATGGGCTATCCGTCTTTTATTACTGTTAAAATTGACGATCTGTCAGGAAAAGGTTATACTGTATTTGAAGAAATACATATTGACAATATACCAGGAACAGCAGAAGAAAAAGACGAAATCGAACGTATATTAAAGACGGGGGTGATTCTATAATGTGGATAAGTCTAATTGACAACAAGTCAGAAAATATAAGAATGAACAAAGACATAACTGTTATTGACGCGGTTGAGGGTGAATGCCTGCGCGATGAGTCGTCTTTAATAGATCCCGTTTTTCTGATACAGACAACAGAAGCAAAAATAACGAAAAGTAATTATTTGTATATCGGCACTTTCAAACGTTATTATTTTATTACAAACGTTGAGGCCGTGCGTTACAGTGTTTACAGGGTGTCAGCACATGTTGACGTTCTGATGTCATATCAAGAAGAAATAAAAGAAAATTACGGCATCACACAGCGTCAAGAAACAGACTGGAATTTATATCTTAACGACGGATCGCTGAAAACATATCAGGATCCCATAACACAAGTGCTATATTTTCAAGATGATAACGGACACCAGGCGGACGCATTCAATGACACTATGTCATTTATATTATTAACCGCGGGGAGGAGTTGACACTATGTTAAATAATTTGCTGAAAATTAAAAGTATTGTGACATTGTTGGTTATCGGCGTTTTTGTTTATTGTACTATTAATGGGACACTATCGGCGCAGGATGTAATGATGATAGTGACTATGATTGTTACCTTCTATTTTGCAAAAAAGACAGGGGGCGGAGACAGTGGAAATTGACACAACGTTAATAAATGGTATTCTGTCGCTTGTCGGTATTATAATCACGGCGATTATAACAAACAGCGTCACAAAATACAGAATCGAACAACTTGAAAAGAAAGTGGAGAAACATAACAACGTTATCGAGCGCGTTTATAAATTAGAACAGAAAGTGGAGGATATAGAAGAATGATTAATGTAAAAGATTTTTTAAAGGCATTAAAACACTGTGTCATGAGAAACACAAGATATAGCAACAGGTTCCCTTTTAATTGCGGCTATATTCACGCCGACAAGTCGTTAAGTTTTGACTGTATCGGCCTTGTAAAGTCTCTCATTAACAGCAACTGTAAGATTGCCACACAAAACAGCCCGGTTGGTTATTATGTGACACCGGGTCAAGTCGTGCCGGACGCTTTCGGCGAATATGACATATTGACAGCATGTCAAGGCGTTACCTGGGGAGATTTCCGGAACATGACACCGGGTGAGTATCTGTATATGAACGGACACGCCGGCGTCTATGTTGGGGATCTGTTCGGAAAAAACAGTAAAGTAAATGTGATTGAATGTACGGCAGCGTGGGGCGGCGGCGTTGTCGCGTCGTGGGTCGATCCGGACGGAACGCGGAAAGACTGGAAACCGGGCACTCCTTGCGGAAAATGGGAGGCCCATGGGAAATTAACAAAATGGATTGAGTACGATAAAAAGGACACCAAAAAGAAAAGTCTCGCTGCTATCGCCCGGGAAGTGATCGCCGGAAAATGGGGAAACTATCCGGAAAGAAAGAAGAAACTGGAAAAGGCCGGCTATAATTATGAAAAAGTTCAGGCAAAAGTTAATGAGTTGTTGAAAAAATAACACTTGCAAAAGGTTGGGTCTTATTATATAATCAAAGGTGAAAGAACGGTTTTCTTTCAAGCATTCTCCTTATTTTGTGTGTATTGGTTGTTGCAAAGATCCCTCATGAATAATATTCATGGGGGGTTTTTGTTTATAATTTATTAATAAACAGTTAATATTTCTGTAATATTTTGAACACAGAATGAACACAATTTGAGGTTATGATTTACATAACAAACAAGAAAGGAGAATGAGCAATGAAACAAGGTTTTATTTTAGAAGTGCTGATAGTTGCGGCGATAGTCATATGTTTGTCGGTCGTACTATACAGCGCCGGGGAAACGGTAGTCACAAAATATGCAACGATTCAGGAAAGAATAGAAAGGAGAATCAATCATGAAAATTAGTTTTAAAGATGCAGCGGAGAAATATGCTTTTTACGGCATGTTGAAAGAGATACTTGACGACGCGGTAAGGCACGCGAATGTGACAGCCGGTTTTGGTTTTGTTCAGACGGCCTGCGACTATTTATGCGACGCAAACGCAGCGTTATTTATGATTCGTGAAATTCAGGCAAACGACGAAAGCGTCGTTCCGGAAGTATATATCAGCCCGGACAGATTAATGAGCCTTATGTCTGATAAGATCGTCGAAAAATGCGATATGTTTGAAACGACAACAGGCGACGAGGCGCGCGAGATATATGCCTGCGTTCTTAACTTATACCATATCTATAAAAGGTATTCGGAAACAATGTATGGTTATATGTCGCCGCAAGAATTAAAAGACGATTTATACGAACAGATGACAGGAGAGGCACGGAAATAACAAAAGACAGGGGCGCTGCCTTATTAGGTGGCGCCTTATTTAACAGAAAGGGAACATTATGGGAATTAGAAATTTCTTTAAAACAATAAGAAGCGCGGCCCGTGCCGGTTTGGAAAAAATTTCAGGTTTTTGGCGTAAAATCAGCAAACAAAGGGCGCCGGAATATGAAACTCCGGACTATGAAGAATATGAAACTCCGGACTATGAAGAAGATGATGAAACGCCGGAATATGATGATATTGAAGATGAAGAAGATAATGAACAGCCGGACTGGTGGGCCTGGATATCAGATGTTCTGGAAGTAGTACGCAGTATGGCTCCGGGGCTGGCAGAAAGGTTTCCATCAGTCGTGGAAGATGTCGCCCGGCACGAATTCCGCGCGGGCCGTTTTGATATTGACAATGTGTCAGAAAAAATTGTAAAAGTTTTAGAGGAGACATACGAGAAAAGGAGAACACGATATGAGAGAAGTAGACAAGGTATTTCAGGAATATTTATTTAATGATAAAATCTATACGCCCGACAATATGTCAGAATTTCTTGACGGTATAGAATCTTATCTGTACCATATCACAGACGGAAAGAAAGGTTATGTTTATAATGTCCCTTGTGCGTTTGATACAGAAACTTCTTCTTTTTATGATAAAGACGGTGAAAAAGTTGGTATCATGTGTTGTTGGACATTTGGGCTTTTTGGTCGTGTAATGTTGGGGCGTACGTGGCCGGAATTTCTGGACCTTATACGTTTTTTAAAGCAGCGTTTAGAATTGCATACAAAAAACCGCCTTATATGTTATGTTCACAATTTGGCTTATGATTTTCAGTTCTTCCGCAAGTGGTGTTCATGGGAAAAAGTCTTTTCATTAAAAGAAAGAAAACCGGTATACGCTATTTGTTCGAATGGTATAGAATTCAGATGTTCTTATATATTGTCGAATGCTTCTTTGAAAAAAGTGGGTGAAGATCTTGTGACATATAAAATTAAAAAACGTGTCGGGGCGTGGGACTATAATTTATTGAGGCATAGTCAGACGCTTCTATCATTACAGGAGAAATTATATGCAACTGATGATGTCCGCGTTGTAATGGCTTATATAATGGAACAGATAGAAGAAAACGGCGGCATGATCCGAAACATACCGTTAACAAATACCGGATATGTCAGACGGTTTTGTCGGGAACATTGTGTGAAAGGTTCCGGACATAATTTATATAAGTCGATCATTAAAAAGTGCACTTTAAATCCTGAATTATATATTTTGCTGCATGACGCGTTTCAGGGTGGCTTTACGCACGCAAACGCCGCACATGTTGGAAAAATTCTGCATAATGTAGAAAGTCGCGATTTTACTTCCGCTTATCCGTCTGTTATATGTTCAGAAGAATTTCCGATGGGCACGCCGTGGAAAATTGACACAGCGTCAATAACAAAAGAAAGTTTTTTGCATTACATTAAAGAATATTGGTGTGTGTTTGATGTTACGTTTTACGGGATCCGGCAAAAGAAAGGAGTGTATGAAAACATTATTTCAGAAAGTCGTGTTAGTAATTGGGGCAAACATGATGAAGAAATATTAAAAAACAAAGTGGAAAAATTAAAGAAAAAAGAAAAGACGGAAAAGAAAAAACCGCATCATGTAATAAACAACGGCCGTGTTGTATGCGCAGAAGAATTAACAACAACTATTACAGGGACCGATTTCGAAAGCATTTCTGCTTTCTATGAGTGGGATGGTTATACAATCAGTAATTTGTGGGTATGGCGTAAAGAATATTTACCAAAAGAATTAATAGAGGCAATGTTTATTTTGTACGCTGGAAAAACGGCACTAAAAGGCGTTGACGGGTTAGAGGCGGAATATCAAAGAAAAAAAGGTATGCTGAATTCTATCTATGGCATGATGGTTACGAACATTATACGCGAATTGATTATGTATATTAAAGATTGGTCCGGCGGTGTTACTCCTAATCTTGATGAAGAGATACAAAAATACAACAAGGGCGGTGGGCGCTTTTTGTATTATCCGTGGGGCGTGGCGATTACTGCATA
>JAZRFL010000042.1:0-6364 GCA_045661365.1 Acutalibacteraceae bacterium | reverse complement strand
CCCACCCAGGTCGCCATTTGCGTCTGTAGCTCAGACGGTAGAGCAGTGGACAGAAAATCCACGTGCCGTTGGTACGATACCGACCGGAGGCACCATTATTTGCGGATTTAGCTCATCTGGTAGAGCGCCACCTTGCCAAGGTGGAGGTAGCGAGTTCGAGCCTCGTAATCCGCTCCAAAAATCCCGTTCACGCAAGTGAGCGGGATTTTTACTTTTTACCTCTTACTTCTTCACTCTTACCTCAACAAAATTTCTTGCGGGATTTTTGGGAGGTAATAAGTAAGAAGGAATAGGTAATAAGTTTGGTGTGGCTACGCCACGGATTATAAATGCAAGCCTTTGACTTGCTATTTTTGTCTTAGAGTGATATAATTGTTTCAGAAAGGCGGTAAGATTATAGTGGATAGTCCGTTGATTATAAAATCAAAGGAGTTTGCTTTGCAAAAAGTAAGTTGAACAAATATCAAAGGTAATAAACATGGATGTTTATAAGAGAATGCAGGAGCATCTGTCTGAATTCTATATTGAAAGAATAACGATGAAAAATTTAGAACAGTATGAGGAATGTTTTTACTGCAATAAAGACTATTACATGATTACAGATGGTCACCCTGCAACAAAAGAAATATGCGTTGATACTATAGAATACTGTCCTGCGGATTTTTCGGAAAAAAACATATATAATATTGGCGTTTCGCAAGCCGGAAAGTGTGTTTGCACTTTATTTTTATTGTATGGTTATCCCGAAAAAACAACGATTTATATTGGTCTTTTTCTGGTGAATGAACAGTTTAAGAGACAAGGTGTGGGTACGAAAGTAATAAAAACTTTGTTCAAATGCTTTTCAAACACAAAAATTGAGAGGTTTAGTTTGTCTGTGCAAGATAATAACATTTGTGGTTGCAAATTTTGGCAAAGTTTAGGTTTTAAAGTAGTTGACAAAACCCGATGTGATGGATTCGTTAATTTGTCGATGCAGTATGATTATGATAGTTGAATCAAACGGGATTGCATGATTTTTCAAGTTTTTTCTTTTCTTTTATTTTTCCAAATTCGTATTGACAAGATTTTTCCTTTCGGGTAAAATTAGTTGGGTGATTGTATGGAGATTTTTGCACAGATTTTGGGACTGATTGCTACAGCATTTATTCTCGTTGCTTACCAGTTCCGTTCCAACCGTACTTTTTTTATATTACAAATGTGCTCGGCAACATTTTTCACCTTGAATATGTTGTTGCTGGGTGCTTATGGTGGATTTGTGCTGAATTTACTTGCCGCTTTGCGTGGTGTGATTTTGTCGCTACCGAAGGGCAAGGGGATCACCAAGCCCATGTTTTGGGCAGTTATTGTTGCCACGATGGTTGGGTACGGCATTTTGATTTATATGGGGCAAATGCCGCGGTTTATTGACTATTTGTTACCCTTGCAGTTTGTGGTAGGCACCTATTTCGCTTGGAAGCAAAACGGTCGATCCATCCGCTTAGCTCAACTGTTTGTTATGTCGCCGGTGTGTCTTGTCTATAATATCTACGTATTTACTTTAGGTGGTATTTTAACCGAATGCTTTAATATCGTTTCCATTCTCATTTCCCTTGTACGGTTTGGATGGAACGGGTTTGAAATCACGCAACCAAAAAAGGAGGGCTCTCATGTTTGACAACGAAGATGCATTAAAGCTACGAGTTGGGCGTAACATTACGTATTATCGGGAGCTTGCGGGTGACACACAACTTCAACTGGCAGAAAAACTCAATTATTCCGACAAATCGGTTTCCAAATGGGAACGAGGAGAGGGAATCCCGAGTATTTACGTTTTAACTTGTATTGCTGAATTTTACGGGATTACGGTTAATGATCTGCTGGCAGAAAAACCACCTGTTCCGCACAACGCAAGAGTTTACAATCATTTTATCATCACAATGTTGTCTTTTGGTTTGGTTTGGCTGGTTACTACGTTGGTATTTATTATCTTGCGATTGGCGGCACCGAATTTCGAAGGTGCATGGTTGTTTTTCTTGTATGCCGTACCGGTCAACGCGATCGTTTCGATTGTACTTTCTTTTCTTTGGTGGCCACGTTATGTGCAGTTTGTGAGCATTTCGGCATTGATATGGAGTTTGATCGCCTGTGTCGTTTGCAGTATACCGGTGGAGAGTATGAAATTGTTTTATGCGGTGGCGGGAATTTTGCAAATATTGGTGATTTTGCGATTTTTAATGCGCAAGAACAAAAAACAACAATCGGCATCAAATGATCCGATCGAAACGGATGAAAAATAAACATAACATAAAAGCAGTCGTGACAAATGGAATCACGACTGCTTTTGTTTGTTAATATCCTTTTTCCAAAATGGCTACCGCCACGGTAATATCATCCTCTTGTCCCGAAGGGCATCTGCGTCTTGCGTAGTCCGACAAATGCTCTGCCAAGGCTTGGGCACTTCCACGTTTCCATGTTTCCAATTCTACACCGATCCAATCGGTTCCGTCAGTGGTAGCGCCATCGGACATCATGACAACAATATCTCCTTTGGACAGCGTAACGTTGGCACGGTCAAATGCTACTCCTTGTAAAATACCGGCAGGCAAATTTTCCCCGTTGGCTATACCGGCTTTGCCGTTTTTACAAAGTAACGTAGCAGGGGCACCGGCTTTGTAAAATTCCGTGTGACCGCCAAATAAATCAATAACGGTAAGATCTACCGTAGCAAGGGATTCATCGGTGGATTTGTACAGCATAGCAGAATTCACGATTTTCAAAGCGCTGTCAGGCTCAAATCCTGCCTTGAGCAAGCGTGCCATTAATCCGGAAGCCATGGCGCCGTCTACGGCGGCTCGTCCGCCTTTTCCCATGCCGTCGCTTACCAGCATGACAAATCTTCCGTGTCCGTCATAAAATTGATTGTAAGCATCTCCGCACAATTTGTTTTGATCGTGATTGAGCTGAGATACACCGAAATCTATCGAATATTCTGCTTTTTCGGATAATGTGATCAACAGAGATTCTCCCAACTCGGTCAGGGTCGGTACTTCAAACGTACGGGAACATTGTTGTTCCAAAGCGCGTAGTAGGGCGGCACGGTTGACTTGGCCGCTGTCTGTTGAATCCAATCGAATTTCCGCAGTCATGCGGTCAAAACGGTCGATTCGACAACTTACGTCGGTAGGAGTTAATTCAAAGGTATGAAACACCGTATAGATTGCATCGGCCGCGGCTTGATCATAGCGTTGTGAATGACGAAACTCTTCTGACAGACCTGTCAGCATATCGGCAACTCCTTGAAATTGTTCGGCAATAACGGTGCGGATCTCATCCAAGCGCCGTTGTGCGCTGTCTTTTGCCAAATAATCGGCAAACTGTTCTGCCAATGCATCCAATACCCGATCAGGTCGTACGCATATTCTAAAAAAACCGTCGGGAAGATCGTCGGTGCTCACAGTACTGCACGTTCGCAGTTTTTTAGTTGCACTTAGCAACGCCGACAGGGTTTCTCCGCGATTGGATTCCCAACAAAAAATACGCATGCTGCAGCTTTGACAGGCGACTTGTTCGGTTTGTTGAAACACCTTTTCAAAGGTTGGGGCATTTAGTCGTTTTAATTTTCCTGCAACTTCTTCTACCGTTTGCGAAACGTCTTGAACTGCTTCGGCGGCAAATGACAAACGCATTACCATATTGTTGCGTAACCCTTCTACCAAGGTTTGTTCGGGTGGCGGGGAAAATACGCGGGAAAAGAATTGATTGATCTTGGTAGGACTTACCATAAATATCAGCGTAGCAATCAAGCATTCGTATAAAAGCGGCAACATGGTACGATCAAATCCTACGATTGCTACCAATCCGTTGGCAACAACAAAACCGACGCAAATGCCAAATTTGCCAACAGGGGAAAAGATTCCACCAATCAAACCGCCCAATACCAATCCCAATGCGGCGGCAGTATAATCAGAATTAGCAAGAAACACAGAAAAGCCCACGGAAATTCCTGCAATGGAGCCCAGTTGTTCTTTGCCGTATCGTGCGGCAAACAAAATGATGGTAACACCTACGATACGAGCGGGTGACAGTTCAAACAAAGACAATTCCATGAGGGATGCCAAAAGCAGAGTAACAGAAATTGCACCGGTGGTGATTTGATGTATGGTTAAGATCTTTTTTCCTCTTTGCAATGTGGCGGAAAAACAGGCAAAAAAATATGCGCCGCCTGCTGCCAGTAAACTCTCGCCTACCATTGACGGCAACGAGACAGTGGACTCTTCGGCAAAAAACAAAGCCAACATCACCCCAAGAATTGAACCACCGCTGCACGCAGCGGAAAACAGTGCTTTGTACTCGTTTTTTATATGATCGTGTAACACCCATACCGTGAAAGAAGCCAAGGCAGTTGCACCCATATACCGAATGTGGTCGGCGGAACCGTTTGGCAGTAAATAACCGAGCAAAGCACCTGCCGCCGCTGTTAAGGTGTATTCACCGGAAACACCCGTTGCAAAAGCGATACCAAGAGGAGACAACGTGCCCAACATGTGTGAGCGTGCAGTGAAAAAACCGCACAAAAAAGCGGTGAACTGCAACATTAGCTGGTTTCCGCTTTTGCGTAGCCCGTCTTTTAGGTTTCTTTCTTTGCTGATCGGTAAAGACAATCGAACCACTCCTTATGTTAAGCTTGTCCTTTAGTATAGTAGAACGCTTTTGCGAAAAATGTCATAAGCCAAGTCCAAAACATCTATTCTTTTGTCGAATTGCTTTTCCGATAATTTGAACTTTTTTGGCAACACTAAAACAAACAGGCAGTAAAGGAGTAGAAATATGCAATACGCTATCGCATTTTTGGTGGGAGGCACGATCTGTGTCATAGGACAACTATTCATTGATTTGACCAAATGGACTCCGGCGCGTATATTGGTGGGGTACGTTGTGTCGGGTGTTATTTTAACAGGTGTTGGGATATATGACAGATTGGTGGAATTGGCAGGAGCGGGCGCTACGGTACCATTGTGCGGTTTTGGCTATACGCTGGCCAAGGGAGTGCAACAAGCGGTAACGGAAGATGGCTTGCTTGGTATCATTACAGGCGGCTTGACCGCAACAGCGGCCGGTATTACGGCAGCAATCACGTTAGGCTTGTTGGCGGGATGGATAGGAAAGTCGAAAATGAAATAATTTTTTAGAAAAAACCATTTTTTTAAAGGAGTCCCCCTTTTTTTTGCGAATAAGAGTAGTGAAACGCATTTTTTAGGGAGGGAGACACCACGTGGTAACTGTACGAGAACGTGTTCAATCAGCAGAAGAAACACTAATAGGGGAGTATGGCGTTAAAAGCATTCATTCCAAAGGCAGAGAACGTTATGAGGAAGAGGATGCGTTGCGAACATGCTTCCAACGAGATCGTGACCGAATTTTGCATTGTAACGCATTTCGCCGATTAAAATACAAAACCCAAGTGTTTTTATCTCCCGAACGTGACCATTACCGTACACGTTTGACTCATACGCTTGAGGTTTCGCAAATTGCCCGTACCATTGCTCGCAGTTTGCAATTAAACGAAGACTTGACCGAGGCAATTGCTTTGGGGCACGACTTGGGGCATACGCCCTTTGGTCATGCCGGTGAGCGGGCGTTAGACGCCTGTTTTCCCGAAGGGTTTCGTCATAATTGTCAAAGTGTGCGTGTGGTCAAGGTGTTGGAAAAAAACGGTAAAGGTTTGAATTTGACCGCTGAGGTATTGGACGGAATCATCAACCACACCAGCGGAGTGGCAGAAACCTTAGAAGGGCGAGTAGTACGTCTTGCCGACCGCATTGCCTATATCAATCATGACATTGACGATGCAATCCGTGCGCGAGTGCTGGCAGAGGACGATATTCCTGCCGATATTCGAAAAATTTTGGGAACTCGTCGCTCTGAACGAATCAATACGTTGGTTTGTTCGGCGGTGGAACACAGTAAACAAGACATTTTATTGGATCCTGTTATTCACCAGGCGTTTGATCAATTGCACGATTTTATGTTCCGCATGGTTTATCGCAATCCTGTGGCCAAAGGGCAAGAAGGAAAAGCAATCAAAATGGTACAACAGCTTTACACCTATTTTGTCGATCATCCCGATCAATTGCCGAGTGAATATCAAAAGGTGTTGGAGCAAGACGGGGTTCGTCGTGCCGCTTGTGATTATATAGCCGGTATGACCGACCGCTATGCAGTAGATATTTATACCGAACTGTTTGTTCCTTATTCTTGGAAATAATACGAAAGGAGGAGACCTTGTGGCATTAAGTGAAGAATTTTTGGCAGAACTAAAGGCGAGAAATGATATTGAATCGGTGGTCTCCTCGTACGTTAACATTAAACGCGGTGGACGAAA
>JAZRFL010000041.1:0-10181 GCA_045661365.1 Acutalibacteraceae bacterium | reverse complement strand
TTGAATCATAGACTGTGATAGTAATAATTTGTTTGTTTGGAGAAGAGGGAACCATGTTTTTACTGAAAAAGCGACAAGCACCGTCTCCGTTGTGCCGCCCCAAAGAGCGATATACTTTGACTTTTTTGTTGGGGCTGTTTGCGGCAGGGGTGCTGTTTATTCCTTATATGATCGAAGGACAAGGGTATTTTTTGTTTTACGGCGACTTTAACGTGCAACAAATTCCCTTTTATCAGCACGCCCATGATATGGTTCGTTCAGGATGCTTCGGTTGGGATTTTGGAACCGATCTGGGAGCCAATTTCATCGGTTCGTACAGCTTTTATTTGCTTGGCAGTCCCTTCTTTTGGTTGACGTTACTCTTTCCCAATTGGATGGTTCCTTATTTAATGGGGCCGTTGCTGATCTTGAAATTTGCCTGTGCCGCGTTGGCGGCATACGCGTTTATCACACGGTTTGTACGCAACAAAAATTTCGCTATGCTGGGCGGGATTTTATACGCTTTTTCCGGGTATTCGGTATACAACATCTTTTTTAACCATTTTCATGAAGCGATTATTTATTTCCCGTTGTTACTGCTCACGTTAGAGTGGTTTATGTGCCGTGAACGGTTTGCTCCGTTTATTTTTATGGTTGCGCTTTGCAGCATTTCCAACTATTATTTTTTCTTTGGCATGGTACTGTTTGTCTTGCTGTATTTTGTGGTACGCACGCTGTCGGGCGATTGGGATTTGTTTTGCCGTCGGTGTTGTATCAAACGAGATTTTGCCCGATTCGGTTTTTTGGCGCTGGCGGCAATGTTGGGATTGTTGCTCAGTGCGTTTATGTTGTTGCCTTCGGCACTCGCTATTGCTGACAATACCCGCTTAGACAGTTATTTGACCGGATGGGGTGGCTTGGTGTATGAACGCAGCCAAATTTATTCGTATATTTTCCAATGCTTCTTTTTCCCGCCCGATTTACCGGCACGCCCCATCTTTTTCCCCGGGGCTGATGTAAAATGGTCCTCTATGGCAGGGTGGTTACCTTTGTTTAGCATGACCGGTGTAATTGCTTACATGGCGGCACATCGTAAAAGCTGGCAAAAAAAGCTGTTGGTTACGTGTGGCGTGATTGCGTTTATTCCCATTTTAAACAGTGCTTTTTCTCTGTTTAATTACAACTATTACGCCCGATGGTTTTATATGCCTATTTTGATCATGGCGCTTATGACCGCACAAGGGTTAGAGGATCAACAAGTCAATTGGTTTAAAGGCTGGCGTTGGACCTTCGGTATTACGTTGGCAATCTTTTTGGCGATCGGATTTTTCCCGCAGGGACAGTATGCCGACGGTACGTTTTCCGGCTTTGGATTGTATACCGCAGACGATGCAGGCATTTACAAAGGACGATTTTTTATTACGTCGGGCATTGCGTTGGCCGGGCTGGTGGTTTTGTTTTTGCTGTTGTGGTTGCGCAAACGGTTTAAACGAGAGTTTACGGTTACCGCAATTGCTTGTACCTTGTTGCTTTCCATGATCTATTCCTCCTATTTTGTGGGAGAGGGAAAGGGAATCAGCAGTTATGACCATGAAATTATAGGGCTTCTTAACAATGATCCCATTGTGTTGCAAGATGCTCAAGGAGTCAAAAAGCCCACCGATCAAATTGAGGATTTGCGAATTGACGTATATGCTCCCGATTCCGCAATGGATAATACGGGTATGTATATGGGTATCAGTAGTATGCATGCGTTTCACAGCATTGTACCCGGCTCGGTTATGGAATTTTATGACTACGTGGGGGTAGGCAGAAGCGTTGCTACTCGTGCAGAAACCGATTATTACGCCTTGCGTGGGTTGCTGTCGGTCAAGTACGTGATTGACCGTACGGACGACGACCAAGACTTTTTGAACGAATACCACATAGGTCAAATGCCCGGATATTCGGTGTATACCGGCTCGGATGAATCGGGCGTCGGCAAACGAGACCAATATGCCCAACAAGGGTATTATATTTACGAAAACGACTATTTTATTCCCTACGGATTTACCTATGATTTTTACATGACCCAAGAGTATTTAGATACGTTTCATAAAGAAGAACGTGCTGAAATGATGTTGAAAGCCATGTTGTTGACCGACGAACAGATCAAAAAATACGGCGGGCAATTGCAAGACCTTTCGCAACAGGGTGTGAATTA
The DNA here is from genome assembly GCA_045661365.1 of Acutalibacteraceae bacterium. GTDB lineage: Bacteria > Bacillota > Clostridia > Oscillospirales > Acutalibacteraceae > UMGS1484. The sequence continues at coordinate 7,999 of JAZRFL010000041.1, read as the reverse complement.
TAAGCAGGAACTGACCGACGATTTTTATTACCAAAATTGCATAGATCGCGCCATGACGGCTTGTAGTGAGTTTGCGGTTGCCAAAAACGGTTTTACCGCCAAAACTACGTTGCAAAAAGACAATTTGGTGTTTTTCAGTATTCCTTATGACGCGGGTTGGTCGGCTACGGTAGACGGTAAGCCGGTGGAAATTGAAAGGGTAAACGTTGGCTTTATGGCAGTTTCGGTAAAAGGAGACGGTCAACCCCACACCATTTGCTTTACCTATACCACACCCGGTTTGGGCTTGGGGATTTTGGTGAGCGGCGTTGCTTTGATTGCTACTGCCGTATTGTTGGCCTTGATTGCGGTGTTGCGTAAAAAACGGCCCGCATGGTTTACCCCTTTGCCGCAAGTTGCCAAAACGACACCTTCGTTTGATGATGTGGATTATTTGGTAGAAGACGTGGTGGATTTGACCGACGGTGATTTCCCACGGTCCGATGAAACGATCGAAACACAGGAAACTGCGGAGTTTTCCGATGTGGAGGAGGAAGAGTAATGGCTGTGCTATATGTTGTGGTGCCGTGTTACAACGAGCAAGAAGTATTGCCCGAAACCAATCGACGACTAACCGAGAAATTGGCGCTTATGATTCAAAACGGCGTGTGCGATGAACAAAGTCGCATTTTGTACGTGGATGACGGCAGTACCGATCGTACGTTTGAACTGATTGAACAATATCATAACGAGACTCCGCTGGTGTGCGGTATTCGCTTGGCACACAACAGGGGACATCAAGCCGCTTTGTTGGCGGGACTTATGACCGCCAAAGGGTTGTGTGACTGCGCTGCTTCCATGGATGCCGATTTGCAAGACGATATTAACGTGCTGGACGGATTTATGCAGAAGTATTACGAAGGGTGTCACGTGGTTTACGGGGTTCGTAGCAAGCGAGACACCGACACGGGATTCAAACGTATCACCGCGCAAGGGTACTATAAAGTGCTAAAACTTTTAGGGGTGCAGGTGGTATATAATCATGCCGACTGTCGTTTGCTTAGCCGTCGTGCGTTGGAGGAATTGTCCCATTACCGCGAAAGCAACTTGTTTTTGCGGGGAATCGTGCCTCATATGGGCTTTCGGCAAGACGTGGTGTATTTTGAACGTGCCCAGCGATTGGCAGGGACGAGTAAATATCCCCTTAAGAAAATGCTGGGATTGGCATGGGACGGCGTTACGTCGTTTAGTGTTAAACCCTTAAAAATGATTACCGCTTTCGGCGTGTTGACCACCGTGGTTACGGTGCTTACCTTGCTTATTATGGCAACAGTGTGTCTGTGCGGGGGCAATGTCAACGGATTGTGGGCGGCGGTTACGTCTGTTTGGTTGTTGGGCGGTATTTTACTGACTGCCTTGGGCGTGGTTGGAAGCTACGTCGGTAAAATGTATGAAGAGGTAAAAGGACGACCTCGTTTTTCGGTGGAAACCGCCTTGTTGGATCGTCCGAAATCATAAAAAAGTGAAGGAACAAAACACATTGGCTTGTGCTGATGTGTTTTGTTGTTTAAAAGGGAATTTTGACGAAAAAATAATCGGGTAAATTATGGAAAAACAGTTGATTTTCATAGGGCAATTATAGTATAATATTTGAGAATGGATCGTTGTATGCTTTTTGGCAAAAAAACCAAAAAATAAGGAGTGAAAAAAGATGAAAACAAGACTGCTTCGTTTGTTGGTCAGTGTTGTTTGTTGTGCCTTTTTGGTAGGGTGCAGCGGTTCTTTTTTCAGTCCGGAAAATGCGATCAAAGCTCCTCCTGCCACCGGGATCTACCGTGGTGTTCAAGAGGCGTTGGAAGCGTTTGTGGGAAAACAGGTGGTATTGAAATATCCCATAGTAGAAGGAAAGGCGACCGCCTTTTATCCTATAGACTTAGACGGCGACGAAATTCAAGAAGTATTGGCTTTTTATCGCCTGCCCAACGAAGGGGACGTTACTCGCATTTCTTTGTTGCGCAGTACAGGGGGGAATTGGAGTTGCAGCAAAGATGACACCATCAATCCCGACAGCACCGAAAACAAAATCACCCCCAAGGGTAACGTGGCAAATGTGGATTTTTGTGACTTGAACAAGGACGGGAAAACGGAGATTTTTGTCGGGTGGCAAGATTCAAACGGAAACAATTTGCAAATGGGTGTGTACAGCTTGGATCCAAAGCGGATCACAATGCAACATTTGGAACCGTACACCAAGTATGCGTTTTGTGATATTGACGGCAATGGAATTCAAGATTTGTGCTTGGCTTCATTGGTCAAAAACGGAAACGATACATCTTCTATGATCTCCTTTTTCACCATTGACGGGAAAGAAAAAAAGTTTAAAAAGCTGGATGCTTTACAATTGGACAATCGAGCATTGGAATATGGGCAGTTGCAGATTCAAGTTATGAACAACGGAGCCTCTGCTGTGTATTTAGACGTAAAAACAGCCGATGGTATGGTTACCGAATTGGTGTATATGGCACAGGAATCGGGGAAACTGTATAATCCTTTTGCCGCAGAGCCTCTTGGTATAGATAAAACAAATACAGCGACCTTTCGGTATGATGGTTTGGAAACCCAAGATAGAGACGGTGACGGAATACCGGAGATCCCAAGTCGTGTGAAATTACCCTCGCTGTCCCTCAACCCTGTCCCCAACGAAAATCAACCGATTGAAGACGACTTTTTTCAATACGTAATTCAATGGAATCAATACCATTATGATACGGCGGTACCGACACGCACTTGGTGGTACAATCGTGCCGACGGTTATTATCTTGACATTTCACCGGAACATTTTGGCAAGTACAGGGTGGAAATGGACCCCAATGGCAGATGTACGTTTTTGTCGGTGGATGACAAGGGGCTTCCCAAAAAGCTGTTTCACGTAAAACGCTATACCGTGTCGGAATTTGCATTGGTGTCAGGCGTTACTGAATTGCATAAAGATGGTGAGTATGTTTGGGCGGTTGCTTTGGAACCGGAAATATCACCGCAGATTACCAAAGAAGCGCTCAAGCAAGCATTTCATTTGATTGCAAAATAAGAGAGGGAATGTAAAATGGTTAAACGTGTTTTGGTTTGTGAAGATGAGGCGGCAATCCGAGAGTTTGTGGTTATTAATTTAGTCAAAAACGGCTTTGAAGTGCGAGAAGCCGAAACCGGAGAAGCGGCGTTGCGAATTTTTATGGAAGAAGAAGGTCGATTTCACGTTGCCCTGTTGGATCTGATGTTACCGGGGATCGACGGCTTGACCGTGTGCCGTGAATTGCGAAAGGCCAGCGACAAACTTGGCATTATTATGTTGACCGCACGAACCCAAGAAAGTGACAAAATTGCGGGTCTGTCGGGCGGCGCAGACGATTATATTACCAAACCGTTCAGCCCATCGGAACTGGTTGCGCGGGTAACGTCTCTTTGTCGCAGGGTTCAATTGTCGGGACACTTGCCCGAAAAACGGGAACAAGACGTAATGATCTCGGGGGACTTTACCCTCAATCCCCGTCGTCGCTGTATGGTCAAACGCGGCGTGCCGATCGAGTTTACGCAAGTGGAATTTCAAATTTTAGAATTTTTGTTTACCAACTCCGACCGTCCTATCAGCCGTACCGAGATTTTGCATCATGTGTGGGGGACTGCTTACGTGGGAGAAGAAAAAATTGTAGACGTTAACGTGCGCCGCTTGCGTATGAAAATTGAAGATGATCCCGGTAACCCCAAACACCTGTTGACCGTATGGGGAAAAGGGTATCGTTGGCAAAGTTAGTGTAGTATACAAAACAAGGAGCATACTATGGCAAAAACCGCAAAAAAACTGAAACTGCACGGATTGACCGGGCGTTGGGTTACCAATGTGCTCAGCGTTGTGTTTGCGGTGCTGTTTGTTGTGGGAATTGTGCTGGCGCTGTTGCTGAACAAGCTTTATTATGATGAAGCAGACGAATTTGTAAACGAAAAATGTGAAGAAGCGATCCAAGCACTGAACGAGGTGAAAACTACCGCTGATTTTGCCATTGTGGTCAAATCCTATGCAGAAAATTTTACAGAACACCATGCCGCGGAAGTACAGTTTTTTGACTGCGACGGTGTAGCGGTTCTTTCTACCGCCGGATATATTGATCCCGCGCAGCACCAAGACAACGGTTGGCAAACCAAAGAACTGTTTGACGAGGAAACCAAAAAAGTGATTCCTTGGGAGGAAACAACACCCGAAGGCGAGCGACTGCTTATGGGTGCGCGTTCCTTTGTGTTTAGTGAAAACAAGGTCGATCATACCGTAAAAGTACGCGTGGTCGTTTCTTTGGACACGATCGACCAACAGTTTACCATGATTGTGGTAGCGATTATTATTGCGGGTCTGGCATTGTTTTTGGTTATTGCCATATTTGGTGCTTATTTTATTCGTTCTATTGTTTCCCCTGTTAACGGATTAAGTCAGCAAGCTACCAAAATTGCTCATGGGGATTTTAAGACCCGCATTCAAATCGACAAGCGTCGCAAAGACGAAATCACCGCTTTATGTGACACGATCAACCACATGGCGGAAGAACTGGGTTCAACCGAACAAATGAAAAATGAATTTATTTCATCGGTATCCCACGAGTTGCGTACACCGCTTACCGCAATCAAGGGTTGGGGCGAAACGGTGGCAGGGTCTTTGGATGATCCCGTATTGGTACGAAAAGGAATGAGTGTTATTGTTGGGGAAGCAGAGCGATTGTCGGGGATCGTAGAAGATTTGTTGGATTTTTCTCGCATGCAAGACGGCAGACTTACGTATGACATGGCACCTTGCGACGTAGTGGCGGAAATGGACGAGGCGATTCTCAGTCTGTCTGCCAATGCCGCTGAGCAAAAGATCCACATGGATTTTACCGAGCCGAACAATATTCCCATTATTGAAGGGGACGCCGACCGCTTACAACAGGTATTTGTCAACGTCTTGGGTAATTCCTTAAAATATACGCCGCAAGAGGGACACATTGTGGTTGATATGAAATATCATCCCAACGAAAATGAAATTGAAATTATGATCAGCGATACCGGTCGAGGAATTGATCCGGATGACCTTGACCATATTAAACAAAAGTTCTATAAAGGCAAAGATGCGGAACGCGGCTCGGGGATTGGTCTTGCCATTGCAGACGAGATCGTAACTGCTCACGGTGGTCGGTTAGAGATCGCCAGCACCCTGCGTGTGGGAACAACTGTGACCATATGGTTGCCCACGGAACAAAAGAAGTCTGACCGTTAGGAGAGAAAAGATATGAGCAAAGAAACAAAATGCAAAAGCATTTCGGTAGGCGGCCAAGCCTTGCTGGAAGGTATTATGATGAAAGGTCCCAAAAAGACCGTTATGGCGGTGCGTATGCCGGACGGAACCATTGATTTGGAAGATCTGCCTGAAAAACATCTTAAAGACAAATACAAGATTTTCGGCAGTCCCGTTTTACGGGGTGGCGTCAATATGGTCGAATCCTTTATGATCGGGTACAAAGCTCTTATGCGCTCTGCCGAAAAACTGGGTCTGGAAGACGACGAAGAGGTAAAAGAATCTTGGTTGGGTCGTTTGCTGGGAGATAAAATCATGTCTGTGGTAGGTGCGATTGCCATGGTACTTGGTTTGGTTTTGGCAGTTGTGTTGTTTATGTGGTTGCCTACCTTGCTTTTTAATCTGCTTAATTCGGCAGTAACTCCCGGCGCTTCGCTTACCATAGGTGGGTTGTCGGTTAACGGTAGTTTGGACGGACTCAAGGGCTTGTTTGAAGGCGTGGTAAAAATCATGATTTTTGTGGGATACGTTGCGGCAACCGCCTTTTTGTCTGACATTAAACGTACTTATCAATATCATGGTGCCGAACATAAAAGTATTTTTTGCTACGAAGCAGGATTGCCATTGACCGTGGAAAATGTGCGTAGTCAAAGCCGTTTTCATCCTCGTTGCGGCACGTCCTTTTTGCTGCTTATGCTGTTGGTCAGTATTTTGATTTCCAGCAGTCTGATTTTGATCTTCCCCGGTTTAAAAGAAATTACTTGGTTGTGGGTAACCGTTAAAATTTTGTTGCTTCCGTTGATTTGCGGATTGGGGTATGAATTGATTCGTTTTTGCGGTCGGCATCAAAACATGGTTACTAAAATTATTGCAACCCCCGGCTTGTGGATGCAACGCTTGACTACCAAAGAACCGGAAGATGATATGATCGAAGTAGCAATCGCTTCGCTCAAAGCGGTTTTGCCGGAATATCAACAGGAAAATGGCGACAACCGTTCTTTGCAATCTGACGAAGAAGTAATTGTGGATTTGAGCGACTTACCCGAGGTATCTGATGACTGCGAATGAGTTGTATCGCCAAGGATTGGCTCAGTTGGAGCAAGCCCAAACAGAAGACAGCGGATTTGATTGCCTGCAACTGTTTTCTCACTACACGGGAATTTCACGCAGTAGCTTGCTGGCAGACCGCAACCAAACGGTTTGCGAAATCGCAAAAGCTGCGTTTTTAGAAGCAATTGCCCGTCGATGTCAAGGTGAGCCGTTGCAGTATATTTTGGGACAATGGGAGTTTTATTCTTTGCCCTTTGCTGTTGGTCAAGGGGTACTGATTCCCCGTGCGGACACCGAAATTTTGGTGGACGAAGCACTGCGATTGATAGAAGATTTAAACGCTCCCAAGGTAGCGGACCTTTGTGCCGGAAGCGGTTGTATTGCTGTCAGCATTGCCAAAAATCACCCCGATGCTACCGTGATTGCGGTGGAATACAGCGATCGCGCCGCCGCTTATTTGCGGAAAAATATCTCCGACAATCAAGCCTCAAACGTGACCGTGCAAATTGCCGACGTGCTGGCAGGGGCGGGGGATATAACAGGGTTAGACCTGATCGTTTCCAACCCGCCGTATATTCCAACCGCCGACATAGCGGGCCTTGCCAAAGAGGTGCACTGTGAGCCAATCATGGCGCTTGACGGCGGTGACGACGGACTCAACTTTTATCGAACGATTTTACAGAAGTGGACCGTGGCGCTCAATCCCAACGGCACGATCGCCTTTGAGGTAGGAATCGAACAAGCACAAGCGGTTGCCGCTTTGGTGGAAGAACGGTTTGAACAAGTATATATTGTGCCGGATTTGAACGAAGTACCGAGAGTGGTACTTGGAATCGGTATACTATAAGTGACAAAGTCAGTATATATAGAAAAGAGGAAGACACAATGGCAGAAAAGAAATTAGAACAAGAAGTATCCAAAAACAACGAACGCAAAAAAGCGCTGGAAACCGCTATGTTGCAAATCGAAAAGCAATTTGGCAAAGGTGCAGTCATGAAATTGGGTGACAACCGCGCCATGAACGTAGAGGCGGTGTCTACCGGTTCTTTGTCACTGGACCTGGCATTGGGAATCGGCGGGGTACCCAAGGGTCGTATTATTGAAATCTACGGACCGGAATCTTCCGGTAAGACCACCATTGCCCTGCACGTAGTGGCAGAGGTACAAAAGCAAGGGGGCGAAGCCGCCTTTATTGACGTGGAACACGCTTTGGATCCCGTTTATGCCGAAGCGCTGGGAATCGACATTGATTCCTTGTTGGTAGCACAACCCGACAACGGTGAAAATGCTTTGGAAATTGCCGAAGCATTGGTTCGTTCCGGCGCCATAGACGTGGTGGTAGTTGACTCGGTAGCCGCTTTGGTGCCCAAGGCAGAGATCGAAGGCAACATGGGTGACAGTCACATGGGCTTGCAAGCTCGTCTTATGTCGCAAGCATTGCGTAAATTGGCGGGTGCGATTTCTCGCTCCAACTGCTTGGTGATTTTCATCAACCAATTGCGTGATAAGATCGGCGTTATGTTTGGTAATCCCGAAACCACTACCGGTGGTAACGCTCTGAAGTTCTACGCTTCCGTCCGTCTGGATGTGCGCCGTACGGAGTCTATCAAGGAAGGCAGCAATGTTGTGGGCAACAAGACCCGTGTCAAGGTGGTA
>JAZRFL010000040.1:0-28977 GCA_045661365.1 Acutalibacteraceae bacterium | reverse complement strand
GGTTGTTCCAATAGGGCGGGATTAACAGACTAAAAGGGGATAACCCCGACAAATTACGGAGGCAATCAATGGCAACGGCTAAACAATGGCGGGCAAAATTGAAAAAAGCAACGACGGCCGCCGGAACTTATGATCGTTGCTTTGATGTAACTATTCAAACATTGGCGGACATACTCGAACGCAAAGATCAGGCGGCGGAATTGTTCGTTAAAAGCGGCGGGGCTGTCGTTGTTGAGCATACCAACAAGGCGGGCGCGACTAACTATGAGCGGAATCCATGCGTTCGTATTATGGAACAATGCGAACAATCGGCATTGTCTTATCTGCGCGAGTTAGGACTAACCCCGGCGGGGCGTAAACGAATCAAAGAAGAACAAGAGGCGGCGGCCGAGCTGTCGGCGCTTGACAGGGTTCTTTATGACATAGAGGCCTTATAATGAAAGCCACGAAAAATTATTGCAAGATCGCGACGGATTACGCGCGGGAAGTTGTCAGCGGAAAGATCAAAGCGGGCAACAACAAACGCGAGGCGGCGCGATTCCTGGCGGACCTAAAACGGGACGATTTGGAATTAAAGACCCGCGACCCCGACATAGTATGCACTTTAATAGAACGGTTTTTTGTTCACGAAAAGGGCGAAGATCAGGCGGGGCGATCGCTAAAGAATAAGCCGTTAATATTGCAACCGTGGCAAGTATTCGTTATTTATAACTTGTTAGGGTTCTTTATCAAGGGAACGGACGAACGCAGATATAAAGAGGCGTTTATATTTGTTCCCAGAAAAAACGGCAAATCGCTTTTTGTTGCTGCGTTGGCCTGGGCGTTGGGAATCCTAAGCCGACGGAGCGGGGCGACAATCTACATTACGGGCGCAAGTTTGCGGCAATCTTCGGAAACGTTCACGAAGATAATATACACGTTAAAGGCGCGCCAGGTGATAGACGAATTCCGCGTCCGAGATAACAATCAGGAACACAGCATCGAAAAGATGTTTTATTCGCCTGAGGGTGTCCCCGTCGGTTCGCTGAGGATTGAGGCCATGGCGGCCAATCCCGAACGACAGGATTCGTTCGGATGTAATATTTGCATCGCTGACGAAATACACGCGTACAAATCACCGGCGCAATATAACAGATTTAAAGAGGCTATGAAAGCCTACACGAACAAGTTAATGATCGGCATCACTACGGCGGGCGATAACATGAATTCGTTTTGCTATGGCCGCCTACAATATGCCGAAAAGGTATTAGACGGAACCGTCAAAGACGACACATTATTTTGTTTTGTCTCGAAAGCTGAGGCAGACGAAAACGGCGACGTGGACTATTTAAGCCCGGAGCAACACGAAAAGGCTAACCCGTCATACGGCGTAACGATTCGCCCTGAGGACATAATGGCGGAGGCATTGCAAGCGCAAAACGACCCGCAACAGCGCAAGGACTTTTTAAGTCGTTCGCTTAATATCTATACAACCGCCATGAAAGCCTATTTCAATATTGAGGAATTCAGGCGGAGCGACGAACAATACAATTTCAGCCTTGAAGAATTGGCCCGTTTGCCGATTAAGTGGTATGGCGGCGCCGATCTGTCAAAGATGCACGACCTGACAGCGGCGGCACTTTGGGGGCATTGGAAAGAAAAAGACATTGATATTTGTATAACGCATGGATTTTTTCCCGTTACCGCAGCACAGCGCAAGGCGGACGAAGATAATATACCGTTGTTCGGTTGGGCTGACGACGGCAATCTAACGTTATGCAATAGTCCGACGGTCAACGTTGACGACGTCGTCAAATGGTTTAAGGAAATGAGGGCGCGAGGGTTCAAGATCGCCCAGGTCGGCCACGACCGAAAGTTTGCCCGCGAATATGTAATACAAATGAAAAAGGCGGGATTTACTGTTATAGACCAACCGCAATATTTCTATTTAAAGTCGGAGGGGTTCCGGCATATAGAAAAGGCGGCAAAAGATAAAAAACTGTATTATTTGCATTCCGAGGCGTTCGAATATTGCGTGCAAAACGTACGCGCAATCGAGAAGTCCGACGACATGATACAGTTCGAAAAAGTCGGGCGGAATCTTCGAATCGATTTGTTCGATGCGTCGGTTTTCGCATGCGTTCGTTATTTAAACGACATCGAACACAGCGCCAAGGCGTCGAAGTGGTTCGGAACGGAGGAATAAAAAGAAAATGGCATTGTTTAAGGGAAAACAGGAACGGAGCCGGGGCGCGGGTTCTCTTATGTGGAACGTTGACGACGTTATCGAATGCGGATTCTTGCCGCTGACAGAAGAACCCACGATCGTTACCGCGTGCGAGTATGTCGCCGACCTAATCGGCCAAGTATCTTGGCATATTATGGAAAACCGCGAGAACGGAGACATCCGCATTATTAACGAACTGTCGCGAAAGATCGATATAAACCCGAACCGCTATTTAACACGTCAGAAATTTATAAAATTTATCGTTATGACTTTGTTACTTTACGGCAACGGTAACGCGGTTGTTAAAGTGATAACAAAAGACGGTTATTTAGTAGACTTGGAACCCGTGGCGGCGTCTCGCGTTAGTTTTATTTCTGACGGCGTCGGAGGCTATCGAATAACGATAGACGGACAGCCGACAGACCCCGCGAACGTGTTGCATTTCACGTTACATCCTGACAAGTCGGAACCCTGGCGCGGTCGAGGCATCAAGGTTATTGCAAAGAACGTCGCGGAGAACTTAACCCAGGCCGCCGCAACCGAACGGGCGTTTATGAGGTCGAAATGGAAACCGCCGCTTATAGTAAAGGTCGACGCGCTGACGGAGGAATTCGCAAGCCCGGCGGGGCGTAAAAAGTTACTTGACGAATATATCAAGTCGAGCGAGGCGGGCGACCCGTGGTTCATTCCCGCCGAACAGTTCGCCGTAGAATCTGTTAAGCCGTTAACGTTGCAAGACCTGGCTATTTCCGACACGATGAAGTTAAACAAACAGGCAGCCGCCGCGATTGTAGGCGTTCCGCCGTTTGTTGTAGGCGTCGGAGACTTTAATCAGGCGGCATATAACAATTTTGTTAATACGACCGTTCGCGACATCGTAACGGGCATATCTCAGGAAATGACAAAGAAATTAATATTGTCTGAAAAGTGGTACATACGCGGCAATATTTGGTCGTTGCTCGATTGGGATATAAAGACGATTGCGGACGTTTTCAACGCTGAGGCCGACCGCGGATTAGTAACAGGCAACGAAGTACGCGACCGCCTCAATTTACCGCCAATGGACGGGTTGGACGAATTGCGCATCCTTGAAAACTACATACCCTACGACATGTCGGGCAATCAGAAAAAGTTAGTACAGACGGAGGAATAAAGAAATGGCAACAGCAACGATTGAAACAAGGGAACGCCGAACGGTTAGGACTATCCCGTTCGAACGTTTCGAGACAAGGGACGCGGAAAACAACCCGATTATAGAGGGTTATTTCGCTGTTTTTAATTCTAATTACGAGCTATGGGACGGCGCGACGGAAAGCATAGCACCCGGCGCGTTTGACAACACAATATCGGGCGACATTCGGGCGTTGATTAATCACGATTCGACGTTAGTTCTCGGGCGTACGACAGCGGGAACACTCGAATTAAAAACCGACAATCGCGGACTTTGGGGACGCATCAAGATCAATCCGAACGATCAAGATGCCATGAACCTACACGCGAGGGTCGAACGTGGCGACGTTTCACAATGTTCATTTGGCTTTTTTATCGTCAGCGAAGAAACCGATTTCCGCGCCGACGGCTCCGTCCATTGGACATTAACCGAGGTCGAATTATTCGAGGTATCTTGTTGCACGTTCCCGGCTTATGAGGAAACAAGCATCAGCGCCAGGGCTAAAGACTTCGAAACCCTCAAAAAGAGGGAAACGGACGCATGGCGCTCGAAGATGCTATCCCGTATCACAACAAAACAGGAGGACGCAGACAATGGCAATCAAAGCGTTAATGCTAAGAAAGAAGATTGACGACAAGCGCCGCGACCTTGAAAAGCTGACAGCAAAGCGCGAGGAATTGGCCGCCAAGGCTGAGGAACTCGCAACACGCGAAAACGAACTTGAACAGGCAATCACGGAGGCAGAAACCGACGAGGAAAAGGCAGCCGTTGAAGATGCCGTTAACGGGTTCGAGGCTGACAAAGAGGCATTCGAGGGCGAACAGGCAGAAAACGCCGAGGCGATCGAAAATCTTGAAAACGAGATTTCGGAACTTGAGGCAGATTTGGCCGACAGCGAAGAAAGACAGGCGACACCCGAACCCGCCGAACCCGTAGAGGTTGCAAAGGTTCAGACTATAACACACGAAAGGACAACACACAAAATGATCAAAACAAGAACATTTAGGAACATGACAATCGAACAGCGCGAGGCGTTTATCGCACGCGAGGACGTACAGGCAACGTTGGCACAGGTTCGCGAGCTTATGGCATCTAAGCGCAGCATCACCGGCGGAGACTACACAATCGGAACTTCTGTTCTCGGTCTCATCCGTGAGAACGTTATGGAATATTCCAAGCTGTATGGCCGCGTTAATGCTATGACAGCATCAGGCAACGGCCGCGTTATCGTTCAGGGCGTAGCACCCGAGGCCATTTGGCTTGAATGCTGCGACGCAATCCCCGAAGTATCGATCACTTTCGGCCAGGTCGAATTAGACTGTTTCAAGGTTGGCGCATACTTTGGCGTTTGTAACGCACTTATCGACGATTCCGACATCGATCTTTTGGATGCTCTTATGGTCGCTATTATGCAGGCTTTGGGCGTTGCTATCGATAAGGCTATCCTTTACGGCACAGGTACAAAGATGCCTACCGGCGTCGTAACCGCTATCGCAGCCGATCAGACATTGGCACTCACAAACCTCATCAAGATTTCAGGCAGCCCCACAGGTAACGCACTCTTTACCGCTATTATCAAGGCGTCAGCCGTTGCAAATAGCCCCTACGCAAGAGGCGGCAAGTTGTGGATAATGAACGAAAAGACATACACCGAGCTTATGGCAAATGCTGTCGCCGTTAATTCTAACGGTCAGCTTGTCGCGGGTGTAACCGATACAATGCCCGTTGTCGGCGGCGATATTATCGTTCTTAATTTCGTCCCCGATAATAACATCATCGTTGGTTATTTCGATCTCTATGCGCTCCTGGTTCGTTCCGGCCTCGTTGTTGAGACCTCCGAGCATGCCAAGTTTATCGAGGATTTGTTAGTTCTCAGGGGCAAGGCAAGAATGGACGGCAAGCCCGCAATCGTTGGCGCATTTGCCGGTATCGGCCTGGGCGTAGACCCTACAACATCAATCGATTTCCCCGGCGAATCCTGAGGAAATAAACGGAGGTTCGGAGCATGGCAAACGACACATTGTTAGAACGTCTTAAAATAGATTTAGGGATAATTAACGCGACCGTCTACGACGAGCGATTGACGGTTCTTCTCAACGTGGCAGAAACGGAAATCAAGCGCGAGGGCGCGGCGACATTATCCCGCGAGAATCAGGGCGACGCCGAGTTAATAATCGATTATGCCCGTTGGCTATGGTTAGGACGTCGGGAACCTGTCGCCATGCCTCGCGACCTACGTTATCGATTAAACAATCGAATCTTTTCGGAAAAGGCGAGGGCGTGAGAATGTACGACAACGAATTAAAATTTGTTAATCGCACGCCGACGGGACGCGATGCACGCGGACAAGTTATATATACCGAGGAAATACGGGCGGCCTTATGTGAGGGCGTCCCGATTTCCCGTGATGAATACTTCCGCGGCGCTGAGGTTGGAATAAATGCCGAATTTATGTTCAAGGTTAACCCGTGCGAGTATGACCGCGAAAAGGTTATCGAATTCGAGGGGCGCAGATATTCTATATATAGAACTTATCAGACAAGCCCCGACGAGTTGGAAATATACGCGGAGTTCGTGCCAGGATTAAACGGAGGGGCAAAAAATGACAGTTGAACAATTATTCGCCCAAATGTTGGACGCGTTCCCCGAATTGGCCCAGGATAACAAAATATTTTTTGATCACGTCGAAGTACAAGAGGGCGAAGAAATAACGCCGCCTTTTGTCGTGCTGACAGAAACAAATCAAGACCCATTTTATGCCGATAATACCGTCTATTATATGACGGTTCGACATACAATAGACGTTTACACCGTCTTATATGACGTCGAGTTAATAAACCGCGTTTCGGGTTTTCTAAACGGGTTCGAAGTTCCGTTTAATGTTTCTACTGTCGAATGGCAAGACGACATTAACGCGTATTTGACGTCGTTTGAGGTTGAGTTAGACCCGACGGAGGTTATCGAATCATGAGCAACACGACCGACCCCGCAAACCTGGCGGCAGATATTCAACAGATATTAAGGGAATACGGAACCGCGATGGATTTGGCTGTCGACAAGGCGGCCAAGGAATGCGGAAAAGAGGCGGCCAAGACTTTAAGGCAGACAAGCCCCAGGGGACATCGTGGCGCGTATGCCAAGGGGTGGACGGTTAAGGTCCTAAAGAGTAAAGAAGTCGTTGTATACAATAAACAGTATCAATTAACGCATCTACTCGAACACGGACATAAAACGCGTTATAAAAACGGGCAATACGGTTATAAAACCGAAACGCGAGCAATCGAGCATATCGCGCCCGTAGCGGATGCCGTCGCCGAGGAATTCCCCGAAAAGATCAACGATTATTTAAAACTATAAAATAAAGGAGATAACAGACATGGCAAAAGTTAAATTTGGTTTGTCAAATATTCATTTGTTCGCGCTGACTGAGGAAGTCGACAGCGGAACGGGTGCAACGACTATGTCATACGGCGACGCCGTAGCATTCCCCGGAGCCGTCGAACTGACATTATCCGCGGAAAGCGACGAACCCGAGCCGTTTTATGCTGACGATTCCGTATATTATCAGCCCGCGGCAATTTCCAAGGGTTACACGGGAACGTTGACCGTTGCAAAGTTGCCCGAAAGCATCAAGACGGCATTTTTGAACTTTATCAAAGATCAGGACGACGCCGTAATCGAGGTCGAAAGCACCGAAAAGAAGTATTTCGCTATGACGTGCGAGAATCAGACGGACGATTACCCGATCAAGAAAGTTTTCTATAAATGTTCGTTCGGTTTGCCCGAATTGAGCATGTCAACAATCGAGGACAGCAAGGAACCGCAGACGGATGCAATCCCGATCACGATCATCCCTACGGCTGAGAAGTTCGAATATACCGACGGCGCGGGCGTTGTCCGCAAGACGTCAGTTGTCAGCGGAACGGCTGACAGTACAAGCGACGCGACAGTTTATGCAAATTGGCATTCAGCGCCGCATTTGCCTAACTTCGACGTCGAAAGCTGACAGGGGACAGCAAAAGACATCAATGGGCGGCGCTCAATTCAGGGCGTCGCCCTTTTTTCTAAATTAACGAAAGGCGGAATAAACGACAATGAGAAAATCAATCACGATAGGAAATAAAGATTTCGAGTTCGAGGCCACGTTAGGGACCGCCGAACTTTATCAGATATTCACAGGCGATAACATGTTCGAAGTATTAACAAGTTATCGCGGAACTAAAGGCGACAAGACGGCCGCGTTTAAGTTGTTAGACGTCTATAAAAAAATGATGTATGTAATGAACGTTCAGGCGACAGCCGCAGACGTTCGGGACATGCGCGCAAAAATGAACATGGACGATTATATAAATTGGCTGTTCCAATTTGACAACGACGACATAACGCCAAAGGTAACAAACGAGATCGCGGCATTATGGAACAAATCAAACGATAAACACTCACAGGCAAAAAACCCGTAAAGCCGACGGACCGACCTATAACGCCCGCGCTGTTATTTCTTCGAGCCTTGCAAATAGGCATCAGCTACACGGAGGCGTTTTATTTGGACGTCGGCATATTGGACGACTTAATGATAGAAAAATCTAACGACGGTTACGAATATCCGACAATCGGGACCGCAGACGATTTTAAAAAGTTGTAAAGAGGATAGGAAACATGGCAAGCGGAAACTATATAAAAGGTATTACCGTTAAGATCGAGGGCGATACCGGGGATTTATCGAAGTCGTTACAAAATGTTAATTCAGACATCAAGACGACATCGCGCGCGCTGTCAGACGTTGAAAAGGCGCTAAAACTCGACCCTGGCAATTTGGAACTTCTCGCGCAGAAACAGGAACTATTAAGCAAGCAAATCGAGCAAACAACCGAAAAACTCGAACTCGAACAACAGATCGCGGAACAAGCCAAAGAGGCGCTCGAAATCGGCACTATCAGCCAAGAAGAATACGCGAGTTTAACGGCTGAGGTTGCAACGACCGCGTCGGAACTTGAAAACCTACAAGGCGCGGCCGACAGTTCGGCGGGTTCTATCGAGGACACGGGGGCAGCCGCCCAGGATGCGGGCGCCGAGGCTGAGGACGCGGGCGAATCGTTCATTAATTGGGGCGATGCCGTAAAGGGTGCGGCCGAAGTTGCCGCGGGTGCATTGGCGGCTGTCGGTTCGGCCGTTGGTGCTATTGGCGCGGCTGTCGTAGAGGGCGCGGGCGAGTTGGTCGACTTCTCGAAAGACTTAGCGGACAGCGCCGACACGATCGATAAACAATCTCAAAAGGTCGGATTATCCGCCGAGGCGTATCAAAAGTGGGACTATGTAATGACATTGGCGGGAACGTCTATGTCTAATATGGGAACAGGTTTAAAAACCCTGACAAACAAACTCGACGACGCGAAAAACGGTTCCGAAAAGAATCTCGAATTGTTCCAAAAGTTGGGGCTATCACTTGACGACCTTAATAGTATGTCGCGTGAGGATGTTTTCGGGGCTGTTATTGCGGGATTCCAAGGCATGGCGGACAGTACGGAGCGCGCCGCGCTTGCTAACGACCTATTAGGAAAATCAGGCCAGGAACTGACGCCGCTATTTAATCAGACCGCAGAATCGACCAAGGCGTTAATGGAACAGGCCGAGGACTACGGAATAATTATGTCTGATGACCTTGTCAAAGGCGGCGCGGCATATAAGGACAGTTTAACGACGTTAGACAAGACATTAGAGGGCGTTAAAAATAACGTTGTCGGTCAGTTCTTGCCAGGATTAACACAGGTTACGGACGGGTTGGCGGGCATGGCTGCGGGCGTTGAGGGTTCAGACCAAGACATAGCGGCGGGCGTCGATCAAATCGTTAGCACTTTCGAGGGCATGTTACCGACGATTAAAACGACCATCGAAACGTTATTGCCTACTTTGTTACCGTTAGGGCTTGAAATCTTAACAACGATCGGCGAGGGAATAATCGCAAATTTGCCGTCAATTCTCGAATTTGCAACACAGATAATTTTATCTTTGGTCGGAGCGATCACGGCGCCGGAGAACCTGAGTTTAATTTTGAATTCAGCAATAAATATCATACTTGCATTGATAGACGGATTATTAAATTCGCTTGAAATGCTTATAGACCCCGCTATAAAAGCAATCGACACGTTAATAAATGCTTTATTACAGCCGTCAATGCTCGAAAAGATTATCAATTCGGCCATGAAGATTATATTAACCGTTGCAAGCGGTATATCTAAGGCATTGCCGAAGTTGATACCGGCCATTGTATCGGCAATTAATACGATAACGGTCGAGCTGACAAATCACACGGACGAGCTAATAATGGCTGCGCTTGATATTATCGTAGCATTGGCGGGCGGTCTTGTTGAGGCGTTGCCGACGATCGTCGACACGATAATAAACAAGGTCATCCCGTCTCTTTTGAACGCGTTCGGACGCCTGGGCGAGAAGTTGCCAGAAAAGGCCATTACCTGGGGTAAAGATTTAATCGGTTCGTTGATTAAAGGCATTAAGTCAATGTTAAGTTCGTTATCAAGTACCGTGACCAACGTTGCCGGGACCATTTCTCGGTTCTTGCATTTCACGGTGCCGGACGAGGGACCGTTAAAAAATGCAGACGAATGGGGCGGCGACATGATAGACGAGTTTATACAATCTATGGACGGAGAATATCCCGAGTTAAAGCGCGCTATGTATCAAACCGCAAATATCATAAACGGCGGCATGTCTACATATCCGAACTACTCGAACGCGTTGGCGGGCATATCATCGCAGATTGCGGGATTAGGCGGCAATAGCGGGAACTATACCATTAACGTTCAGGTCGGACGAAATACCCTTGCAACCGCTGTTATAGGCGCGCAACAAATGGAAAACTACCGAACGGGGGGAACCTGAGGAAATGTTAGGAAAATATATCAAGATCAACAACGAACAGATGCCAAACCCCGTGGCGGGAACTTTTGAATTTCAGTATAACGCCGACGAAAACGTATTCACGAACGAGGCGGGCGGGCAGATGTCAAACGTCCGCCGTCTCGATCGCGTGAGTTGGTCGGCTACGTTCCAATGCACAGGAACAACAAAAGACAAGATTTTAGCATTCTGTAAAGAGGCGGGCTTAACATGTACGATTAACGGCGTACAGTATAGCGGACGGCTTAGGCTGTCGGGCGCGGTTACCCTTTACGAGTGGTCGGAATATACAAGCGGAACGGACGGGCTTTGGACTGTCCCCGTTATATTTGAGGGGTTTTAAATGTATTCAATTAATCCATTACAAAAAATCGCCTTGCAAAAAAACGTCAGGGTCGAACACGTCCGCGGATTAATTAACGGACGCCATGAGTTTACAGACGCGAACGTTATAGCCTTGTCGTATTCAAACCGCGCATCGAACACGGACGATATATCGTTCGGGCTTGCTTATGTCGGACAGATCACGGCGACGTTTTGCGATGTCGGCATCGAGCGCCACGGGTGGGGCGCAAATATGCCGATTTCGTTAGAGTGGGGATTTGATTATATAGACGAAAACGAGCAAACGGCGACTTGTTGGGTTCCTGTCGGAGTGTTTTATATTGCGTCCGCAGATTGGGACGACGTCGGTGTAAACGTTGTTGCGTACGATGCTATATCAAAGCTCGACAAAGATTATGGCGGTTATCAGACGGGGATAAACACAATCGGAGGACTTGCAAAATTCGCCTGTCAACAATGCGGCGTATCTTGGGGAATGACGGACGCCGAGGCGTTGGCGTTGCCTAACGGTTCCCGATCGCTGAGGTTGTCAGACAAGAACGACATAAAAACTTATCGCGATTTCTTGGGGTGGTTAGCATGTACGGCGGGCGGATTCCTAACCGCTGACAGGGACGGCAATATTATTATTCGTTCGTTCGAGGCAGCCGAACCCGTCGCGACCTGGGGAACGGGTCAACGAATAACGGGGTCGGTTTTTGCTGACTACGACACGGCATACGACGGCGTCAGCTATCAAGACATCGGACAGAATACAGCCGTTAATATGCCGGGAATGAATCCGCGAGGCTCAGGGCGTTATATTTCAATCGGAGCAAACCCGTTTATACAAGACAACAAACCCGCCGTGCAAACCCTGGCGGAAATTGCCACCGATTTACATATAACACCGTTTACGGGTTCGTTATTGTCTAATATGATATACGACCTGGGGGACATTATAGAAAATCAGGGCGGCATAGCGGGCGCGAGTTCCATTATCTCGTACATAATGGCGATCGATTGGGAATATAAGAACCTGACGAAGTTTTCATGCTACGGAGCCGACCCCGCATTACAAGCGGGCAAATCTCAAACCGACAAGGCGTTAGACGGCGTCAAATCGCAGATAAAAGCGGACGTAATAGAATTTACAAAGTTTATTAATTCTGCGCCTTATACGATCGGAAACGAAGAACAAGACATCGCAAGTTTGCGCTTTGGTCTTGTTAATACTCGCGATGTCGAGACGTGGGCCGAACTTAAATTCACGGCGACAAGCCCCGCCAAAATGACTATCCGTTATTATTTAGACGGCGAATTAGTTGAGGAATACAGCCCCGAAGAAACATTCGAGGACGCGGGCGCGCTGTTATGGATAACGGGCGAGGTCTTGAACTACAAATCAGGCAACGCGGGAACAGATAAAATTCATACTTTGAATTTTCATTATCACTTAAACAATGTTAATTCAGGGACGGCGCATAATTGGCGAATAACAGTTCAGGCCGACACGGGCGAAATTAATATCCCTGTCGGCGGGGTTCATGTCGTAATGTGGGCGCCTGGCATGATCGGCGAGAACGAATGGGCGGGTTATATTTCCGCAGCCGATAATATCCCGTTTATGCCGTTTAGGCCGCTTGATATTTTCGGCGACCTGTCGGACGATGCAACAGTTTCAACGGTAGGCGTGGGCGACATAGTAACGGAGAACGGCGACAACATAATCACGGAGAACGGCGACAACATAATAACAGAATAGGAGGCATAAATGGCAAACGTTAAAATTTCAGACATGAGCGCGGCCGCATCGCTGACAGGTTCCGAAATCGTCCCGATAGTACAATCGGGGGCGAACTATACCGCGACAGCGCAACAGATCGCGGACTTAGGGGGTGGCGGCGGTTATACGGAGTTAACGGGAACGTTAACGGCGGGTAATACTTCGATTACGTTGTCGGATGCCTCAATAACGACATCGTCGACAATTGATATTTATACGTCAGTTTACGGAGTAAACCCGACGGCGGCGACAGATGCCACGGGTTCCGTTACATTGACATTCGAGGCCCAGGCGGGCGACATATCCGTTAAAGTGAGGATTTCATAATATGGCATATTATCGTTGTACTGGCGGAAACGGCGGCGGAGGGGGAACCCCTGAGGCGTATATATATAACGTCGGCCGTTGTAGTTTTAACACGGGACACAAACACACACAAAACACCAAAATAGTAATGAAAGCGCATTTTTTCGAAAGTTGGTATGTTACGTCAAGCGGTTATATGACACCGTGGGGCGCAAGAAAAGGCGGGTTCGGCAATAATTCGTTCGGTTTCTTTTCAAGATTTAACGATTCGAAATTTTGTTTTTTTAGAACAGGCCAAGAGGCAGCGGGGCATAAATTCAACGAGGCAGAAAGCAATAGCGATTTACCTTGTTTTCAAACCCCGATAATTTTAACCGCTGAGGGAAAAACGGCGTCATGGGTTAATGTTGACACTCTCGTCTCGAAGTCGTTAACAGCAAATAACGGAGTTATAAACGACGGCGTCGCCCCGTTGGGGTTGTTTTGTGATAATAACAGTTCGTCCGCTGACGGTTGGGACCCTGTCGACTTTTGTTATATGAAACTTTATTATTTCGAAATCTACGAATCGGGCGAATTAATACATCGTTTTGTACCGGCGTTTGATAATAATCAATATTGTTTGTATGACGAAATAGAACAAGTCTATAAATACGACCTAACAAATAACGGTTCTTATGTTCGCGGGTTTATTCCGTCATAATTCGGAGGGCATAACATGAAATTAAAAGGACATGCACGACTTACATTAAGGGACGAAAAGACGGGGCGAATAATACATCGCGAAGAACACGACAACGAAATAACGCCGGCATTGTCTCGCATCTTCGGGGGCGACCTGGCGGGGACTTTGAATTATAACGAACTCATGCCGATAATTAATAAATTGTTAGGCGGGGTTTGTATTTTTAACGGTTCTGTCAGCGCGGCCGATGTCTTTTTGCCAAAAGCTGAGGACGCGACGTTAACAGCACACGCGGGGCGCGGCAGTTATTCCGACCCGTTGGACGACCCGAAAAGAGGAACGCCGGGCAATTCGGGGGCAATCCGTAACGGTTGGCGTTGGGCGTGGACCTGGGCGGGAACTCAGGGCAACGGGCCGATAACTGATATTTGCTTAACACACGCCGACACGGGCGACTATTGGAACGAGGACACGCCAAACACTATGGCGGACGACTTCGAACCCGTCGCCGATGTCTCGAACAAAATTATAAATCCGTCGGCGTTCGGTTGGGAAAATCAGGGCGTTTTATTTCCTCATATAGTCGACGGTGAACGCGTCCCGATTGCTTTTTATGAAGATGCCGACCACGTCGTCAGCATCGAGGGGGCAGAAAATAAAATAATCGTTCACGTTGGCAAGTTCACAGGAACGGGCGCATGGATTTGGAACAGCACGGGGGAAATCGTAGACGATCGGACGTTAACGTTTGAGGCGTTGCCCTGGGTTTGGGGCGACTTCTCGAATTTCGGCAAAGGCGTTTTTTATATTGCCTACGACGCCGAACATAAAAAGCTATATGCCCTTAATGCGGGGCAGACGACGGGAAACCCAGGAACAAAAACATATTTGCCCTATGGTTCGACCTTAGATATTAATTGTTTAGACCTTGCCACAGGAACGGCGACAAAGTCGGCCGTGTCGCTGTCAGATGCAATTAGTAATTATAACAATTACGAGCGAACGGACGGCGAAACGTTCCCGGCTAATACGAGGTTTTGGGCGTCAGGTGTTAACGAAGAACGCGCTTTTAAACAATTACAAGTCGTTAACGGTTCGGTTTTTATCCCTATTACTTGGACGGGGGCGGGACTGACAGGCACGACGGATTGCAGTATTCGCGTTAATTTGTCAGATACTACCGATCAAGAAATCGTTAAAGGTTTGTTCGATCTATACAACCGCGGTAACTACGCATCGGATAACGGGCAGATTGCATTAGGCAACGGCCGCATTATGAATTCAAATTCCATGGCGTGGGCAGACAAAAACGGCGATTATAAAGCTCAATCCGTGGCCGTTAACGAGGATTTGTTTATTTCAAATACTCGAACCGTCAGGGAATACGCGGCGGAACAACCGACAGATTCGCCCGTTCAGTTCTTCACATATTGTAATAAGGATATAAACGGCGTTAGAGGTTGCATACTAAACAAACTATATCAGGCAACGGTTTTCCATGTCGAGAACGCGCCAATCGTTAAAAACGCATCTATGACAATGACGCTTGAATATGAACTAACACAAACGGAGGGCGACGAATCATGATAGATTGGACGGCTGTTATTGTGGGCGTTTTGTCCCTTATAGGCACGGCGGGCGGTTCGATCGTTTCTGTTATAACAGCGAACCGCCTAACAAATTACAAGATTGAAGAACTACGAAAAGAAGTAGAAAAACATAACAAAGTCGTTGAACGGGTGTTTTCACTCGAAAACGGCGCGGCTGTTATGGACGAAAAAATAAAAGTTGCAAATCATCGCATCGAAGATTTGGAACGGAAAACGGAGGGCAAAAAATGATTTTTAAGAATTCTAAAGTTTACGATGTTTTGAAATGGATAACGTCCGTGGCGTTGCCAGCATCCTTAACGTTATATTTAGCCCTTGCCAATATTTGGGGTTGGCCAATGGCCCAGGCTGTCGGCGCGACGGGTTCGGCTGTTATTGCGTTCCTGGGGGTTATCCTGGGCATTAGTTCCATAGAATACGCAAAGCAAGCCAACACGGAGGGCGGAGACGATGCCGAATCCTGAATTATCACAGTACCACGACCACGACACCGACACGTTATACGACTATAAAGACGCGAAAGTCCGCGAAACGCTTGCAACGGTTCAAGCTGACATTCGTAAAAGTATAATTTCAATTAGTACAATGGCAAACGGTCAAGACGCGGATTATACGGATTGGCTGTTCATGTCGGCATTAAACAACGGCTATTTTGTCGGTCAAGATCAAGCGTTCGTTCGAATACACTTTAACTCAAGTCTTGTCAGTTATACAAAGCCCGTGCGTTTTATCTACTACTTCGACGAAACACACGGCCAGGGCGTTTATATTTGTAACGTCGTTACAAATTATTCCACAATGGAAAACCTGGGCGGTCATTATAAACAAGGCGACGTGTTAGACTTTATATTCTTTAAACTTACTAATACGTTCGTTCTTGTTGGCCCTTCCGATAGTGTAGATTTGTCGAACTACTACACCAAAACGCAAACCGACACGCTTTTAAATACCAAGGTCTCCGACAATCCGACATTCTCGGAGGCAGCCACAAGGCAGAACATCGCAAGCGGTGAAACGTTCGCGGTTATCCTGGGGAAAATCAAAAAGTTTTTCGCAGATCTAAAAACTGTCGCGTTTTCGGGTGATTATAACGACTTGACGAATAAGCCGACAATACCCGCCGCACAGGTTCAAGCGGATTGGAACGAGGCAGACAACACGGCGGCCGACTATATCAAGAACAAACCGACAATCCCGGCGGCCCAAGTTAATAGCGATTGGAACGCGAATTCGGGCGTGGCCGAGATACTCAACAAACCGAGCCTTGCAACCGTGGCAACGACGGGGAATTATAACGATTTAGATTATAAGCCTACCTTTTCGTCGGGAACAGGTATAAATATAAGAGGTTCGGGTTATCCTGGTTACGATTGGGACTATGAAATCGAGTTCACGGGAGACGCGGACGAGGTCGATTACGATAATTCGCATTCGGGACTTTCCGCCACGAATGTCGAAGATGCCATTGACGAACTCGCAGCAGAAAAGGCGGATGTGTCAAGCCTTGCACGCGTAGCAACAAGTGGAGATTATGACGACCTATTAAACAAGCCGACTATACCCGCCGCACAAATTCAAAGCGATTGGACGCAATCCAATAGCGGGGCGGTCGATTATATCAAGAACAAACCGAGCCTTGCAACGGTGGCGACTTCTGGGAACTATTCCGATCTGAATGGAAAGCCGACATTGCCGGGAAATTATAAGCACGCGTCTAACTCAATGACGATAAACAATAGCTCGTTAACACAAATAACGAGCATATCGTTAACTAAAGGCTACTGGCTCGTTTTCGGTTCGGTATCATTCGCGAACAATGCGAACGGGAGACGCGCGGCATCTTTGTTTTTTAGCGATCAATCAACAACGATCGACGAATTCATCGTTACACAACCGCCAATAAGCGGAGGCGCTACGCATATGCAAGTTCACGGCATATATTACGCGTCGGGTAATGTAACGGCATATGTTCAGGCGTGGCAAAATTCGGGGTCTAACTTAACAGGTTGCGGCGGACGTATTGCCGCCGTGTTTATTTCAGCATAAGGAGGTTAAACAATGGCAAAAAAGGATTTAATAAACGCTTGCGTTAAGATCGCAACGGAACAGATCGGGACAAAGGAAAACCCAAAGGGGAGCAACAAAAACAAATATGCTCAATTTTTCGACGATCTCCGTAAAAAGGGAATAGACTTTTATAATTACGCCAAGAACGGCGCGGCGTGGTGCGACATTTTCGCAGATTATTGCTATTGTATGGCAGTTCTTGAAACCCGCCCCGATTTATCGGTTAACGAGGGCGTAACCCTGGGCGCTAAAATGATTTATCAGCCAATGGAATCATGCGGCGCCGGTTGCAAGTTTTCCGCCGAATACTACCGCAAGAATAAGGCTTTTTATAAGACGCCCGAGGTCGGCGATCAAGTATTCTACGGCAAGGACGGCAAGGCGGGAACCGAAAGCCACACGGGTATTGTTGTAAAGGTTAATGCGAAGTCATTCGTAACTGTCGAGGGCAACACGGGCGACGAGGTAAAACAAAAGACCGTTCAGAACTCGCAGATCGGGAAAAAAATCGTCGGGTTCGGTCGTCCTCGTTGGGATATTGCTGTCAAAGCTGACGAACCGACAGCAAAGCCCGAACCCGAACCGGCAAAGCCCAAGGAACCCGCAAAGCCTCAGGCATCCAAAAAGGTTATCGAGGCAGACGAAAAGCCGACGGCAATTTATAAGCCATACGCCAAGGCGTGGACGATCAACACGGCAACCGACCCGTTAAAGCTGAGGACAGGCCCCGGCACAAATTATCGCGTACTTGTTAAGATGCCCAAGGGCGCCAAGGTAACGAGCGACGGAGCGCACACGGGCGCATGGTTAGTCGTAACCTACGAGACAAAAGACGCCATTTATAAGGGTTTTTGTTTTGCTAAATACTTGAAGTAAAAAACGGGCGCGCCTGGGCGTCCTTAATTCATGATTTTACACTTCGGATAAATTGCGTTTATTCCGTATAATTCCCCCAACAACCCCACGCCAGGCCGTGGGGCTTTTTTTATTGTCAGGGTACAAGAAAAAGGGACAAGGGCGTTTAAAATTGTCCCTTTTGAGGTACAATTAGGACCTTATAGCCATTTGTTGGCTATTCGGAAAGCCCGAAAAACAAGGCGTTTAACGGTATATATGCCGATAATAACACGGGTTCGAACCCCGTATGCTCCACCAACAGAAAAAGGGCGGCAACGCCCTTTTTTATTGGTTTTGCTGTTTAGCCATAAAATATGCGAGGTACAACGGAGGTACAAGCCAATTTCAGCCATTAGAACATAAGGGACAAAAAAGGGACTTTTCGAAGTCCCCTTTTTTATTTGTGCAGATTAGTTATAATTCGCTTTAATTATTTAAAAAACGCCCGAACGATTTAAAAAAATCGAGTTAATTTTTTAATTATTCGGGGAAAGCCTCGACAATAAAGCCCAGGGCGGCCGCATCGTCCGTCGTCAGCTTATGCCCGTATATTGAAGTTGTCGGCGTTGCTGCGGAATGTCCGACGATGTTTTTTAACAGGGCATCGGGCATCGTGTTTTTTACCATTGACACGAACGTATGACGGAGACAATAGGGCGTGCCGGGCAAATTGCGAGCTTTGGCAAACTCGCGCCATTCTTTTGATGCCGTTTGAGGATAACAGCGCCCGCCCGATTTGCCGCAGAATATCCACGGAGTATTTAAATAATTGTTGCGTTCGATCGTGTTTTCTATAATCTCGCGGGCTAACGGATGCAAGGGGATAACACGGCGGGCGTTTTTGTTCTTGCCTGGCGTTATCTGTCCGCGTGCATTAATCGAACGGTTAATCGTGATCGTTAACCCGTCGTAATCTTCGAGCCTGAGGCCGTATACTTCGCCGGGACGACAACCCGTTAACAGCATCACAGCCCAGGCGGGCCAATACCACGCGTCAGACGGCTGTAATAACGCGCGCATGTCCTCGGGTGATAAAATACCCTTGCCAACGACGGGGCGGCCCTGGGGGACGTATAGGGCGCCGCGTAAAGGCTCCGTGTATTCGTTTTCGTATGCGTATTTAATCAACAGGTTAATTTGGGCGCGCAGATTCGATAAATATTTCTTTGATAATTGCCCCGAACCGCTGACAGGTTCCGCGCTGTTAATTATTTCTTGCCAATCCCTCAATTTAAGATTGCGAATTCTTCGGGAACCGACACGCGGGACAACATACAAACGCGTTAACGATTCCGCCTGAGCATAGGAAACGGAGCGAACGCCAAGGCGATCGGCTATACTTTCGAGCCATTCGGCGCGGATGTCGTTAACCGTGCTATTTCTCGAACCGTGGGCGGAGAATTCACGCGAGGCAGCCAAAACGGCACGTTTGCCCGCCATTCCTGGCGCGGTCGACGTGAATTTATGCGTTTTGCCGTTCCTTGTTATCCTCAGGGTCCATCGTTTTTCTTTATCGTTATAGATCGGCGTCGCCATTGTCGTTATCCCCCGTTATTACGTTCAAAATACCGATAATCTGTTTTAATTGCGATTCGCTTGCCTTGCTTAATAAGTCGGAGATTTGGCGCATCAGATCGGCCCGCCTGTCGTCTACGGTTTGACGTTCGAAAACGACAGCACGGCCGCCGATGTCTAATATATAATCGATGTCGCCTTTTAGATAATTGAAGTCTATATCGAGGGCAGAACATAACACCTTTATTTTACTTGTCGGGATGTCTTGCAAGCCCTTTTCAATTTTATAAATTGTCGTGCTGTCAGAATAACCACAAATCGCCGCTAACTCTTTTTGTGATAACCCTTTTAAAAGCCGGGCGCGCCTGATTCGTTCGCCTGATATTTTTAATATTTGTTTTTTGAATTTATCCATATAAAAACCGCCTTGCCTTGTTTTGGCTATTTTATGCCATTTGTAACATAAACGCAATAAAAAACTTGCATATTTGCATTGACTATTTAGCCATTTAATGGTTAAATTTTCAGTAGAGGAGGTGAGACAATGGCAAAAAATCCAACAATTTACCCGCCTGTAAATACCGAAATGTTAATTGAAAAAATACACGCGATTAACATGGACGTAGACGCCAAAGACGTTATTAAATTGCGCTATATAGCCGATTATTTGGGCGTGCATGAGGTAACGTTAAGACGCAAAATTAACGGCGAACTTGAATGGAAACTGTCGGAGATCGTAAAGATGCAGCACGCTTTACATTTAACAGATGCCGAGCGTGATTTTATTTTCTTCGGCGTTGGCTAAAATTAGCGAATTAAAGGCAAGGTGAAACAATGAAAACAAAAAAGACCGGCGGACCCTACGACGACAAGCGGCGGGCGTTCGAATCTATCGACGATATGGCCTATTTTTTGGGGCGGTCCGTTTCCTACTGTCAGAAAAGATTAACAGGCGGCGAGGCGTTCACAGAAAAAGAAGTTTCGGAACTTGTAAAGGCTGTTAATTTTTACGACCTGACGGACATTGAACCCGTAAAGTTCGTCAGGATGCAAAAGAGGCAAAAGAACGAATTATCGCGTTTCGTATTTTCTATTTCCTGGGTAATGATCGGCGCGGGCGCCAATATGGTTACGAGCATACAACAGGCGCGAACGATCGCCGAGGGCTTATTTGCTGACGTTCCCGACAGTTCTTTTTTTATCAATCAGTTATACGAACTCACAGATTAACGGAGGTTAACAAATGGACTTATACGAAAAGATTAACAGGCTCCGGGCGTTCGTTCTCGATTCGAAGTTATTACCCGACGACCTGGCGGCCGACTTGGGCGACGTATTGGACGCCGCAGAAAAACAGGCGGACAGCGAACAAAACTATTTCGATTCATTTTAACGGAGGTCAAAGCATGAACATTAATTCACAAAACAAGCGCATTTTAGCAATCTTAAAAGAGGGCGGAGAAATCAGCCAAAGGGACGCCTACAAATTAGGCATCTATCGATTATCGGGTCGCATCTTCGATTTGAAGAAAACAGGGGCGCCGATAATAACGACAATTCGCAAGGTCGAGAACGCAGACGGAACATTTGCCCGCGTGGCTTTTTACAGATTGGCGGAGGTGTAAACATGGACTATAACAAGTTATCCGCTATCAATAAAGAACTAATGAACGGTTCGCAGCCGTTCCAAAGAGGCGGCAAGATATACGTCGAGGTTTGCAAGCGCATCCAAGGTTTTTGGCAATTATACCCGAACGGCCGGATTATTACCCGTTGGCACGAACTGACGGACGCACACGCCGTTTGTATTGCTGAGGTTTACAACGGCGAAATACTGTTAGCGACAGGCACGGCGCGAGAAGATAAGGGCGCGGGGTTCGTTAATAAAACGTCATACGTCGAAAACGCGGAAACGTCAGCCGTTGGGCGCGCCCTGGGGAACTTGGGCATCGGTTCCGTTGATTCCGTCGCCTCTTATGACGAGCTAATGAACGCCGAACAATCGGGCAAGGCTGAGGCGAAAAAAGCCAAGGCATCCAACAAAAAAACCGTCCGTGCCGAGTTCGTCGAGGTTTGCAACGTTTATGGATTTTCACCAAAACAAATGGCGTTTGATTTGCATCTAACGAACGAATCCACGGATGCTGACTTCGCGCACGCGATCGAAATTGTTCGCGGAATGGTTCCGCCGTCGGAGGTGTAAAACATGCAACATTCAGTTATTGTAAATCGTGAGTTGTATTTAGGCGGTTCAGACATTCCCGCGTTATTGGGAATAAGCCCGTTTAAATCCCGCTATCAGCTTTTAAAGGAAAAAGCGCAGTTAATACCGATTGCCCCCGTTTTCGTTAATAAGGCCATACAATACGGTGTCGATATGGAACCCGTTATAAGGGACTATCTAAACACGGGACGCGATGCCGATAATCAGTTCAAAGAATGGAAATTCGAGACGCCGTTAGAGGGTTCAAGCCTGAGGGCGCGCGGGCATCTCGACGGTTACGACGCCAAGACAAGAACGTGTTTAGAGATCAAGACGACATCGGAGACAAGGGGCGACACGATACACGATTACCCCGAGTATTTATATCAAATGTTATTTTATATGGACAGGCCACGCCCCAGGCTTAAAGGCGGCGTGTTGGCCGTTTATATCAGACCCGACGACTATAACGAAGTATTCGACGAAACGCGATTGCAAATTTTTAATTTCGAGCTGTCGGACATGAAAGCCGAAATAAAACATTTGAGGGCAGAAATTGCGCGGTTCCTGGCGGACGTCGAGACGATCAAGGCAAACCCCGAAAAATGCGAGGCTGAGTTAATCAACAAGGAACTTGCCGAGACGTCAGCAAAGGCGATCGCGTTCGAGAAGAAATTAGCCGCATTAAAAGAGGCCGAGGCAGAATACAAGGAACTCAAAGCCGAATTAATAAAGCAAATGACGAATTACGGCGTTCCGTCGTTCGATGCCGGGGGCTATCAGATCACATTAACGGAGGCAAAGCCCGAAACGTTCGAAATTGTCAAAGAATGCGACATCGAGGCGTTAGAACTTTTTTATCCTGAGGTATACGCCGAAGTCGTCCACGATGTCGAGAAGAAAAAAGCGGGACGCGCAGCATCCGTCAGGGTAACAAAGCGAAAGGGGGCCGACAATGATTAAATGCACCAATTGCGGCGCCAGGTTCGAAGATTACGAAGTTCGCACGCGATCGGAGTATGTAAGCGAATTTTGGGGCGCGCCCGCTTATGCAACGATACCGTGTTGCCCGTGTTGCGGTTCTGACGAGATTGAGGAAACAGACGAGGACGAGGGGGAAAGCTGACAAATGGATTTTTACGACAAAATCGCCCAGGCCAAAGACGTATTAAAATTAGCCGCCGAGCTGTCGGAAACATAGAGGCAGACAATGGCGAAAATATATAGAAAAGTCTATCGGGACGAAGTAAAAGCGATCGGAGCCGATGCCGCCTATTTTCTCGCGGAGCTGAGGGCATACGCGGAATTTTGCCAAAAAACGGGGCATATTAGCGAAGATGGGTTCTTCGAACTTCCGTCTAAAAAAGTTCAGGAAATGACAGGGTATGCCGATTTTAAGCAAAAACAGATTATTAACGATTTAATAAGGTTAGGCGCTATCGAAAGAAAGACGACGAACAAAGCCCGATTCGTTAAGTTGTTAGGGGCGGAATTGCAACCCCTAAAAGCGTGCTTTGGGGTAGGAAATGCAACCCCACAGGGGCGGAAATGCAACCCCATAGGGGCGGAAATGCAACCCCACCATATTATAATAAAACATTTGATAAGTCTTTTGATAAGTATTTGAGTAGTTGTTTGACGGAAAAACAACAACAAATTATCGAATCTGTTTTTAACTTTTTCGGGGAGAAGATAACCGACGAGAAAAAGGCATATTTAGAGGCCGTTTCGTTCATAAATTACAACCGCGAGAATTTCGGCGAAGATCATCTAACCGCCAGGAACTACAAAAAGCACGCTACCGCATGGATTGAGGCAAGCAAAAACAAGC
The DNA here is from genome assembly GCA_045661365.1 of Acutalibacteraceae bacterium. Taxonomy (GTDB): domain Bacteria; phylum Bacillota; class Clostridia; order Oscillospirales; family Acutalibacteraceae; genus UMGS1484. Next base: position 5,461 of record JAZRFL010000040.1, on the reverse strand, counting down.
CGAAAAAGAAAAGGGCATCAGGTAGGGCGAAAACAGCCCGCGAGGTTGCAGAATCGCAAGGCGTAACCGTTGACGAACTGTTAAAGAACACGGGACAGCCTGAGGCGACGACAGGCGAACCCGAAAAGCTCGACCCGTTAATAACTGAATTGTTCGGAGGATGAAAAAATGGCGCTATTAAAATACATCGGTTCGGCTGACATCCTGGGGGAAATCGCAAAGGAACAGAAATATTATTATTTGGTCTATCCGTACCGCGAGGCAGCAAAGGGCAAAAAGTTTTTTGATTATTCCCGAACGGTAGCGCATCCGAAATGGAATACACAGATCATAAACGACACGGAGGATTTAAAAGCATGATAGAAGTTAATAACAGCGAATGCAAGTTCGAGGGCAACCCGCCGCAGATATTATCTGAATTAACCATTGCTATGGCTTGTTTTTTCCATACGATCGGAGAAGAACGCGAGGCGACAATAATGTTATTGCATTGTATCGACACGGCGCGCATTTGTTATCGTGAGGGTGAATACATCAAGACCGACAAAGATATTATTAACAAGCTGACAGAAACGGAGGGCGAATAATGGAACTTTTAAAGCATATCGAAATTGACGGGAACCCGTCGACCGTAACCGCTCAACAAGACGGCATCAGGGTAGTAAACGGCGTTGCAATCCATTATATAAAACCTGAGGTTAGCAAGGCAAAGCGCGAATTATGGCTACAATTAGCCCCTCATAAGCCCGAAAAGCCGTTCACGGGTTCGTTATGCCTCCGTGTTGTCTGGCGTTTCTCGCGTAAATCATGGACGTATAAGACACAGCGGACATCATATAAAGACACGCGCCCGGACCTTGATAATTTAGTAAAGGGATTGGCGGACGTTATGACGGGGACGTTTTGGGAAGATGATAACCAATTATCGCGCCTTGAACTGTCGAAGATATGGAACGAACGCGGCGGGCTGTTAATTGAAATATACCGCCTAACGCCTGAGGACTACGAAAACGAAATCGGAACATTTGACGAGGTGAAAAAATGAACGAAGAAATCAAAATGGAATTGTATAACGACAATTTCCAAAATTTTAAACACTACGCAATACCACGCGCGCAGCTTGTAATTGCTGATATTCCTTATAACGTCGGGAATAACTTTTATGGTTCAAATCCCGAATGGTACATAGACGGAGACAACAGCAACGGAGAATCAGACAAGGCGGGCAAGGCTGCGTTTAATACGGATTACAATTTCAACATTGTTGAATATTTCCATTTTTGTAACAAGTTACTTGTTAAAGAACCGACAGAAAAACTAACACAGCGCGGGCGGTCCTCGGATGCGCCGTGCATGATTATATTTTGCGCGTTCGAACAATTAAATTTTGTTATCGAGACGGCGGCAAAGTACGGATTTAAGCATTATATACCGCTTGTATTCGTAAAGAGGACAAGCCCGCAAGTTTTAAAGGCTAACATGCGCGTTTGCGGCGCTGTCGAATATGCCTTAATCCTTTATCGTGGCAAGTTGCCGAAGTTCAGGAACGGGGGGGCCATGATCAAAAATTGGTTCGAATGGATACCGGACGACCGCGGATGCATCCCGAAAGTTCACCCGACACAAAAGCCGATAAAGGTTCTCGAACGGTTAATCGAGATATTCACCGACCCCGGAGACGTTGTTATAGATCCTGTCGCGGGTTCGGGTTCAACACTTATCGCAGCGCACAACCTGGGGCGTCATGCCTACGGGTTCGAAGTCAGCAAACCGCAGTATATAAAGACATGCCGCGAAATGATGATGATAAAGCCAAACACGTTAGGGACTATCAGGGACGCGGACAAAGGGCAAATGTCAATCTTCGAGTTAGGGGCATAATATGACAGATCGTGAAAAATCAGCAACCGCCAAGCGGTATTTAACGCGGTCGATCGGGTCGCATAGATATATAAAAGCGTTAGAACGTCGTCTGGCATCGTTCACGTTTGCCAATATAACCCGTTACGAGAACGACGGGACAAAGAGAACGGAGCCGTTAGAAAATGCCCAGGAATCGCGCATGCTCGAATACTCCGAGCTTAAAAGGATGATAGACGAGACAAAAGCCAAGATCGAGACGTCAGACGTTGAAACCCTGAGGACGATTAACGAGATCGAAAGCAATCTACAAAAAACGATTCTTGTCGAGCGATATATAAATCTTGCAAGTTGGGAAAGCATAGCAAAAAGGGTCGATTATTCAGCCGCACACGTTCAGCGGTTGCACGGCCAGGCATTATTAGCACTTTATAAAGTTTTAAGATCGGAGGGCAAAGAATGAATACAGCCGTACAAATAACTTTTATTATCTGCGGGACATTGATAGTTCTTTATATAATCGGGACAGTTTCAGGCCGCATTAAGAAATAGGAGGCAGACAATGAAAATAACAAAATGTGACAGATGTGGCAAAGTAATAGATTATTCACAAGGGATGCCTGTATTCGCAATTACTCGCACGAACACAGGAATGTATATGGATATGTGCAAACATTGTCGGATTGCCCTTATTGAGTTTATGCACTGCGAGAGTGAAAAAATAGAGACGGACGAGGAGGCAGACAATGACAAATAAAGAGGCAATCCGTATTTTGCAAAACAAAGATTTTTTATGTTATGAATGTCAACACGATAAAAGAACATGCCCAGGGTGCGAGATATCCGACGCGATAGACGTTGCAATTCTCGCGCTTATAACGTTTGATAAATTATCATATTCAGGCAGAAGAAACGGGAAAGCCGCGGCGTTATATTCAACCGGTTATCGCGACGGAACAATTAACGCGTTACATATAAGCGCCGACAACGTCAAAAAAGCATTAACGAACGAAGAAACAATCCGACAGTTCGAGGAATTCAGCAAGGCATTAAATAAAATAATAATTGACGCCATCGGCCTCGAACCGCCTACAAAGCCCGAATAATTTTATTAATATATCGGCTGCGCTATCGGCCCGACGGGCAAAGGAGGCAACATGAAAAAGCGCGACATTGTTTATATTTTGAAAAACGACATCGGGACAGGGCCGGAGGAGTTGCGTTATTCGCTGCGCTCCGTCGCCGAGAATTTCCCCGTCCGTTATGTATGGTTTGTTGGGGGCGTTCCTGAGGGGTTCAAACCCGACAAGATAATAAAGCACGAACAAAGAGGCGGGACAAAGTGGGAACGCGCCAAAAGCTCGTTAATCGAGGCGTGCAAAAATAAAGAGTTGTCGGACGAATTCTATCTATTTAACGATGATTTTTTTGTTCTTCGAAAGCCTCAGGGCGATTTTATAAACATGACTGACGGAACGATCGGGCGCAGAATAGCCGAGATCATCCGCAACAACAAGGGCGGGACGTCAGCATATACGCGAGGCCTTGAAGATTTACAGTACCGATTAAAGCGCAAGGGCAAGGATGTAATATCGTTTGCCGTCCATGTTCCGCTATTGGTTAACAAACGGGACATGCTCGAATTACTGACGGGGCGTGATGCGCATTTTTCTTTTAGATCGCTTTACGGCAATATGTACGAAGTCCCGTATATCTACCACAAAGACGTTAAAATCTACAACATGACGGCAACGCCTGGGGACGATTGGGACTACCTAAGCACGACGGAACAATCTTTCGCGTTCGGAGCTGTCGGCGAATATATCCGCGACAGATTCCCGAACCCGTGCAAATATGAGACGGAGGGCGACAAATGAGTTATTACGAGGAATACGAGAAGAAATTACTACCGTGCCCGACTTGCGGATATACAAGCCCTGTTATTCAGCGGTACCCGTCGGGGTATGGCGTAGTTTGTCCGCGGTATTCATGCGGGCGAATTTATATAATGATCTACCCTACAATAGATCAAGCCGTCGAGGAATGGAACAACGAAAATAGATAATAAGACGCGTTAGACCTACAATTTTGCAAACTTGCTATAAAATGAGACGAAATGAGATATTATATCGTGCTAATATAATAGCGTGAATTACTGAAAATCAGTTCATGCTTAAAATCACCTTGTAAGAAAAGCCCGGCACTTGTCGGGCTTTATCATTGGGGGGCTTATGATAACCGTTATCGTTCCATATTACAACGCCGCGCCGTTCCTGGCGCGATGCTGTCAAAGCCTGACGGAGAACGCGGGCGACTTTGAGTTTTTAATGGTAAACGATAACAGCCAAGACAACGGGGCGCAGATCGTGGCGGACTTCGCCAAGACCGATGCGCGGTTTGTCCTTGTAGATAACGCAAGGAACAAAGGCGTTTCGGGTGCAAGGAATACGGGAATTGAACAGGCCCGCGGGGAATGGATAACGTTTTTGGATGCTGACGACAAGATGGCGCCCGAGGCGTTCGCCGTGTTTTCTGAGGCGACAAGGGGCGGACGGTTTAATATATATCAGTTCGAGCATTGGCGTTATTATTCCAAGCTCGACAAAATGACAGTTAAATATAAGAACAGGCCGGGAAAGTACGACATAACGAAGATGCCGTTATGTTTCGCCATGGTATGGAACAAACTATATAAAGCCGAGTTCGTGCGCGATATTCGGTTCGATGAAACGTGCCAATATTGCGAAGATGAATTATTTAATCTCGAATGCCTGGCGCGTGATAATCGCGTCTATTGCATTGACGGCGAAACGACAATCCATTATTTCGACAACCCCGACAGTTTGACAAAGGTAAAAGGCGCGGCGGATTTATACCGCCAGGCGTGCCGCTTAATGCTTTTTATACAGCGACAGACAAACCCCGAAATAAAAACGGCGGTATGCCTGAGGCTGTCGGAGCATTGGGCGTCAAATATATATTTGGACGTGATCGGAGAACGGCAAGAGATAGGGGGCGAACATGGCAACACTTGAAAAGAACAAAGACGGTTTATATCCCTGTCCGTTCTGCGGTAATAAGAACGTCGCCGTCAGTACATGCCGCGGCGAGGTTAAATGTATATGCGGGGCGCGTTCGCCGTTATTAACGCCGTTTATGAACAAAGGACTAAGCGAAAAGGACATAATACGGGCGGCATGGAACAGGCGGGCGGACTTATGACCGAACGCGAGTTATTCAATTCGAAACGTTGGGCGAAATTGCGGGCGGCGGTTCTCCGTCGTGATAGTTACTTAGACCGCGTCGCCCTGAGGTACGGGAAACGAATAACAGCCGATACGGTACATCACATATTCCCGCGCGAGTTCTTCCCCGAATATACTTTCGAGCCGTGGAACCTGATAAGTCTATCGAACGGAACACATAACAAACTACACGACCGCACGGGACATTATCTGACCGCGGACGGTTTAAATTTATTGGAACGAACGGCAAGAAAAAATAATATTTTCGTTTCGGAAAGTATGAAAGACAAGCTAACCCCCCCATCTTGATTATTTATTTTTGGTTTTCGGGATAAAAGTCGGATCGTAGCCATGTC
>JAZRFL010000039.1:0-8140 GCA_045661365.1 Acutalibacteraceae bacterium | reverse complement strand
GGGACAACGTTTTTCAAGTCTTGAATGGCTTGCTCGGCGGTTTCCAGTTTATTTAACTTGGTTACGTAACCCTTTTGCGATTCGGTCAAAGCTTCATAAGCTTCACGAGCGGCAACCACGGCAGGTTCATCGTCCAACGTTTTCACGTCAAGTGCATCGATCAAGTCGTCAACTTGTTTGGCGGCGGCCTTGTCGGCGGCAACTATGGCGGCTTGTTCTTTCAGTTCTTCGATCTTGGCTTCGGCGGTGTTCAACTTATTCAAATTGGTAACATAACCCTTTTGGTCGTCGGTCAGATTGTTGTAGGCGGTGCGAACCATTTTAACAGCCGATTCATCGGTAAGTACAATGTTTTCGGGCAAAGCATCAATCAAGTTGCTTACGGTTTTTGCGGCGGCTTTGTCGGCTTCGACTTTTGTTTCAGCTTCGGCTTTTAAACGAAGAATTTTAGCCTCGGCATCTTCCAACTTAGAAAGGTTGGTAACCAACCCCTTTTGGGTGTCGGTCAAAACTTCGTAAGCGGAACGGGCGGCAACTACATCGGCTTCATCGTCTAAAGAATCCACGATCAAGGCGTTGATTTTGTCAACCACAGCTTTGGCGGCGGCCAAATCGGCGGCATCTTGTTGTTCTTGAGCCAATTTCAGTTCCGCAATTTTGGCTTCGGCGGCTTGGAGTTTAGCAAGATTGGTAACAAATGCTTTTTGAGCATCGGTCAAAGCTTTGTATGCGTTGCGAGCGGCAACTACGGCGGGTTCGTCTTCTAAAGATTGTACGTTGAGAGCATCAATTTGGTTAACAACTACTTTAGCAGCGGCTTTGTCCAAGGCTTCTTGCTGGGCAAGGGCTTTTAAACGCTCAATTTCCTTCTCGGCGTCGATCAGTACGTCTAAATTGGTAACGAATGCTTTTTGAGTATCAGTCAAGGCGTTGTACGCATTGCGAACGGTATCTACGGTAGCTTCGTCGGTCAAAGTAATGGGGTAGGGCAGACCATAAATTTGGTCAACGATCGCTTGTGCGGCTTTTAGATCCACGATCAACTGTTCGGCGGATACCAGTTTTGAATAATTGGTAACATAGCCCTTTTGCGTGTCGGTCAAATCGTTATAAGCTTCCCGAACAGCGACTACCACGTCTTCATCCATCAAGAGGAGGGTAGAGGGTAACCCGTCGATCAGATCAATTACCCCTTGAGCCAATTGATAGTCTTTGATTTTTGCTTCAGCGGCGGTCAACTTGTCAAGGTTGTTAACGTAAGTCTTTTGAGCATCGGTCAAATTGTTGTAAGCGGTGCGGGCGGCTTGTACGTCGGTCTCGTCGTCTATAGAATCCACATTCAAAGCGTCGATTTGGTTGATGACGGCTTGTGCGATAGCTTTGTCAGCGGCCTCAATTTTCAATTTTTCGATTTTTGCTTCAGCGGCAGCCAGCTTATCCAAGTTGGTAACCAATGCTTTTTGCTCGTCAGACAAATTGTTGTAAGCGGTACGGGCGGCAATTACATTGGCTTCGTCTTCCAAGGATTGCACGTTGAGAGCGTCGATTTGGTTGGAAACGTCTTTGGCTTGTGCTTTCAGGTCGGCAATGGCAGTTTCGGCGGCTTGCAATTTGGCAAGATTGGTAACGGCATTTTTTTGTAGGTCGCTCAAAGAATTGTAAGCATTTCTTGCGGCTACTACTTTGGATTCGTCATTTAAGGTAAGGGAAGTAGGTAAGGCGTTGATTTGGTCGATTACAGTAGCAGCAACCGAGGTAACTTGACCGTCAACGGTGGTGATGTCGTAATTGGTGTCGGCATCAATAGAGAATACTTCAGGCACGTCGCAAGCCAAAGTAAGGCCTGCGGTGGGGATTTGTTTTATCACTTTAAAATACAGGGTAACAATGATGCCGGCTTCCCAATACCCCAGTACAGAAGCAGTAGCAATGGTAACACCTTGGCTACCATCGGGCAGAGTTTTAATGCCGTTTGATACCATAATGGTAGCTTCTGCATCGGTAGCGGCAGCGCCGGATTCCCAATATACCTCACGGTCACGGTTGTCTAATACGGTGGTATACTCCAAATAGTCGGTGGGAATGGGCAGGTAAATGGTAAATGCACCTGCATCCGACTGGGCGGAAATAGAAACGGGAATAGAAATGATTTCGCCTACTTCACCTTGCACAGAACCTACGGTAAAAGTAACCGCGTGGTTGGTTTGTGCGGATGCTACCGTGCACGGCAGAAAGAGGGAGGCGAGCATTGCAAAAATTAAGAGTATGGATAATAGCTTTTTCATGGTGTTTCCTCCTAATATATAATGGCATGATAGGATGATGTGAAACATCTCCTTAAAATTCAGTATACACCATTTGCTTTTGGGTTGCAATAGTTTTTTACACATAAAACGCTCCTGCCGGAGCAAAAGCGTTTTGAAAAAATACTTTATATTTCAACGTCGAATTTGTCGATTTTGCCAACCACTTTTTTCAGAATATCCAAAGCATCGGCGGCATCTACTTGACCGTTACCGTCGGTATCTCCCGCAGTTTTTTGGTCGTCGGTCAAGGTGACTTTACCAACCACGCTTTTCAGTACTTCCAGTGCATCGGTGGCTTCCACCTTACCGTTGCCGTCTACGTCACCGTAGGTGATTTGAGGGGAGGTTTCTAATTTGTAAATGGCAGTTTCGGCGGCAACCAGTTTGTCCAGGTTAGTAACGTACCCCATTTGGTCAGCGGTCAACTCCTCGTAAGCGGAGCGGGCGGCGGCCACAGCAGGTTTGTCCTCTAACGATTGCACGTTAAGAGCGTCAATCAGGTCAACTACCACCTTAGCGGCGGTTTTATCGGCTTCTTGCTGTGCTACTTGGGCTTCACAAGCCACCAGATTGGCAATGGTGGGCACCATAGCTTTTTGGGTGTCGGTCAAAGCCTCATAGGCTGCCCGTGTATCAGCAACGGCTTTGGCATCGTCGGCGGTCAGGTTGGTGATTTGATCCGCCACCGCTTTAGCGGCTTGCCGATCGGCCGAAGGAGTGGTGTCGCAGGGAATTTGAACCATGTTACTCCCCGGTTTGTTGGCTTGGAAGTTATCCAAAAGGAAATAGGTAGGACCAAGCTGTGCGTAGTTCATCCAAGTGATACGGATTTTGTTGATATTGCTCCAATCAGCGGTGTTGACCGCAGGGGAGACCGCTTTCAGATTGATGCTTAAGGTGTGCCAGCCTTGTGTGAGGTTATCAAGACCAACCAGGCAGTTAAACCCGTCTTCACCTTTGGTGGCAAAGTTTACCTGCAAACCATTAGAACCGGTCATGGTTTGTCCCACGTATAAATCAAAGGTTGCGGTTTGATAATCCGATAAGTCCAAACTTTGGGGCATCTGCAAAAATGCCATACCGCCCACTTTGTTCTGTTGATCGATAGCAGTGGTGTAGTTCATTTTCAGCGAGTTGCTCCCTTGGGTATGTTGGCTGTCAAGAGAGAGCACCGTGCTAAACGCGGCGGAGGTGTTGGTGGTGCTTTCTCCGTCATAAATCATCATCGAAATGGTGTCGCCGCTTTGATATTCCACGGGAGTGACGGTTTTCCAGCCGGTTACCTGTGCAATGAGCGCGGCCAGGGTTTTGCTGTTATACACGTGAGCCGCCGCACCGGGGTGACCGCCGCCACCCGGTCCGTTTTCAATGCTGTTCATGTGGGTGAGGGCATGATAATATACCTTCTTGTCACCGCTTGCATTGGCATCGGCAACGATTTGCTTTAATATGCTGCTGCGGGAATCGGTCATCATACCGTAGGCCCAAATAATGTGAGAGTCGGGATTGTTTGCCCGTACCATAGACAGCATTTGCCGTGCTTTGGTTTCATAGTCGGTGCTGTCACTGTTGGCGGTGTCATTGGTGCCAAGGGCAAGAACGACTACATCCGAAGGGTTAGCGGCAAAATCCCAGGCGGGGGAGGCAGTACCGCCGCCCGAAAGGTAGTCTGTATAACCGTAAACGTCACCCATCAGTAGATTTTTATTGCCGGCGCTGTCACAACTAAAGCCGATGCCGCTACGGGCAATTACCGAGCAGTCGGCGTCAAAATAACTTGCCGCAAGGGTGGCATAGGTGGCAGTACCGTCTTCTTCTTTGGATTGATAGCCGCCCGCACCGGTGGTGGGGGTAACCATATTGCCAAAGCCACAGGTAATGGAGTCACCGATCACTTCGATTTTGCGGGTTGCGTTGGCAGGAGGAGCCCCAATGGTGCCGTCCATCAACAATTTGCTGACGCTGACCGTGCCGCCCCAAACGTTTTCAGAACGCTTGACTACCCGTACTATGTGGGTCTTATTTTCTAAATTTTCGGCCAATACCACCGTGTTGTTATTCCGATTGGGCAAATTCAGGGTAACGGGATTGTTGTCATCCACGTATACCTTCAAAAACGTACCCGCTGACACGCTGTTGGCGGCGTTGAATACGGCGCTGACCGAGGTGCCGGTAAAGGTGAAATGAAAACCGGAATTGGTCCAGTTAAAGTGTAAACTGTTGTTGCTGTAATAGGTTCGCCCAAAGGTGGTAACCGTTTGGTCAGAGGGGATCACTTCGGTGGTGGATTCTGCCAAGACGGGGACACATCCGATTGCAAAAGTTAAACAGAGCGCTAAAAATAAAGCAATACTTTTACGAAGCATCATTTGTTACTCCTTTTCTACCGGAAATTGATCGATTTTACCGACCACTTTTTGTAAAATATTCAGAGCGTCGGTTGCGTTTACCGATCCATCGCCGTTCACGTCGGCAACGGTGGCTTGGGTTTCATTCAGTTGTACTTTTCCTACTACGCTTTTCAGCGCTTCCAGCGCGTCGGCGGCAGAAACGGCACCGTTTAGGTCGACGTCACCGTAAACGTAGTTCGGTTCACCGATTCGTTTCCAGCCGGTTAATTCCTTGATTAAGTCACCCAAGGCTTCGCTGTCTTTTTCGTGGGTTGCCATAGAAGGATGTCCTGCATCCCCCGGGGCAGAGGAGTCCATCATTCCCAGTTTGTGGTAAAATACCTTGTCATCACCGAATTCGTTGCAGACCTGCATAAGTACGTCGGCGCGAGAAACGGTCATCATTTCGTATGCCCAAATAATGTATGCGTCGGGGTTTTTCTCCCGTACCAAAGTGAGCATGGCACGGGCTTTTGCTTCGTAATCGGCGCTGTCACCGTTGGCGGTGTCGTTGGTACCCAGCGCGATGATGACCACGTCGGCAGGATTGCCTGCAAAATCCCATTTGACGTCAGTGCCTAAATTAAAGTAGTCGGTATAGGCGTAGGCATCCAACATGGTATCGGTCTTGCCACCACCGTTGTTGCAACCAAACCCAATGCCGCTTTTAGCGATCACGTTGTATTCAACACCGAAGGGTTCGATCGCCATGGTGGCATAAGTGGTCAGCCCATCTTGTCGGTTGGATTGGTAACTGTTGATGGGACTTCTCTCTGCCAGATTGCCGTAACCGCAGGTAATGGAATCCCCGATGACCTCTACCAGTCGGTCGGGTTTAGCGGGGGGCGCGCCCATGGTGCCGGTTACGTTCAGTTTGTGTACGGTCACCATACCGCCCCAACCGTTTTCGGTGCGTTTTAAAACCTTAACGGTATGGGTGGTGTCTTCCAATCCGCTGACCAGACGAGCGGTATAAGAGCGGTTGGAGATCGCAAGGTCGCGGTCTAATGCAACGCCGTCAACATACACCCGCAAAAATGCCTGACCTGCGGTGGCAGAAGCGGTAACGTCCATGGTAACCGCCGTGCCGGTAAAGGTGAAGGAAAAACCACTTGCGGTCCAGTTCATGTGCAAGCCATCGTCGGTATAATAAGCGCGACCATGGGTGGTAACTGTTTGGTCAGATAAAAGCACTTTTGTCGCTTCTTCTGCGTAAATGGGTATTTGCATTGCCGTTAACATGATTATCGCCACCGATAATAGTGAAATGATTTTACGAAGCATTGGGAATCGTCCTTTCGGTTTTCGTGTGGGTATTATAGCATCGTCTTGCGGAGGTGTCAATGGGTATTAAAACGGACAAGGAGGATTGCCCCAATCGTAAAACGCCTCTTGACCGTCGATTAAGAACCGCTCCGGCGTTTGCTTGTCCATCCAATCCAAAAAGATCGGCTCTTTTGATTGCATGGAAGAAATGCGGAAAATTTCAATCAGCTTGTCAATATCTTTCGTAGACAAAATATCGGGTGCCGCCGAAATAAACAAGGCAGAGTTGCATTGGGCAATCAAGTCGGCAAACAGCAGGTTTTTGTCGGTGGGTACTTCGCTTGTAAAAGCGGCGCAGTCAGCATCGGTGGCAAAAAAAGTGCCGTTTTGCGCTAAACGATATACCAATGCATTGATTCCATTGCGTTTAGTCAGCCACCAATGGTGCCCGCTGGTATCACATCCGCTACGGGTGAGGGGGTGAATCCCTGCCACCAAATGATTGTAAGTGTTGCAACTAAGCACCAAACTGCCTGCGGCGGCGTCCTCGATTAAGCGGTACAGATCTTTTAAAATTTGTGCGTTGGTTTTGGTGTGGTCGGACAAATGCCAATCTCCATTGGTGAGATTATGCTTTAAAAAATCGTCGCCCATAAAATCGCAGGCGGTGAAATCGTATTTGATTAAACCGTAGCCGCTTGTTGCCATGCCGTTGATCAAATCGTGGATATATTCCTTTGCGCCATTGGTGGTTGGGTCGAGAATTTTAGAAAACCCATCTTTGCTGAATTGTTGGTTTTGGGAAAAACAATCCTCGGTGATTTGGGGGCAGAGTTCGGGATTGATCAGCAACGGACGCACCCAAATACCGGGGGTACAGCCACGCTGACGAATTTCATCGGCTACTACCTTCATATCGCCAAAATCATCATTGGGAGGATAGGGACCTCCGTTAAATGCGGCGGTGCGGTTGCTGGTGTAACCGTCGTCAATTACCATGTAAGGGGCAGGTGCACCTTCCGCTCTGCCGGAGGCAAGCAAACTGCACAGTTCAGCATCTTTCAATACCGATTGGCGGGAAATGGCACCGTAAGTATAGTACCAAGTGTTAAAACCGTAGATAGGAAAATTCGCTAAATTGGGTTTGTCGCACATCATACGGCAAAAGCGTTTTGTGTGTTGTTGGGCAGATTCCTTGTTCTCGCTTTGGGTAGACACCACCGTGCAGCAAGTAAGAGGCTCGGTTAGGTGAACACCGCCGCTCCCGTTACGCACGTCGCAGGTAAGGGTGATAGTGTTAGGTTCAATTTGCCAATGGGCAAAACAGTTGCAACCGGTTTTTACCCCAAAAGAAATTGCCTCATCCTCTTGGGCTAAGGTGAAATACCAATACCCCACATGACCGGGCTCAAGGTTGACCCATCCCAAATCCCCGTCGGCTACTCCCCAACGGTCAGAGAGGATTTTATGGTAATGGGAGCTGTCAAATTCCCAAACGAGACGAAGGTAAGAAATCGGCTCACGCGAGGGGAGTAAGACTACTTGTAATCCGTCGGCGGTGGGACGTAACTCTACCAAATCGGCAGAGGGAGTTGTGATTTTGGGTGTATTGGTTGTCACGTACATGAAATCCCTGCTTTTCGTTGTTTTTAGTCTATTATATCACACTTGAAAAACAAGGTCAAATAAAAAAGCAGACGAGGGCTACTCATCTGCTCTTTTTGTTATGCCGACTTAATCAAATGCAGGATTAAACGCATAGAAGTTTTTGCTGTTCAGTCGGTCTTGGGTTAAGCGTAAGGCTTCGCCGTTCTTACCAAATCAAAAAGATGCCCAAAAACCCTTGATACATAAGGGTTTTTGAGCATTTTACATTTTCACCGTTTTTTGTGATTTTTGCCCTTTTTTGGTGCCAAAATCTTTGATGCAAATAGTATAGCACAAAAGGGCGAGAAAATCAATAGATACCTGATTAATGGTTTTTGAAAAGAGTTCATAATCTTTTTGCAAAAACATATTGACATATATCTATTTGACGTGTATAATACATATAGACGATTATCTATTGGAGGTGAATTGCTATGGCAGATGAAAAGAGAATAGCAACCATATTCAAAGCACTCTGCGACGAAAACCGAATCCGCATCCTCAAATTGCTACAAAGCGGCGAGAAGTGTG
>JAZRFL010000038.1:0-4759 GCA_045661365.1 Acutalibacteraceae bacterium | reverse complement strand
CCCATCTGCCACCATGGGCGGTGTCAGCCTGGTTCTGTATGGCATGATTTCCTCCGTTGGTGTCCGAAATGTGGTCGAAAATCAGGTCGACTTCACCAAGACCCGCAATGTTCTGATCGCTGCCATGATTCTGGTTCTGGCCATCGGTCTGAAGTACGGTACCGGTGATGTGGGGGGCATTACCTTCATGCTGGGCAATGTGAATATCATGCTGTCCGGTCTGGCCGTCGCCGCAGTTGTGGGCATCGTCATGAATGCAATTTTGCCCGGCAAGGATTACGAATTCGGTGTCAACCGTCAAGGCGATACTTCCGTTAACTTTGGTTCCCGTCACGACTGAATCACAAACTAAAGCAGGGGCTTTCGCCCCTGCTTTTATTGTTTGTCTGCAAAGATGTATGTGCAATTCGGCGAACTGTGTGAAGCCCTCCGGTTTTACCGGGGGGCTTTTTATATTGTTACTAAAAAGTTATGGAATTTCACGCATCTATCGTGTATATTATCTTTAGATACCGTTTGCGCTATGGTTCCCTTTTGCGGCCATGGCGAAAAAACGGGGCGAGCCCATGTCAGGCAAATACATACCATGATGTGTGGTCGCTCCGTATTCGGGAAAATTTCGGTAACCGGAAGTCTATACTGCGTGATATGAAAAACCGTCACTGCGGGAGGCGATGTCTGCCAGTGCCTGTCTGACAGCCGCTTCACCGGAAGACTGGCCGCAGGTCCTGGGATCGGTTGATCCATCATTGCAAAAAAGGCGAAAGTTACCCCTTCACGAGGGAGGAAACATTATGAAAACAAAAACAAAGAAGATCACGAGCATATTCTTAACGTTTGCAATGCTTGTGACCATGCTCGGCGCCTTCAGCTTTACAGCAAGCGCGGCGGAGGGCGTAAGCTACGTTGACCGTGAGTGGAACGGTACTGAGGTGGTTTCCACTACCAAAACAGTCAGCGAATACACGACGATGACAAGCGAAACCGTCACGATGACGGACGGCTGGTACGTCGTGAACAGCGATCTTACCTTTGATACCCGTCTTACCGTTACGGGTACGGTGCATCTGATCCTTGCCGACGGCGCAACGCTTACGGCAAACCAGGGTATATCGGTAAACGAGGGTCATGCGCTTTATATCTACGGCCAGTCCGACGACGAGAGCAACATGGGCAAGCTTGTTGCAAATTCTAATACTTACAATTATGATGCCATGATTGGCGGAGATACATATAACTATGCCGGCAAATTGGTGTTTAACGGCGGTTTCATAACTGCGACGAGCACAGGAGACGGTGCCGCTATCGGCAGCGGATATAACCGAGCAGGATATGACATCGTGATCCATGGCGGTGTGATCAACGCTGTGGCATCGCAGAGCAGCGCGGCTATCGGAAGCGGAGATAACGGTGGCAGCGGCACGAAAGCTGATCTGTGCAGCATTTGCATTCACGGCGGTACGGTTTCCGCGGAAGTTCCTGAAAACTACAGTGCAACCATCGGTGGCGGACATAAGTTTGACGGTGGCGATATTACCATCACAGGCGGCTCTGTAACGGCAACGAATGCAACCTGGGGCGCAGCCATCGGCGGAGGAGGAACCTGCTCCGGCGGTAATATTACGATTACAGGCGGCACCGTAGTCGCCAAAAATACAGTGAAGTCCGCCCAAGGCGGCGCCGGTATCGGCGGCGGATATGAAGGTTCCGGCGGTAACATTACCATTACAGGCGGTAACGTCACAGCCGTTGGCGGTTGGGGCGCTGCAGGTATCGGCGGATACGCAAACGCAGGCAATATCGTTATCACAGGCGGCACCATCGATTCAACCGGAAACGTAAGAGCCTGCGGCATCGGCGGGGGTGTTAAAGGTCAAACCGGTTCTATCGCAATTCTTACCGACAACATTACGATTAAGCAGGGTTCCTCGGGTAAGGGTGACGTGGGCTTTGGCGAGAAGGCTGACGGCACGGGCGCTACCATGCTTCTTGCCGGCACGACCGTTACCGTAAGCGGAGCTTTCACACTCCGGACAGATTATACACTTCCCGCAGAATATACCCTTGAGATCCCTGAGGGTGCAACCCTCACCATCCCCGAGGGCATCAAGTTAAATATTGACGGTACGATTGTTAATAACGGCACGATAAACTGCTATTCCCATACTTATAAAAACGGCATTTGCGTATTTTGTGAGGACGTTTGCACCCACGCAGGCGATGCTACCTGTAAAACCGCCGCAAACTGCACCATTTGCGGAATGAGCTTTATCAACGCAAACAACCACGAACAGCCCAATGAATTTACCTGTTCCCTGAACGCAACGGATAACACCAAGCACGATGTAAAGTATGCTTGCTGTGACAGTACTGTACAGACCGTTGTTCACACCGTTGTCTATTCTGCCACAAGCGAAAATGTGATTACAGAAACCTGCAGCGAAGATTGCGGACACAGCGCGACAGCCACACTGACCGCTTCCGATGCCGCCTATACCGGCGCTGAGATTGCGACCGCGTCCATTTCTTACTCTGACGGATGGACGGGTGAAAAGAACCAGCCCGCTGAAATTGCCGATACCAAATACACCGACAATCTCAATGTGGGTACTGCCACCGTGACCACCACCGTAGAGGGGTACGAAATCAGCACCACCTTCAACGTCACCCCCAAGGAACTGTCCCTGTCTCTGACTTCCTGGGGCATGGATTACGACGGCACAAACATCCTGACCAGCTATGAGGTCAAGCTGGATGGCATCGTCATCTATGACGAGGGCTCTTACGTGAACCCCGGTATTCTGGACTTTGATGACGTATATGACGATGTTAATCTGGATACCAACGCGCTGGTGGTCACCCTGCCCGGCTGCACCGTGGGCACGTACACCACCGCAACCGTCAGCAATCTCAAGCTGATCGGCGAAGACGCAGCCAACTATACCATCGCAGAGGAACTGGTGGTCGAAAATGTCGACATCGAGATCACCCCGATGTCCGTTTCCATCATCCCCCTGGATCAGTCCGTCAGCGAGGGACAGGACATCGACCCCGATGCATATATCCTCGACACCGAGCTGCCCGAAGGCCACACCCTGACTGGCGTTCAGCTGGCTGTAGATGAAGAATACCGCGTGATTTACGTTGCAATGGACGAAAACGATAACATCGTCGGTCTGAAGGTCACCAATGCAAAGGGCGAGGATGTGACCAACTGTTTCAACTTCCATGGCTATGAAACCGGCAAGCTCACCCGCACCCACCAGGGCCACAGCTTCAACGCTGACGGCTTCTGCGCCACCGGCGAGTGCAAACTGTATCAGCCCGCCAATGCCGGTACCAACGAATGGGGCGAACCCGTTTACGAGATCGGCAACGCAGGCCAGCTGTACTGGTTCGCGGAACTGGTGAATGTGGACGGCAACCAGTATGCAAGCGGACGTTTGGTGAGCAATATCGTGATCCCCGCAGATGCCCCCAACTGGGTTCCCATCGGCGGCTATTCCGAATGGATCTCTTACACCGGCGCATTTGACGGTCAGGGACATACCATCTCCGGCCTGAAGTGCGAAACCACCGGCAAGTACGCAGGCCTGTTCGGCTACACCGATTACAGCAACACCATTCAGAACATCGGTATTCTGAACAGCTCCTTCAAGGGCACGGATTATGTGGGCGCCCTTATCGGCAGCGGCTACACCAACGTCATCAACTGCTACGTGGCAAACACCACCGTTGAAGGAACCGGTTTCGCTGTGGGTGGCTTCATGGGCTACAACGGCGGCTATGTGAGCAACTGCTTCGCCTACGCAGATACCCTCATGGGCCATAGCAGCGGCACCGTTGAAAATTGCTACTACCTGTCCGACACTGAAACTGAAGACGGCGGCAAGACCGCAGCGCAGTTTGCAAGCGGCGAGATGGTTTGCCTGCTGGGCGAAGCCTGGGGTCAGACCATCGGCACCGACCTGTTCCCCACCCTCGGCGGCCCGAAGGTCAACTACGGCTACACCACCTGTGACGAAGCTCAGACCGAAAAGGTCTACTCCAACGAAACCGCTTACGACGAAAAGCCCGGCCACAGCTGGTCTGCATGGCAGGAAACCAAGCCCGCCACCGGTACATCCGAAGGCGAGGAAACCCGGACCTGCACCGTGTGTAAGCTGGAAGAGAAGCGGAGCATCGACAAGCTGGAGAATGTTTTCGTGGACATGATCCCCGGAGCATACTACGAGGCCCCTGTGATGTGGGCGGTCGAAAACGGAATCACCAAGGGCATGGATGAGACTCACTTTGCCCCGGATGATACCTGCAACCGTGCCCAGATCGTTACGTTCCTGTGGCGTGCAGCCGGTTCTCCCGAACCTGCTTCTTCCAACAATCCCTTCACCGATGTGGTTGAGGGCAGCTTCTACTACAAGGCCGTCCTCTGGGCAGTGGAAAATGGCATCGTCAAGGGCATCGACGAGAATCACTTCGCACCGGATGCCCCCTGTACCCGCGGCCAGGTGGTCACCTTCCTGTGGCGCTTCCGGGGCAAGCCTGCTTCCGGCGGAAGCAATATCTTTACTGACGTTGAACCCGGTGTCTACTATTATGATGCTGTCCTGTGGGCAGTGGAACAGGGTATCACCAAAGGCATGGGTGACGGTACCTTTGGCATCAATTCCCCCTGCAACAGAGGCCAGATCGTAACCTTCCTGTACAGAACGATTGGTTAAGCAAAAAACAAATCAGACAGGATTGAGGATCCGTTCTG
>JAZRFL010000037.1:0-26258 GCA_045661365.1 Acutalibacteraceae bacterium | reverse complement strand
AATCTCGGGTTCCTTCTATCGTTGTTTAATTTTCAAGGTCCGCTTGACTGCTTCGTTTCCCGAAGCGCCGAAGGCTATTGTAACACAACCATTCGCCTTTGTCAAGAACTTTTTTCACTTTTTTTGAACTTTTTTCAAAGTCCTTTTCGTGAGCCTCTTTTAAACCGCTCAGCAGAGCCGTTTTTGAGAGTGCTCCGCTATAATACCAAACATTTCCCCGTTTGTCAAGTGTTTTTTTCGGTTTTTTTCGATTTTTTTATTTATCGTTCAACATGCCTAAAAAAGCATTGCAACTTACCTCATTTTATGATACCATTACCTTATCCATCCATTATATATGTAATAAGGAGGCCTTCCACTATGAATCGTTCTACACGACAGCTGACTCTTTCGGCATTGATCGCCGCTTTTTACGCCGTATTCACCCTCTCCAGCAGCGCATTGGGATTAGCGTACGGCCCCATACAATTTCGCATTTCCGAAGCAATGACCATTTTACCTGTATTTACCCCTGCCGCAATTCCCGGGTTGGTCATTGGCTGTGTTTTGAGCAATATTACAAGCCCCTATGGGTGGTTAGATATTTGCTTTGGCACCTTGGCCACTTTGTTGGCTGCCATATTTACTCGTTTGTTACGCAATTGCACATTCAAAAACCTCCCTATTCTCTCAGCGCTCATGCCGGTGCTGTTCAATGCGCTGATCATTGGGGCAGAGATCTCCTTGTTCTTTGATTCCGGCACCGCTAAATGGGTTTCTTTTGGCTACAACGCCATAACCATTGGATTGGGTGAATTGGCGGTTTGTTTGGGTTTGGGATTGCCTTTATATATAATTGTAAAGAAATACAGCAAAATCTTCTTTTAAACACACGCTATATTCCCATACCTTGGAGGGATTTATTTGATTTATTTGGTAGAAGACGACCATAGCATTCGCGAGTTGGTTTTATACACCTTGAACAATTACGGCTTAGAAGCAATGGGCTTCGAAACACCGGCCGAATTTTGGTCTGCTATGGAACGACGAGTTCCGCAATTGGTCATGTTAGATATCATGTTACCCGGAGAAGACGGAATCTCAATTTTAAAAAAACTGCGGGGCGATGTCAGAACTACACGGTTACCGATTATGCTGTTAACCGCCAAATCTACCGAATATGACAAAGTCATGGGGTTAGACAGCGGAGCCGACGATTATGTAACCAAGCCCTTTGGGATGATGGAACTGATCTCTCGCACAAAAGCGTTGCTCCGTCGCGCAGGAAATGATGCAACCGCCCAGGAAGAATACACACACGGCGCCTTGACCATCAACACCATTAAACATACCGTAACCGCAGACGGACAAACCATTGCCCTCACCCTAAAAGAATTTGATTTACTTTCTTTGCTAATGAGAAATCCGGACAAAGTATTTGATCGCGATCAATTATTGGAACAGGTATGGGGCTATACGTTTAACGGGGAAAACCGAACAGTAGACGTGCACATACGCACCCTGCGTCAAAAACTGGGAGATCATGCCTACTACATAGAAACAGTACGTGGCATTGGTTATAAAATCGGAGGAAACAACGCATGAAAGCACGCATCTTTTGCTCAATCGTGTCGGTAGCGGCTTTGATAATCGTCATGTTTGTTTGCTTACCGCTTGTCTACGCACTCGTGATTGCCACCATTCTTGCAATAACGCTTGCTTTTGTATTATCAACATACATCACCCGCCCAATCAAAGAACTCAATCCCGATTTATTTGGCACCACCCCACCCTACAAGGAATTGATCCCGTTGTTTGCCAAATTGAAAAAACAAACGCTGACCATACGCGATCAAACGGTGGATTTATTTCGACAGCAAGAAGAATTTCGCACCATTTCAGAAAATATGGCGGAAGGAATGCTGATCGTTGACCGAAACGGTGTGGTGCTTTCTTACAATCATGCCGCATTACGGTTACTGGACATAGAACCGGAAGAAAACCAAAACGTTTTGACGTTTTCCAAAAGCCGCCGATTCCGCAAGGCGGTTAGCGATGCTTTGGGAGGACAACACAGCCAACAACTTACCAATATTTCGGAACGAACCTATCAAATTTTGGGGAATCCCGTGCTTCGCGATGACCAACCGATCGGTGCCATCATTTTAATTTTAGACGTGACCGAGCGAGAAGAAAGAGATCGTCTTCGCAAAGAATTTTCTGCCAACGTTTCTCATGAGTTGAAAACTCCTCTTACCTCTATTTCCGGGTTTGCCGAAATTATGATGCATGGTCTTGCCAAACCGGAAGACACCCCTTATCTTTCCGGCAAAATCTATGAAGAAGCCAAACGTTTGATCGCCATGATCGGAGACATCATTCAATTGTCTCGCTTAGATGAAAAAGACCTACTGGAGCAAATACAACGAACCGATCTTTTTATCTTAGCAGAACAAGTTGTAGAGCGGTTATCCCCCGCTGCTGAGCAAAGCGGCATCGATTTGCGTTTGCAAGGCTCACCGTGTCCGGTTGACGGAGTTCCTCAAATGTTAGAGGAAATTTTAGTAAACCTATGCGACAACGCAATTAAATACAATCGTGAAAAAGGCTCAATCACCGTGGCAATCATGCCCCGTGAAAACGATGTTTTGCTGGCAGTTACCGATACCGGAATGGGAATTGCATATGAAGATCAAGAACGCGTATTTGAACGTTTCTTTCGTGGTGATAAAAGCCATTCCAAGCAAATCACCGGAACTGGGTTGGGACTTTCCATTGTAAAACATGCCGCAGCGTTTCATAATGCCAAATTAACGTTGCAAAGCGTTCCCGGTGAGGGCACCACAGTGTCCCTGATATTTCCCAAAGCAGAATAAAAATGACAAACGACAACCCCTTCCACGGTATTGGTGGAAGGGGTTGATTTCGTATGTTAAAAGGTTTTAAAATCTTTTGCTACTCCTTGGGATTTAAGGGTACGGTAGAAGGTATTCAGGTCACCACACAAGTGGTCCTCGAAGGTGGTTTTTCCGTTAATACCAACCAACGCAGTAGGCAAGCTATACCCATATTCCGCCAACACTTCGTGGTCGGCAATCAGGTCATCCATCACTTGGTCGAAATCGGCATCGCTCATATTATGGAATGCTTGGTCGTGGCGAGCACGCATCAGTCGATGCGTAATAGAAGCGGTCTTGGCGGTAATATACACACTTTGCCGTTCGGAATTCAGCAGGTAACGAACACCCATGTCGCCGGTAGCATCGGCGGCATCCTTCAGCAATTCATCCATTTGCACAAGAATCTTCTCTGCCTGAATTAAATCCTGCAAGTGCTTTTCACCAAATTCCTTGTTAAGAGGAATAATGTTGCGGATATCGTGCACGTCGTCATAACCGCAGAATTGCAACATTAAATCGGTAAACTGTTCTTGCAAATCGTAATATGTCATCATGGCATGGGATGCATCTTTGTAATAGGTATCACACAGTTCTTTTCGTACCACCATGTAGTCGCAATCCATTGACCAAGTATGACGGGCAAAGGTGGCCATGGAAAGCTTATAAGCAAACCAAGAGTAACGGTTGAACATTAACAAGGTGATATCGTTCACGCCTAAATCTTTGTAGTCGAACAGATCCTCGTGCATGGTGCGTTGCAGGTTGACCCCCATCTTGTTAAACAAGATCATGTCGGTCCAATATTCAAAAGGATAAATCGCAGCAAACACCTTGCGGGCGTGTTTTGCCTGCTGATGATACACCACGTTGCGGGCGCAATCGGGATCAGACAAGCGGTGAGCATAGCAACGCTCACGGGGGGCATAGTAAGCCGAAACGTTAGGCGGCAGTTGTTGGGTGATGGAGGAAACGTCGCCGCTGTCGTGGTACAAAATAAAATCCACATGCAGCTGAGGATAAGCCAATGCCACCGCATTAATGACATTCATAATTTGTTGAGCAGGAGTCAGGTGCTTGCACTTTTCACATTCACACCAACTACCGCCAAAAGTATCTTCAAACCACAGGTGGAAGCATTCAATGGCAGGCACTTGTTTAATCAGATTGCCAACACCGTCCACCACCATTTGCACCGCTTCGGGATTAGAAGAACAGAAGTTGCCATCGCTACGGCGCACCCCGTCCACCTCGCGGAATAGTTCGGGTTTTTCGCCAAACAACTCTCGACGGACGTAAATCCACGTGTTATGACCGCCCACCTCCAAACGGAAGCCTCGTTTGTTCAGTTCCCGCATGATCATGGGGCGCAGGTACATATCACCGTTAAACATATTGCACCCTTGGAAATAGGTGTTCAAACGGTTTTTGCCCGCCCAATCGAATTTTTCCAAGGTTTCAATTACATAACTGTCGGGAATTTCATCCATTTTGGTATCGTCGGTAGACGCCCGAACTTCGAAATCGGGGTTGTCGATGATCTCCCCTTGTTTAAATTGCAGATTTTTGATAGCCGGGACAACTTCCCCTTCTCTGCCGGGGAACATCCATTTACAACCCACGTCTTCCAGCAATCGGTATACCCCGTAAAGCACGCTGCGTTTTTCCAACCCCGACACCGCAATCTTTTGACCGTCGGACAAAATCCAATATCCGTCGTATCGCAGTTGGGAGGTAGGTACCTCTATGTCCAGCACTTTTTTAATAAAAGCGGGGCTTCCCAAAACGATTGGCGTCTTTTCAGGAAACAGCGAAGTGTGGCGTAAAACAATATCGCCGGTAATACGAGCGTAATACTTTGCCAATTCTTCGGCAGCAAATTCATAAACAGTATGTTCTTCATAAACGATTTGGTACATGGTTGACCCCTCCTAAAACATAGATATTTGTCACAATTAATATAACACACCCAAAAATGGATTGCATTAGAAATTCGGTTATTAATCACACAAAAACATTCAAAAAGAGGAATGCATCGCAATCCTCTTTTATAATTTCACAATATTGCAAAAAATCCCTTTTTCGGTCAAATCCACAACACCATATGTATAGCTGTTATACCGTTTTAACGAACCGGGATTCATAATATACAAACCATCGTCATAGGTAACGGCAGGCTGATGAGTATGACCGTAAAGCAACAATTGACATTGATTCCGATGCGCAGTATGCGTCGCTTCACGAATACCGAATTTTACGTGATATTCATGTCCATGGGTCATCATGATCCGCTGTCCTTCAAACTCCAACAAACGGGTCAAAGGCTCCATGCTTGCCAGGTCACAATTACCGCTGACCGCATAAAAACTTTTCTCAGGAAACCGCAATTGTGCATATTCCAAGTCACCCATGCCGTCTCCCAAGAATATAATAGTACGGGCAGAGGGCTGGGCTTGAATTGCTTCCAACATACTGTTTTTGTCACCGTGGCTGTCTGAAAACACCAAAAGGCGCATAGCAAAGCTCTCTCCTTCATATATTGTAGAGGTGATCGTATGAATAATCGTTCTATGGAAGATTGGATTCAAGGGGCTTCTCACCAATTAAAAGCCGATCCAAAAACCGTAAAAGCCGCAATCAACAGCGGCGATATCAGCCAATTAACCGCTAGCATGAGTCAAACCGACCAAGCCAAAGTGCAAGCTGTTTTAAATGATCCCGAAAAGATGAAAGAACTGCTCCATTCCCCTGCCGGAAAAGCACTGTTAAAACTATTTGGCAAAAAACTCGATTAACCACAGGAGGGAAACGCCATGGATGACCTGTCCTCGATGCTGGCGGGAATTATGAATTCTCCCGAACAAATGGAAAAATTAAAAGCAATGGCAGGGAATCTGTTTGGTGGTGCTGAATCTCCTGTTCCCACGCCACAACAACCTTCCGATATTTCGGCGGGAGAAATTGCAGGACTTATGAAAATGGCCAATTTGCTTAAGAACAATACCAATGATCGCCGAGCAGGCGTTTTGCTTGCACTGCGCCCATATTTGACGGAGCATCGACAAAAACGGGTAGACGATGCGGTAAAGATCTTGCGATTGATCAATATTTTGCCTGCGGTTAAAGAAGCAGGCATTTTGTAGGTGATATAGGTGGCACAACAAAGCACAAGCAATGATTTTTACAATATGCAACAAGAAGCTGAGCGGCGAGTTATGGAAATGCAACGACGCGCCAAGCAACGGGTGGAATCGGACCGCGAAACTCCGTCGGCTGACATAACACCGACACAGCCACAAACAAAAAAGCAAGGGTTCTTGGAAATGCTGAACCTCAAATCACTTTTTGAAGGCAAAGACACTTCGCTGGTGTTGATGGTATTGGCATTGCTCAACAACCACGACACCGACCCCTTGCTGTTGCTGGCGTTGTTGTACGTGATTATGTAGCCTTAATCCAATCGTTGGATCAACTCAGGGATCAGGTAGGTTTCTTTGGCAAGAACAGTCGCTCCGGCATCGGTTAATTCTTTTTCGGAGAAAGAAGAAAGAATACCAATAGAAAGCATTCCCGCACGATTGGCGGCTATAATTCCGTTAACTGCATCCTCTATAACAATGCAATGTTGAGGCTCGACATTCAGTTTTTTTGCCGCAAGCAAAAAAGCGGATGGATCGGGCTTTTTCTTTTCCACATCGCTACCTGTCACCAACGCTCCCAAGTACAAGGGATTGATGCCTGCAGCGCCGATATTGGCTTTGACCTTAATGTCATCGGCTGCGCTGGCAATGGCGATTTTGAGACCCATGTCCGAAAGTCGCTCTATCGTTTCGGGAATCTTCTCAAACCGAACAATATCCTCATCGCAGATATCCAAATAAATTTCATAAGCGCGACGTTTCATGTCTAACACATAAGGAACACCGTGCAGTTCGGCAACACCGCCTACAAAACGGTCTTCACCTGCTCCGGTAAAGGGAATAAAATCCTCGTGCTTTGCCGAAACGCCCCATTCTTGTAACGCCAAAATAGCGGCTTTTCGCATGGCGAATTCCGAATCCACCAACACACCGTCCATGTCAAAGATAACTGCTTGAATCATGCGAACATCTCCTTAACTTTTAATATGGCAATCACCGTTTTGGCATCGGTAATCTCTCCTGTCTTGACCATATCTAACGCTCGGTCAAAGGGAATCTCACCAACTTCTAAAAATTCACCGTGATCCAACTGTTGCCGCGACAAACTGAGTCCCTTGGCATAATACATAAAGATGCGTTCACGACAATAAGCGGGCGTAGGATGAAATGAGCCAATCGATACCAACTCGGTAGCCTTATAGCCCGTTTCCTCTTCCAGTTCACGGGCAGCACATACCATAGGATCTTCTCCCTTTTCCAATTTGCCTGCCGGCAGTTCCCACATGACCTGCCCCGCACCGTAACGGTACTGACGGACCATAAGCAACTTTTTTTCAGGTGTCACCGCTACCACACAACTGCCGCCGTTGTGGTCGATCACTTCACGAAATGCGGTGGTTTGATCGGGCAAACGAACTGTGTCTCGACTCACGCAAACAATGGCGCCGTCGTAAACGCATTCGCTTTCAATTTTGATTTCTTCCATATTCATATGTGTCCTTCTTTTTGAATATAATATGTAGAATTTATTTAATTTACAAACAGAAAGGTGCTTTGTCATGAATCACATCATTACCGATTACACCTATTTGCAAAACACCATTTGGCATTTAAAAGCCAAGTTTCCCTTTTTACGGGTCAAAACCATTGGCAAAAGTGTTGTAGGACGTTCGATCTATGCGTTGGAAATAGGAAGGGAAAATACACCAACCGTCGTGCTTGCCGGAACCTTTTGGGGAACCGATCATTTAAGCGGACGTTCTTTACTTCAATTTGCCGAATCCTTTTTACAAGCACTGTGTTCCAAACGGCGTATTTGCGGTGTTGATCCTGTCACGGTATTACGAAACCGTAAAATCGCTATCATCCCATTTGTAAATCCCGACGGACGAGAGATCTGTGCCAGAGGAGCACACTGCGGTGGGATAGACAGCGGAAAAGTGCGTCGTTTATGCGGTGGAAACACGAAATTATGGGATGCCAACGCAAGGGGTGTGGAAATCCCTCGTAATTTTGATTACCGTTTTGAAGAACGACAAAAACGAGAACAAAACCGTGGAATATACGGTCCTGCGCCCAAAGGCTTTGGCGGATCGTCCGCTGCCTGTGAGCCGGAAACCAAGGCAATCGCCGATTATTGTGTCAGTCAAACCTTATTGCACGGTTGTGCACTTTATCCCGGCAAAGGAGAAGTGTTTTGGCGAAACGCAAAAGACGATCCCCAAAAGAGCGAACCCATTGCCAGACTGCTGGCTTTAACCGCAGGATACGACCTGGAAGCTGACGTAGGCAGTATTGTAGATACGGGATTTAAAAATTACGTAAACAACCAGACCGGACGTCCCACCTTTGACGTTATGATCCCTCACATGGAAAGCGACCTTTTCTTTCATGAACAATACCCTATGTTAGAAGATCTTCTCCTGACAGCTTGTATCGTTTAACGGTTGCATGGTTTACTGCGCAATCCACAGACCTTCTTGATAAATCACCGTAGCACACAGTTGCTTCGTTGCGGCAGCAAAGTAAAAGGTAACGTGGATGTTACCGCAATCGTAATCCAAATAAGTAGCACCTTTTTGACTCATCAAAAACATTTTTGTCATTTGGTCATTGGCGGGCGCCGCTTTGGTAGGTTCACCCATGACCTGCAGCACTTGATCCTTGGTGGTTTTTTTGGTTTCGAATCCATAAGCAGTATCATAATAAACCACAGCTACCAGACCGTTTTCGCGGTCGTCGTTGGTATAGTATCCGTTTATGGCACCAAAGCAACGGTATTCCACGTACGCATTGTCTTCGGTGGTACGGCGCACATCTTCCGAGGTGGTGTCAAATCCCGCTTCTTCCAGCAAAGCTTTGAACTCGTCTGACGACATTCCCAAGGTAACAACGCCCTGCACAGGCGGTTCTTCTTCGTTCGGGTCTTCGCTTTGACCGGCGGTTATGGTAATGTCAAGCGCACCTTCGGCCACTTGTTTTTTGACCGAATCGCCAGTCAACACCGTAGAAGTAACTCCGTTAAAATATCCCACCGGACTACTGCTTGCCGTTTGTTCTTGCGGTGTCTCTTCTCCGCAACCAACCATAGCCAAAGTCAACACCATGATCATAGCCAACAAA
Source organism: Acutalibacteraceae bacterium (assembly GCA_045661365.1). GTDB lineage: Bacteria > Bacillota > Clostridia > Oscillospirales > Acutalibacteraceae > UMGS1484. The sequence goes on along the minus strand of JAZRFL010000037.1, from coordinate 17,119 downwards.
ACAAAACGAATTCTATTCATGTCAAATTCCTCCTACCAAGAAAACTGTTGTAACATATCTTGTCGCAATTGCCACAATTCCTCTGACAAATCGACGTAATAGTGATGGGGTTTTTCAAACCGAGTGACTTCTTCCCACAGCATTTGAATTTGAGAGGCGCAATACTTTTGAATTTCCGGCAACGTGGGAGAAGAATACACACATTTCCCACCAACAAAAATGGGTTGTAGCAACCGTCTTGCAATAAAATGCTCAGCGGTTTTTCTTTTCCAAGTGTGGATCGGATCGAACAACTCGTAAGGCTTGGTCTGATCGATCTCCTCATGGGACAAGGTCACCACGTCGGCAATTGCTTTGCCCAAATCACGGTCGATCAAACGCCACACGGTTTTAACCCCCGGCATGGTAATTTTGCCGGTGTTGTCGCTGATTTTGATTTTCGGCTTAATTTGACCGTCTTGCTCAATGGCGGCTAATTTATATACACCGCTGAGCACGGGAGATGAGGCTGATGTAATCAATCGCTCTCCCACACCAAAACTGTCAACTTTGGCACCTTGAATCAGCATATCACGTATAATTTCTTCATCCAAAGAATTGCTCACCGTAATTTGACAATCCGGATATCCTGCTTCGTCCAACAAGCGGCGCGCCTTTTTGGTTAAATAAGTGATGTCACCCGAATCGATACGAATTCCTTTTGGACGAACACCCAAAGGTTTCAAAATCTCGTCAAACACCCGAATGGCATTGGGAACACCCGAATGAATGGTATTGTACGTGTCTACCAACAGAACACAATCATTGGGACAATCTTTGGCAAAAGCAGCAAATGCCTCGTACTCGCTGTCAAAAGACTGCACCCAACTATGGGTCATGGTGGTAAAGAAAGGAATCCCCAATTCCTTGGCGGCCAACACCTGGGTAGTACCGGCACATCCACCAATATATGCCGCACGAGAACCAAGCAACGCGGCATCTACCCCATGGGAGCGACGGGCGCCGAATTCGTACACTTCACGCCCCTCGGCCGCCCGTACAATACGGTTGGCTTTGGTCGCGATCAAGGACTGATGATTGATGATCAGCAACAACATGGTTTCAATAAATTGTGCTTGCATCAACGGTCCTTTCACCGTAACAATGGGCTCATAGGGAAACACGGGGGTTCCTTCGGGTACTGCCCATACGTCGCAAGTGAATTTAAAATCGGCAATAAATTGCAAAAATTCCTCGCTGTACAGCTGGGTGGAACGAAGATATTCAATATCTTCGTTGTCAAAATGCAGATTGCGCAAATAGTCGATTACTTGAGACAGCCCCGCCGCTATAATAAATCCGCCGTCATCGGGAATGTTGCGAAAAAACAGATCGTAATGTGCCACGGTATCCACCAAATGATTGGAAAAGGCACCGCTCGCCACGTTGAGTTGACAAAACTCGGTCAACATGGTTAAATTTTGTTTGTGCGAACCGTAAAGATTCATAACGTTACATCCTTTCAAAAAGGTCTGTATTTATTGTACCACACTCCCCAAAAATTGCAACGATAAATCTCATAAAAGTTATTAATCGGTTTATATTTCTGTGATAAAAACACCAAAAAGGCACAAATGCAAGGAGGTATAGTTGTGAAAACAAGAAAGCAGGAAATCGGAAACAGCAATTTAGTAGGCAAACGCATAGAGTTCCGCCGCAAAGAGCTGGGAATGAAGCAAAAAGAATTGCTGATTCAACTGCAGACAAGAGGAATCGACATGAACGCTTCGGGACTTTCCAAATTAGAAGGACAAATTCGCAAAGTCAGCGACTATGAGCTGATCGCTATTGCTCAAATCTTAGACATTTCGCCACTTTGGTTATTGGGCTTGGAAGATTGATGTATTACGGCAGGCCGCTTTTATTCGAAAACATCGTTTTTAAAACCGATCGACTCTCTGTAGAAAAATCGCAGTTTACAACAACAAAAGCACCGAAACAAGTTCGGTGCTTTTATGTTTTCTTTAACATATTACAAACTAAAATCTTCGGCAGAAAAATCGGTCATCGTTGCACGAGGCTGTTGCGGAACACGTTTCAATGGATCGTACACATATTTTTTACAAAGATAGTCGGTTTCTACGATCCCCTTTTTGGGACAAAGAACGACCGTTTGATCAGAAGACAATTGACCGTGTTCACAATACCGGCAAGCCTTGCGGTATTCCTGTTCAACATATTCTTGATTTTTCATTTTTTACACTCCTTTTTGGTTCCTGCCTGTAGGGAACACAAAAATATCACACAAGTAATCATCAACCCGATTGCGGGCAACAATGAAACTTCGGCTTTGGCACTTGCCGTTTGAATTGTCATGGTCGAAACCGCATTGGGAAACGCAAAACAGAAGGCATGCGCCGCTAAACAACTCAATAATCCTTGCATCAAACGAATCCAGCTGTATCGACTGTACGATGTCAACAAGTCCCCTGCCAAACCTTTGATCTGCCAATGGGTAGATACACCGCCAAAGCCCAACACTGCCGCCAACGCAGGAAGCCCGTAGCAAGAGACAATAACACAACCATTGGTTACCTCTAACAAGCCCCCGATCCAATTCGAAACACAAACAGGAAGAGACAACATCGGTAAAAAACCGATCACCACACAAAACAGCACTACCATGCCGCAAATCTGCAACATCAACTGGCAAGCTGATGCCACTCCTGCGGTAAAACCCATGGATCGTAACGATACGTCATGGGGCATAGATGCCGACTCTACACTTTTAATGCGACAACCAACAACGGTGATCACCAGTGAAGCCATGACGCAAGCGCCCCATAAGAGCACACCCGAACGCGCAGAATTTAATAAACCGACCCCTACAGCGGTAATTACAAAGGCCGGAGATGGTACAAATAAAAAACAAATGAGCCGTTCCGCTTGTTCCCGCGTTATAAGTCCCTGTGCAAGCAATTGTTTCAAAGCAACCGCGCCCATAGGATACCCGCCAATCACAGCCATAAGCCATGCGAGACCGCCTTGCCAATAACTTCCCAGTAACACTCGGAAAAGCGGTTTCCCGTATCGAGTTAGCAAACCGATCCCCGACGAGGTCATAAGCCATTGACATAAACAAAGAAACACAAACAACGACGGTATAACAACCTGCCCACACAACATAAGACCTTGCACAGCACTATTACGTGCCTCTTGCGAAAAGATCAGCAAAACCCCGCAGCCCGCTAAAACCGACACCGTAATCAGCAACTGTTTTCCCTGCTGAATCACATAATATTTCATGGACAATCACCCATAAATACTATGTCAAACCCAAAACATTTATGCGTTACAAGCCTTAGTATAACATGTTAGCATGTACAAAGCATCCTCGGCTTGCGTGCCCGATGATTCACACACAATAACCGGAGAAAGTCCTTTACGGGCAATCAACTCTGCCAACGGCTCAAATTCGGGGCCATAAACCTCATCTTCAAAAGTGAGATGGCGCTTTTCACCACCGTCGGTATACTCAATTTTGGAAAAATGAGAATGAAACACCGACATGCGGTCGTATCCCAACGCGTTTTGCATTTGGTCAAGTATTTGTGAAAATGCCTCGGCAGAATTGACACAACCATGCGTACGAGCATTTAAATGACCAAAGTCAATGCAAGGTAAAAGACGTTCATCCACGCCACACATGGTCAGCACTTCCTCCAGCGTTCCAAGCTGATTGATCTTCCCCATGGTTTCGGGACAAATATGAACGTGAGACAGTCCGTTTTCATCCAAGCATGCTTGCGCTTTTTTCAAAGTATCACAAGCAAGCGCGGTAGCATCTGCTCGAGAAAGTCCACCAAGTCCTCCGGGGTGTACCACAATACGATCCCCGCCCATTTGCGCCACCGCTTTGGCCGACTGCAAAATATAGTTGACCGAATTGTGCCGTTTTTCTTCCTCTTTGGAGGCCAAAGATATGTAATAGGGTGCATGCAACGAGATCCCGATTTGGTGTTGTGCCGCCTTTTCTCCCAACTGCATTGCCTTTTCTTCACTAATATTAACACCGCGACCACATTGGTATTCAAACCATGTCAATCCCATGTTTTTTAAATAGCCGGGCACCTGTAGGCTGGTTTTGTAGCCTTGTTCCTTAAAACTGTCCCCTGTACCAGCAGGACCAAATTTGGCGTTGTTCATTGCGATTGCTCCTTTTTATACCGTTTTAGCAACGGTCTTTCCAAACGACGACGCAGGCGAAAAGTCCAACCTGTTTCCTGTTTTGCCGGCGTTACCAACAACGTGCGAACTCCACACAGATTTCCCGCTGCCATATCGGTAAACAATTGGTCACCGCACAACATAACCGACCGTTTCTCTGCTCCCAGTTGTCTGATTGCTTTTTTCAATCGAAACGGCAAGGGTTTTTTACACAACCAAAAATATGGTAATCCCAACTGCTCGGCAAAAGGTGCAACCCGCTCTTTTTTGGCATTGGACACAATAAACAGACTCACACCCGCTTCGGTCATGTCTGCAATCCACCGCTCCACGCCTTTCAACGGGATTTGGCTGTGATGGGTGGACAGTGTATTATCCACATCTAACAGCAAGGTGGAAATTTTCAATTGCTTTACCGTTTCCACTGACAGATCGGTGACACGGTTTCGTTGTAACGTCGGTCGAAAAACTGCCATGGATTCACCCCAATTCTAAAAGAATACAGGCGGTTGCTAGTATACGCTAACAACCGCCTGATCATCACTTATTTAAACTTGCGCTTACGAGCGGCTTCGGATTTCTTTTTGCGTTTTACCGAAGGCTTTTCATAATGTTCTCTCTTACGAACTTCTTGGATTACACCATCGCGTTGAGTCTGACGTTTAAAACGACGCAGTGCGTTTTCGAGAGATTCATTATCTTTAATCTTTACCTGACTCATTATATTCCCTCCCTCCGCCCATTGGCAGGGGTTAAAGTCACAAACAAACATGTGCAAGGTGTATTATACACTATCTGCTAACCTTTTGTCAATAGTTTTTTTCGTAATATCCGGTTGCTTTTTTTACTTTCCCAATAAAGTTTTTATTTTATCTTGTATCTTACGACAAAAGGTGATATAATAAACTGAATTTTTGTGTAGTTATAGGAGTAAAAACCATGAAAAAAACATTTTTTCTGTTTTTATTGGGTTTCATCACTTTATCTCTGATCAGCTGTACCACTACCGTCCCGACAAATAACAATGCCGCTGCGCCCCAAACACAAACCTCGTTGCTTGAGACCGCAACCGACTCTGTAATTTCTTCAAATCCCATCGTCTCTGAGCCGATCGCTTCTCAACCGACTGTTTCTCAACCCCTCTCCCCGTCTACTACGTCTTCTCAAGCACCGGTGTCTTCTGCTGTTTCTTCCAAACCAAGCACGCCTTCTTCCAAACCGACAGTAAAACCTACCCCGGTACCTGACACCAATTTAACCGATATTGTAACGTACACCAAGCGGCCTTCTTACCAATCGGTACAAAGTGAAATTGCCGCCTTGGCTGAAGCGTATCCTGAATTGATCCAAACCGAAAGCATTGGCAGTTCGGTGCAAGGCAGAGATATTACGCTGGTAAAATTGGGCAAGGGAGAAACCAAAGCCTGTATTATCGGTGGTATTCATGCCAGAGAAACCATTACGGTCAGCTACACCATGCGTTGTATTGAAGAATTTTGTGTTGCTTATACAAAAAATGAAAGTTTTGCTTCATTTGACGTAAAAACATTGTTAGACACCTATACCTTATACATGGTTCCTCTATCCAATCCCGACGGACTGGAAATTATAACAGGGCGGGATTCTCCCGCGGTAACCGTTACCTACCGCAAAAAACAGTATTCCAATGAATATACCACGATTTCTGATTATAAAGGCAATGCCAACGGCGTAAATTTAAACAAGAACTTCCCTCTTTTGTGGGAACAGATCAACAACAAAGTCACTACCCCCGATGCCGAAAACTACAAGGGTCCAACCGTTGCATCGGAACCTGAAACGCAAGCATTGATGCAACTATGTGAAAACAATCAATTTGTTTTTATGACCTCGATCCACGTCAGAGGGGATTGTTTTTATTGGTCTGACACATTAAATCCCAATGTAGGCGTTTCCCAAACCATAGCCAATCGTTTGGAAAAAGAATATGGATTTTATAAATGCAAAACCTCTGATGACGTAAACGGTTTTGGCGGTGGCTTTGAAAACTGGTTCCGCGAAACCTATAAACGCCCCGGCTTTTGCTTGGAATTAATGCCTCTGACCGAAACGGTAGATCCTCTTTCAGACAATAACCACACCTATTTCAGCAATACGGTTCGTTGGAGTAAAAGCAAAGCAGTACTACCGCTTATCATGACCTATTGTAAACCATAAGCAACGATATTCACAAAAACAACCGAACCAACAAACCGATTCCAAAACCGCTGACACACCACAATCCATTTAAAATTCTGCGTTTTTGTTTGCGACGGCGAATTGCCTCGGTGCGTTGCGTATCTGTTGGTGGTTCCCCTACTGTTTGTACAAAATGGTCGGCGTGCTGTTGCAGATTTTGAAAAGCAACCGATGAAAGTTGCGGCCGAACAAACAACAACGCACGTTCAAAATATCGATTTTGCGGATTGGTTACCTCTATAATCGTATGATTAACTCCTTTGATCATTTTCACATCTCCTTCAGTCTTTATCACTCATAATGTAGACAAATACGTACAGTTTTAAACAAGGCGGTGACATTTTTTGGCAACCATTGTTTTTGGAGGTAGCTTTGACCCTATTCATTTGGGGCATTTGGCTATGGCAAAGGCGGCATTAGACTACTTACCTGCAGCCAAATTACTACTGATTCCTGCGGCCTGCTCCCCTTTTAAAACCAACCGAACCATGGCAGAAAATGAGCACCGCTTAGCTATGTGTCGATTGGCTGCCAAACATGATGAGCGAATTTCGGTCAGCGATATTGAATTTCATTTACCGAAACCCAGCTTTACCGTTCACACCATTCATCACTTGTTAAACAATCAGCCCGACCAATATTATTTTTTGTGTGGCGCTGACTCTTTTCTTACCTTACCTAAATGGAAAGCCTATGAAACCCTCGCCAAATCGGTCACTTTTTTGGTTGCCAATCGGTGTGACTGCCAACATAAGCAACTGCAAGACATGCAACGCCATATTTCCAACATTGGCGGCCAAGCGGTTTTGTTGTCTATGCCACTCGTCGAAGTATCATCCACCCAAATTCGCAAGCAATTACAAGATCAACAATCACTTGCGGGGCTTGTTTTACCCGAAGTTGAACGGTATTTGGTGGAAAACGCATTATATAGGGAGTGAAACCATATGTACAGGGAAAAATACAAATCCTACATCGACCTGATTGGTTCCCGTTTGTCTGAAAAACGGTTTATCCATTCCGTCAACGTTGCCAAAGCAGGTGTTGCCTTGGCCGAGCGTTATGGCGGTGACAAAGAAAAAGCCTATCTGGCAGGTATTTTACATGATATAATGAAAGAAGAAAAACCGGAAATTCAGTTGCAAATGTTGAAAAAGCATGATATAATGACAGATACGGTTACTTTAGGAGCGCCCCCTTTGTGGCATGCCAAAACCGGTGCGATCTTTTGCAAAGAGCAGTTGGGCATAGACGACCAAGATCTGCTCAATGCCATTTCTTATCACACCACCGGTCGTGCCAATATGAGCCAGTTGGAAAAACTGGTTTTTTTGGCCGATTATATTGGGGAAGAACGTGACTATCAAGACGTAGATGTCATGCGAGCCGAAACCATGATCTCTATGGAACGCGGCATGCGTTACGCATTGGCATTTTCTATCCAAGATTTAGTCAATCGTGATAAAACGATCCATTTGGACACGGTTGCAGCTTATAATTTTGTAGTTTCTCAATTAAACGAAAGGTAAGGTGACTCTTTTTGAAAAGAGATATTGAGCCGCGAACCAGACGGCGAGTCAAAACTGATGATCGGGATATTTACAGTTCTTCCGATATCGCGGCAACACATAAAGCCAACGTTTCTCATAAAAAGCCAAAACGACACACCACCGGCGTTGTGGTTTGCTTAAATATACTGTTATCGTTGTTGCTTTCTGTTTGTCTCATAATTGCGATTGGGGTTCCAATCCTTATGAACAGCCGATTCTTAACCGACTCCAGCGTAACGCGAGAAAAAGAATTTGACAAAGTAATTACCAGCGAAGCTTCGGATTCGGTACAATACATCTTGATTGCCGGTACCGACGAAGGAAAGAATTTGACCGACATTATGATGGTCGCTTGTTTTGACATGAAACGCGGTACTGCCAATATTTTGCAAATTCCTCGTGACACCTATATTGGTGCCGATATTCCCTCCAGCAAAATGAATGCGGTATACGGACATCCCAAAGACGGTCAAACCAAAATCAACGGTCTGTTGCGAAGGGTAAACGAGTTTTTCGGATTACCCATTGACCACTACATTACGGTTACGCTTTCGGCATTCCGCTCCATAGTAGATGCAGTAGGCGGTGTAGACGTATACGTACCCGAAACCATTTACCGTGCATACGGTGAAGCAGACCACGCCTATAACTTTTATAAGGGCATGAATCACATGGATGGCAATATGGCTGAAGCTTTTGTGCGGTTCCGTCGAGACTATGCCATGGGCGATTATAAGCGGATTCAAATGCAACGAAGTTTTTATTCGGCTTTCATCAAAAAGTGCCTAAACATGAGCAGTTCCCAATTACTCAGCGTTGCCACCGAAATTTACGATGAAATGACTACCGACATGACCATTTCCGAGGTTTTGGATTTGGCCTCTATAGCACAAAACGTAGGTTCTGAAAAAATCCGTTTCTTTGCCGTACCGGGACAACCGTTGTACTATAACGGTGTTTCCTACTTTTCTATCCATAAGGATGACTATGTCACATTGCTTAACCAACATTTCTTGCCCTACACCGTACCCATCAAAAAAGAAAATCTCTTGGCAATTGAATTGTACAGCATAGTAGGAATTTATAAAGAAGAAACCTACATTGAAGACAAAGAAAGTATAGAATCATATTTGGAATAGGAGGGCTCACAATGACGCCGTTTGAAATTGTAACCATAGCCGTGAAAGCCTTGGACAACAAAAAGGCTCACGACATCCAAGTGTTTAAAATCGACCAATTATCTACCCTTGGTGATTACTTGGTAATTGCCACCGGTAACTCTTCCACACAAATTCGTGCCTTGTCCGACGAAGTGGAATACAAGCTTTCTCAAGCAGGCAGAGAACCCGGTCATATAGAAGGCAGAGCTACCAATTGGTATTTGTTGGATTATCACAGTGTAATGATTCACGTATTTAGTAAAGATGCACGCGATTTTTATAACTTAGATCGTTTGTGGGCAGACGCTGAAAAAGTGGACATTTCCGAACTGATTACCGAAGATTAAGGAAGGGAAGTTTTAAATATGATACCCTATGATTATAAAAACATTGACAAAAAATGGCAGGATGCTTGGGAAGAAGCAGGCGTGTTCCACGCTTCCAATGATTCCGACAAAGAGAAATTCTTTGCTTTGGTTGAATTCCCCTACCCCTCGGGACAAGGCTTACACGTAGGCCACCCTCGCTCTTACACCGCCTTGGACATTATTGCCCGCAAACGGCGGATGCAAGGCTTTAACGTGCTATATCCCATGGGTTGGGATGCATTTGGTCTGCCCACTGAAAACTTCGCTATTAAAAACCACATTCATCCCGAAATTGTAACCAAAAACAACATTGCTCACTTTAAAGCGCAATTACAAGCCCTTGGTTTCTCCTTTGACTGGAGCCGTGAAATCAACACCACCGACCCCGAATACTACAAATGGACCCAATGGATCTTCTTGCAACTGTTTAAAAAAGGTCTTGCCTACAAAAAAGAAATGTCGGTAAACTGGTGTACCTCTTGCAAATGTGTATTGGCCAACGAAGAAGTGGTCAACGGCGTGTGCGAACGTTGCGGCAGCGAAGTGGTACATAAGGTAAAAAGCCAATGGATGCTGAAAATTACCGAATATGCCCAACGCCTCATTGACGATTTGGACGAAGTAGATTACATTGAACGAGTAAAAACTCAACAAAAGAACTGGATCGGTCGTTCTACCGGTGCCTTGGTTACCTTTAAAACCAATGTAAATCACGACGTAACCGTATACACCACCCGTCCCGACACCTTGTTTGGTGCAACCTATATGGTGCTTTCTCCCGAATATGCTCAAATCGAGGAATGGAAAAAAGAAGGCTCCATTCAAAACGTTGCCGAAGTGGAAGCTTATCAAGCAGAAGCTGCTCGTAAATCCGACTTTGAACGCACCGAAATGGCCAAGGACAAAACCGGTGTGAAGTTAGACGGTGTTCGTGCCATCAACCCAGTAAACGGAGATGAAATTCCTGTGTTCATTTCCGACTACGTGTTGGTTTCTTACGGTACCGGCGCAGTTATGGGTGTTCCTGCTCACGATAGCCGCGACTGGGAATTTGCCAAAAAATTTGATTTGCCTATCATTGAAGTCGTGGCCGGCGGTAACGTGCAAGAAGCCGCCTTTACCGACGTAGAAACCGGTGTAATGGTCAACTCCGGCTTTATGACCGGATTGAGCGTAGAAGAAGCCAAAGAAGCCATTAAGGACTACATGACCGAACAAGGATTCGGTGAACGCAAGGTCAACTACAAACTTCGTGACTGGGTGTTCTCTCGTCAACGGTATTGGGGTGAACCCATTCCCATTGTGCATTGTGAACATTGCGGTTACGTGCCTGTACCCGAAAATGAACTACCTCTGAAACTGCCTATGGTAGACTCTTACGAGCCCACCGACAACGGGGAATCTCCGCTGGCAACCATCGACAGTTTTGTGAACACCACCTGTCCCGTGTGTGGCGCCCCTGCAAAACGGGAAACCGATACCATGCCGCAATGGGCCGGCTCTTCCTGGTACTTCCTGCGGTATGCCGACCCTCACAACAGTGATGCTTTGGCATCCAAAGAAGCACTCAATTACTGGACTCCTGTTGACTGGTACAACGGCGGTATGGAACATACCACCCTTCACCTTTTGTATAGCCGTTTCTGGCATAAATTCTTATACGATATCGGTGTAGTTCCCACCAAAGAGCCCTATGCCCGTCGCACCAGCCATGGCATGATCTTGGGTGAAAACGGCGAAAAAATGTCCAAATCCCGCGGCAACGTGGTAAACCCCGACGAAGTGATTGAACAATACGGTGCCGACACCATGCGGCTTTACGAAATGTTCATTGGTGACTTCGAAAAGTCTGCTCCTTGGTCTACCTCTTCTATTAAAGGTTGTAAACGGTTTGTGGACCGTGTTTGGGGTCTGCAAGATTTGGTCAACGACGTGGACGGTTACTCCCCTGCCTTGGTAAAACAAATCCACCGCACCATTAAAAAGGTAACCGAAGATATTGAAGGCATGAAGTTTAACACCGCTATCGCCGCTATGATGGCGTTGCTCAACGACATTGACAAGGCAGGTAGCCTTTCCAGAGCCGATTATATGACCCTGATTCGCTTGCTTTCTCCCTTTGCTCCTCACGTGACCGAAGAATTGTGGCAAGTGCTGGGCGGCGAAGGCTTCTGCTCGGTTTCCGATTGGCCCACTTACGAGGAAGCCATGTGCGTAGACAACGAGTTAGAAGTAGTTGTGCAAATCAACGGCAAGGTTCGTTCTCGTGTAACCGTAGCCGCCGATGCGGATAAAGATGCTGTGATTGCCGCCACCAAAGCCGACGAAAAGATTGCTGCCGAATTGGATGGAGCAACCATTGTAAAAGAAATTTATGTGCCCGGCAAACTGGTGAATATTGTAATTAAAAAATAATGAATTGATACAAAAAGACCTGTAAACCGATTGGTTTACAGGTCTTTTTTTCTATATCATGATTTAAAACGCCCAATTTCCGTTGCGGAAAATGGCTACGGTGTTGCCGTTTTTATCAATCCCGTCAATGGAAAGATCGATGGTGCCAATCATAAAATCCTCATGGATGATGGAATCGTTCACCCCTAAATCCCAACATTCTTGCAAGGTGCGGTGTTCAAAATCCTTCACACAGTTGGTAAAGCCCATGCCAAGAGCCAAGTGGCAAGCGGCATTTTCATCGAACAAAGTATTATAAAACAGCAATTCGCTGTTGCGAATGGGCGAGTCATAGGGCACCAAGGCGCATTCGCCAAGGTAAGCAGCGCCTTCGTCCATTCCAATCAGTTCTTTCAGCAGGTCTTCTCCCACCTTGGCGTGAACTTCCACCGCTTTACCTTTTTCAAAGCGAACCGAAAACTCGTCAATCACTTCGCCACGGTATGACAAGGGTTTACTGGAATACACAATACCTTCGGCTTCGCCCTTTTTGGGGGTAGTAAACACTTCTTCCGAAGGAATATTGGGATTAAAGTAATGTCCAAGCAAAGAGGTTTCGCCGCCACCCAAGAACAAGGCTTCTTCCATGAGGCCCACTGTCAGGTCGGTGCCGTTTGCGGCGGTATAATGGAGTTGTCTGAGCCCCAAACTATTGAGATAATTGCAACGAGCAAGCAAGTCGGCATTGTGGTCGTCCCAAGATTTAATGGGGTCGTCGGTTACACGAGACACATCCAAAATAGCTTGCCACAGTTTTTCCATTGCTTCTTCCACCGAGCAATCGGGGAACACTTTCTTTGCCCAATCTTTGCCGGGTACAGCGGCGATGCACCATTGATATTTATTGTCCATTTCATCCCGATAAGGCTTAAACACCTTGTTGCGGCATTGGCTGGCTTTAGAAAATTTAGCTTGGTCAATACCGTTCAGTCCGTCGGGATCTTCGGACAACAGATAGAGTTTCACAGGCAGATGATCTCGCTGCCAAGTCCACTTGGCTTCTTCGTAGGATTCCACTGCACTCAACCGCTCTTCGGTTACGTAATTCACGTGTAAACGGGTAAGATTTTGGTGCGCCCATTCCACGAACACACGGGCCGCACCGCACTTGTAACATTCTTCTACCAGCATTTCCACAAATTCCGGCTGATCCAATTGGGCATAAAGAAACACTTCTTGCCCTTTTTGTATGTTACCGCCAACCTGCGCAATGAGTTTTGCATAATTTTGCAAACGTTGTTGTTCCATACTATCACCTATACAATTACAAATTCATCAGGGCTGTGGGTAAGGTTTTCGTAGCCACTTTCCGTCACCACGATCATATCTTCTACCCGCACGCCAAATTGATTTTCCAAATAAATACCCGGTTCCACCGTAATGACCATACCGGGGACAAGCGGAGTTTCACAACGGGTATTAAAAGATGGGTTTTCGTGAATGTCTAACCCAACACTATGCCCCAATCCATGACCAAAGCACCCCTTATATCCCGCATTGTCAATGATATCACGGGCGATTTTGTCAATGTCTTTACACATCACACCGGGACGAATAGCCGCCATGGATCTATTTTTGGCATTTAACACGGTTTCATACACGCGACGTTGCTCGTCAGACACCTGTCCCACCGCAACGGTACGCGTCATGTCACTTCGGTAGCCGTCTACCACCGCACCAAAGTCCATGGTGAGAAGATCTCCTGCTTCAATAACTTTTTCGGTAGGGACACCATGTGGCAAAGAAGAATTTTTGCCAGAAACCACCACAAAGTCAAAAGCCACACCCTCGCTTCCCAGTTTCCGCATATAAAATTCCATATCCAGCATGACGTCAATCTCGGTACGACCTGCCTCAATACGTTGTAAAATATAGGAAAAGGTCTCATCGGTCATGGCTTGCGCCTGCCGGATCGTGTCGATTTCTTTGGGAGTTTTTATGCTACGCATTTGCTCCAACAACTCGGTCAATCTGCCGGATTGAGAAAGGGTGATACCCTCAAACAATTCGGACAAACGAGCAAATGTTTGCAAACTGACAAAATCGGTTTCCAAAAACAGAGTAGTGATCCTCGCTTCCTTGAGTAAGGGCACTACACATTCTTTATACGAAGTGAGCATTTTCACTTCGCAAGATCGCACCACATTGGCGGCCTTTTCGTAATAACGAAAATCAGTTAAAAAAACACTCTGATCTTTGGTAACCAGCACCAGCCCTGCCGAAGAAGGAAAGCCGGTGAGATACCGACGGTTGGCAGGCGATTCAATTAAAAAGCCTTCCCCTGCCGTCAATTCTTTTTGCAAACGTAAAATGGGATGTTCCATGTTCATCATCCTACACTACTTATATATTAGCCAATAACGCTACCAAATATTCATACACACGGGCAACCGAGGCTACGCTTACCCATTCTTCGGGACTATGTACGTTGCGCATATCGGGACCTATGGAAACTGCATCCAATTCGGGACATTTTTCGCAGAACAAACCACATTCTAAGCCCGCATGGATCACGTCTACCACAGGGGATTTACCGTACAACTCAGCGTAAACCCGCTTCATGGTTTCCTGTAAAGCTGAATCGGCACGATATTCCCAACCGGGATAATTGCCCGAAGGCACGGTGGTTGCTCCAAACCTTTCGGCTAACTCTTTTAAACGAGTAAGCAAAGCGGTTTTTTCGGCTTCTACCGCAGAGCGAAGGGAAAAAGTTGCCGAAACCGTTTGGTCGCTACTGCGTACCACGCCAAGATTGAGAGACGTTTCCACCAACGTAGGCAAATCTTTGCACATGGCCTGTACCCCGTTGGGAGACTGGGTCAAATATCCCAAAACCGCCTTGGTTTGGGCCTGTTCCCACACAGTAGGCGTTTCGGCAGATTCTACCGAAACCCTAGCGGCAGACTCTCCTTTTTGAATCAAGCTCTGTTGCAAGGTGTTGGCCATGTCGCATATTGTTTCATGGGCAAGATCACAAGCCACAACACAGGCCGCTTCGGCTGCAATGGCATTGTCCACCGTACCGCCGTTGAATTGTGCTAACCGAACGGTACCCTTCTCTGACAAAGCTTGTAAAAGCAACGCCAATTCGCGATTGGCATTGGCGCGGCCTTTGTTGATCTCGATTCCCGAATGTCCGCCGGTAAGGCCTTTTATTTGTACCGAATAAGCCAACAGGGTGTTTGGTACTTGGGTTATGGCAAAGGTAGATTCCAACCGAATTCCACCGGCACAACCGGCCGTAAATACCCCTTCGTCTTCCGAATCCAAATTCAGCATTCTGCGACCGTTTAGATTGGCAAAATCAATGGCCGCCGCGCCTTCCAGCCCGGTCTCTTCGTCAATGGTCAATACCCCTTCAAGAGGAGGATGGGACAAGGTAACGTCTTCCATTAATGCCAAAATCATGGCCATGCCTATGCCGTTGTCGGCACCCAAGGTGGTACCGTCTGCCCAAACTTTTACGCCATCGGTTACAAGGGAAATGCCTTGGGTTAAAAAATCGAATTCTTTTTCGGCGGTCTTTTCGCACACCATATCCAAGTGAGCTTGTAAAATCACGGCAGGTTCATTTTCCCGACCGTCAGACCCTTCTTTTTTTATGATCACGTTTCCTACGGCATCACGAATAACTTGCAATCCCAAGTCGCAAGCAAAATCGTAACACCACTTACTAATCGCATCGGTATTGCCCGATCCGTGAGGAATAGCGGACAGTTGTTCAAAAATGGCAAACACCCGTCTTGGTTTTAATTCTGCCAAAACACTCATGATTCTTCTCCTAACTGATTGTGATATACACCCAAGCGGTCGGTAAAGCCCAAGCGAGCAAAGCCCGCTTCACGAGCCAATTCCACCCCTTGTTCAAAGGCATACATCAGGGTATCTTTATGATGAGAATCGCTGTTCAGTACCACCTGGCCCCCCAATTTCAGCCAATAGCGCAATTGTTCCAAAGAGGGATAGGGTGTAGTGCGACACCCACGGGACATTGCTCCCGTGTTAATTTCCAAAGCGGCTTTTCCGGCAAGTTTTTGCATGGCTTTTTGCCAAGCCGCAATATAGCGTGGAGAGCCTTCGTTCGGTCCTACCCCTTGCTGGCTGTATTTGGTAATCAAATCAAAGTGACCGATGATATTGGCGTCAGTTTTTTCCACGACCTTGCCTACTGTGGCAAAATAAGCTTCGGCATAAGCATCAAAATCCCCACCAAAGGCGCTGTTAACACATTCCAAAGTCTTTTCTGCTGAATAGTCCACGGGATAAGTCACCCCATCTACCACCAAGTAATGCACCGAACCGATCACGTAATCGTAGGCAACAGGATCATCTTCAGAGGTGTAGTCCATTTCAATCCCACACAAAATTTGCAATTGATCTTTGTAGGTTTCTTTGAGGTTTTGGATTTCTTTCCGATAAGCCGCCGTTTGTTCCTTAGAAAGGCAACAATCGGGGTCTAACTCGGTATAGCAATGTTCCGAAAAACCAAGGGTGGTCATACCGAGGGAAAGAGCGCTTTGCACCATTTCTTGGGCGGTATGTTTTCCATCCACATAGTTGGTATGGGTGTGAAAATTGGAGGCGATCACTTTGTCATTTTCTCCTGTTTTACTTTGTGGTCGATCACATGGCGAGAAGCGAGTTCCTTGTGAATATCTTCCAAAGAAATGCCCATTTCAATCATAACCACCATAATGTGATAAGCAAGGTCGGCAATTTCGTAAATGGTTTCGTTTTTGTCGTTGGCTTTTGCGGCAATAATTACCTCGGTGGATTCTTCCCCCACCTTTTTGAGCATTTTGTCAATGCCTTTTTCGAACAGATAGGTGGTATACGAGCCCTCTTTTTTCTCTACTTTACGACCGATCAACATATCCATCAGTTGTTCCAAAGCAAACTCGTGACGTTCTTCGTTTTGAAATACAGGCTTGGTAAAGCAAGAATCCGTGCCGGTATGGCAAGCGGGACCTTCTTTGTCTACCACAACCACCAAGGCATCGTTGTCGCAATCGGCAGTAATTGACACAATGTGTTGCACATTGCCGCTGGTTTCTCCTTTGCGCCACAATTCCTGTCGGGAACGACTCCAAAAACAGGTGCGTTGCTCCTTTATGGAAATTTCCAAAGATTCCCGATTCATATAGGCAAGGGTCAGCACCTTTTT
>JAZRFL010000036.1:0-2271 GCA_045661365.1 Acutalibacteraceae bacterium | reverse complement strand
CGAAATGCTGGATTATGAAGGTTCCGGTCAATCCGTTATGTAAATGTCTCACCGTTCCAAGGTGTACCAAGGTATCATCGACGGTGCCGAAGCATTGCTTCGTGAAGTGATGAACATTCCCGACAACTACAAGGTTCTGTTCCTGCAAGGCGGTGCTTCTACCCAATTTGCCATGGTTCCCATGAACTTGATGACCAAAAATGGCAAGGCCGACTACATCATCACCGGTCAATGGGCCAACAAAGCATACAAAGAAGCTGCCCGTTACGGTAATGCTCGCGCAGTTGCTTCGTCTGCCGACAAAACCTATTCTTACATTCCCGAAACCAAACGGGAAGATTTTAATCCTGAAGCCGACTACGTTCACATTTGTATGAACAACACCATTTACGGCACCAAATATGCTGCATTGCCCGACGTTGGCGACATTCCGTTGGTAGCCGATATTTCTTCTTGCATTGCTTCCGAACCCCTCGATGTTTCTAAATTCGCCTTGCTGTATGCCGGTGCTCAAAAGAACTTGGCTCCCGCTGGCTTGACCATTGTTATTGTTCGTGAAGATTTCCTTGGCAAAGCCATGGATATCACCCCCACCATGCTCAACTACGTAACCCACGCCGAAAACGGTTCTATGTTCAATACCCCTCCCTGCTACACCATTTACGTTTGCAAATTGGTTCTGGAATGGATCAAAAACGAAATGGGCGGTTTGGAAAAAATGAAGGCCCACAACGAAGCCAAAGCCGCTTTGCTGTACAACTTCCTGGACAACAGCAAATTGTTCAAAGGCACCGTTGAAAAGAACAGCCGCTCGCTCATGAACATCCCCTTCATTACCGGCAACGAAGAACTGGACGCTAAGTTTGTAAAAGAAGCTACCGCCGCAGGCTTCGTTAACCTGAAGGGTCACCGCTCGGTTGGCGGTATGCGCGCTTCTATTTACAATGCCATGCCTATGGAAGGTGTAGAAGCATTGGTAGCCTTTATGCAAAAATTTGAAGAGGAGAATGCATAATGTTTGAAATTATAACTTTAAATAAGATCTCTGCTTCGGGTTTGGATCGTTTTGATACCGCTAAATACACTTACGGTGACGATTTCGCCAATCCCGATGCTATCATGGTTCGTTCTGCCGCCATGCATGATTATGCCATGAACGACAATTTGAAAGCCATTGCCCGTGCCGGTGCCGGTGTAAACAACATTCCTGTTGCCGACTGCGCCGAGAAAGGCATTGTGGTATTTAACACCCCCGGTGCCAATGCCAATGCAGTTAAAGAACTGGTAATCGCCGGTTTGCTCATTTCTTCTCGTCGGGTTATTCCCGCCATTGACTGGGCCAAAACCTTAAAAGGCAACGGCGACCAAGTGGGCAAAATGGTAGAAAAAGGTAAATCCGCCTTTACCGGCCCCGAAATCTTGGGAAAATCCTTGGGTGTTATCGGCTTGGGTGCTATCGGTATTGAAGTCGCCAACGCCGCCAAGGCTTTGGGTATGACCGTTTACGGCTACGACCCCTATCTGTCGGTAGATGCTGCGTGGCACTTGTCCCGTTCTATCAAACACTCCAACGATTTAAAAGAAATCTTTGCCAACTGCGATTACATTACCGTTCATGTCCCCCTCACCGACGGTACCAAGGGTATGATCAACGATCAATCCATCGCCACCATGAAAGACGGTGTTCGGATTCTCAACTTTGCCCGTGGTGCTTTGGTTGATACTCCTGCTATGATTCAGGCTCTTGGTACCGGCAAGGTTGCCGCTTATGTTACCGATTTCCCCGATGATGATATTATCGGTGTAGATGGTGCTATTTGCATCCCTCATTTGGGTGCTTCTACTCCTGAATCGGAAGATAACTGTGCTTCTATGGCTGCAGGTGAATTGATCGATTTCCTGGAAAACGGCAATATCATCAATTCGGTAAACTTCCCCTCCATTTCTTGTCCTCGTTCCGGTAAATGCCGTATTTGCATTATTCATAAAAATATCCCCAATATGCTTTCCAGCATTTCTACTGTGGTGTCCAATGATGGCATCAATATTGAAAACATGCTTAATAAGGCAAAGGGTGAATATGCTTACACCATGCTGGATATCGATGCCGATGGTGAAGCTTTGAAAAAGGATCTGGAAGCAATTGAAGGCGTTATTCGTATCCGTATTGTATAATTGTTAGAAAAAATTATGTCGCTATTAGGGTGTCCTGATGGCGACATTTTTCTTGAAAACAGACCGTCTTAAGGGTTTGCTTTTTTATGGAAAATA
>JAZRFL010000035.1:0-1648 GCA_045661365.1 Acutalibacteraceae bacterium | reverse complement strand
CTATCGCATCGGCTCGGCTGATAAGGTCATTTACTTCCGTATTGATGTTTGCTGATTCGTCAGTACAATAGTCAACCTTGCTCGGCTCGGACAGGGCTTCTATTGCCATGCGTTTGGCTTCGTCTGCTAATCCATGTGCCTCTACCATGTTTAGCACTTGTATTGCTTCTTCTCTTGTCATGCTTCAAGTGCCTCCGCCACGTCGTCGTCAAGTTCCGCAAGGTCGTCCAGTTCTATGATGCCGTTTCTTGCCCTTGTGTCCGCTTCTCCCTCGCTATAACCGCATTCGTAACCCTTTTTATATCCGTCTACGAAACCCTCGTCAAAACCGATTTTTTTGCCTCTGTGAAGCATATCCTCCAGGCGGTGGTTCTGCGCCTCTTTGTTGGATAACCGTTCGGCGTTTATGCCGGCCTGAAAACCTCTTTCGTAAATACTGTTAAATATAATCACTTTCCAGCCTCCCATTCTTTATATAGTTTTATCCATTCCGTAAATTCCATTGTTACAAGGTCAGCGCAATAATTCTTCTTGTGTATTACAATTGGAATTTCGCCCGCCCTTGCGTCGCGTTTTGCTTGCGCGATCGCGTCGTAAAGGTTTAACCGTTCAACGGCCTTGCATTCGATATGCAAGTAAGGAACGTCCACCACGTCCGCCGCGCCGTTCAGGCCGCAAAACTGCTGCCCGCGCCTGGCCTCGTAACCCTCGCCGCGAAACAGACTTGCGACGTGCCGTTCGTATGCCGCGCCCTTTTGCCTTGAATTAACCATAACGCCCACCTAAAACGGAATGTCGTTTTCCGTGAAACGCTCGAAGTCGTTCTTCGACGGCGTTGCCATTTCGTTACCAACTACGGTAAAGTCGGTAATTTGCCATAAAACCTTGTTATAGTCCTTGCCTTGAATGACCGTCGCGAAACCCTCGTAATTGATTTCCGTTCCGTTGCTTATAACGCGTTCCGGGTGTGCTTCTTTCTTGAACCTTATCGGCTGATATGCGTTTACCCATTTGCCGTCTTTGTCCTTTGAGGATACGGAAACGCTATACGCTACGCCGCCGTCGTCGAAGCGCTTTACCCATACTTTCGCTTTTCCGGTAATTGTTGCACCCATGTTTTCTACCTCCATTTCGTTGAGTACTTCTTTAACTGTTTTCCTTTTATTCGGTTTGAACCATTGTCCGCCTTTGTAATATTCCACGACTTCGCATTCCGCCACGTTTACCACCGTGTCGCCGGCGTGAACGTCTTTTTCGTGCGTGATATACAGAACCACGCCGCCTTGCTTATGCGCGTCGATAAGTCCGCTTAGCAAGCGCCTTTGGCCGTCCTGGAACGTGCCTTTCGCGTTCTTTATTTCGCCGATTATCAACTTGCCGTTGTTTGTTATGTGGATCATGTCAACGTCGCTGCATGAAACGCCGATTTCACCGAAGTCCATTTTCAGGCGTTGTTCGTCCCAATTGCGAATCATTTTTCCTTTCGGCCGTACACTTTCGCACGCCTCATTTCTTGCGCGTAGGTTCTGCCGGTCTGCTTCAGGTATTGCGTTTCGGTCTTGTAGAACGCGCAGCCTTTGCAATGCGTCTTCCGGAACACGCTCGGCTCGATCGCGTCGCAAGTTTCGAACATGTGGTTCCAGCAAAC
>JAZRFL010000034.1:0-1746 GCA_045661365.1 Acutalibacteraceae bacterium | reverse complement strand
CAGAAGATATAATTGAGCGAAGCATAGCAAGAATACCGATGTATCAAGCATTGGGTACCATTAAAATTGATACCAACGCCAAAACCGTGGCTATGATTGCCAATGAGATAAAGCTGTTGTAATACCGTCAAATTCCAATTTATCGAATAGATGATATTTGTTTAGAAAAGAGTTTTAGGTTCTCCTAAAAAGCGGAAAATGTGATATACATTTTCCATTTGCTACGGTATAAGACAAATAAAAGCCTCCCTTGTGTAAAGGGAGGTGGCAAAAATCTTTGATTTTTGACGGAGGGATTGCTGGTCGTCTGCAATTTACAATCCCCCAGTCTTTTTGCTTTGCAAAAATCCAGCCCCCTTTACACAAGGGGGCCTTTTTCTGTCCTTAAGAGTACAACCTATACGCCGTTGTTTTTTGTTTTTCTATTCCAATCGCAAAATGGAGCATTGATTGGGTTCTAAGGTAAAGGTTAAGGTCTCGCCATTTAATTCACAGGGCACGTTGTTGTAAATGTCAGTCACCTTTTCATAGGGTTTCAGGGTGGACACATGGGCGGTCACTTTTTTGTTGCCGCTGTTGATCACGATGACAATGGTTCCCTTTTCGGAAGTCAAATAACTGTACTTCACATATTCGGTATCGCATTGATTCATGGCAACCCCTGCGTTTTTCAGCACGTCCAGCACAATGGCTTTTGCCACAGGGCTTTCGTTGGCTTTGTCAGAGGATTTTACGTCGTCGGCAATCAAGGTGCGTTGGGAATGGCACAATCCCAAGTTAACACCCGACAAAATCGCTTTGCCCTTGCCGTAGGTGTTGCACAAAACGGCAGGCGTGCCGTCATCATACCGACGAAGCACGTCGGCAGTCACGTCACGGTACAGTTCTTTTTGGCAGTTGCCGGTTATGGTTTCACCGTTGTCAAAGGTGACCGTTTCGGCACGACGAATATCCTCTTGCTTACAGCCGAATACTTCCTGAAATCCCATACCGGGCAAGGCGTAGGTAAGCACCATTTCATCGTCAAACAAGGCAAACTCAGGGTCAGACAACAGCGTGCCGCCGTTTTTCACATATTCTTTCAGCGCCGCCGCCATTTTGGGAGAAACAGCAAAAGCGGTAGGCAAAATGATTACCTTATATTTTGCCAAATCGGCAGGGTCGAACAATTCTTCGTGAATTACGTCGGCAATAATATTTTCTTCCCACAGCATACGGTAATAGCCGCTTACGCTGTCTACCGAGAACTTGTTCCCCCCGCGGTTTTGGTCACACCAGTTGGCAAGGTAAGAGCGAATACTGAACACCATTGCCACTTCGGCTTGTTGGGGTACCCCTGCCTCAAACAGGTCAGTATTGGCGGAAATCGCCTTGCACAATTTGCCTGCACGACGAGAAAGATTGGTTTCGCCTCCATCCACGTCGGTCATGGCATAGCCGTTCATTTCGGGGCCGTGACGTTCTCTGCGGAACTGCCAGTAAAGCAAACCCTTTGCCCCTTGGCGAAGGGATTCCAACGAGAATTTGTCAAAGGTATTGTCGTCCAACCGTCCGTAGCCAAAGATCCCCGTACCCACCATACCTGCGGTGAGCTCCGATTGCCAATATTCCTTGCCGTTTGCCGCGCAGCGGGTGGCGTCACAGCCTAAACCCAGAACACCGCAATCGGAAGCCGTCTGCGGGAATGCGCTGTAGCCCCATTTATCAAAGACTTCAGCGTTTTTCCAGTCGTCAAATGCCATACCA
>JAZRFL010000033.1:0-24921 GCA_045661365.1 Acutalibacteraceae bacterium | reverse complement strand
AGTGCGGGGGAATCCAAAAGGTTCCGATTCCCCCGCGAATCATAAGTAGATTAGTTAGACGCCGCTTTGGGGCCAAAGGAAGAACCGCATTCCACACGGATCAAATAGGGTTCCACCAAGATCTCGGCGGTTTTCAAGGCTTTCCAGCCTACCGAACTGCGTTGATCCAAAGGGTCACCGGTACCGGCAGAGCCCTTTTGCTTTACAATGGTCTGCAATCCGCCACCGGTCACCTCGGTGGTGCCGTATGCACCGTCACCGAAGAACAAACAACCGTACACCGAATCTCCGCCGGCACCTTCGCCGCCATAGATTTTGGCTTCGGTGGATTCTACAAAACGAACCCCTGCAATGCGACCCAATTCCCCTTCGTACAGGTTTTCGGGAGCGGCATATTTATGGTAATCCTCCCATTTTTCATCCTTCATCAGATCAAAGGCCACATTGGGATGAATGATCGCAACGTAACTGCCGTTGATTTTGGGCACATTGTTGGCACGCATCCAAGCCGCCACCTTTTTCACCAGATCCACCGTCAGGGGGCAATCCCGATTGAGCGAACTGCGATCGCTCAATTCGGTGACCATGCCGCCGGCAGAAATAGCGGGGGCATACCAGACGTTGGTGCCGCTTTGCAATACGTTGCGTACCACCGTGTCCAGGGTAATGCCGGCCTGCTTGCCCAGCAATTTCACACTTTCGGCAATGGTGTTGTCAATGGCGGTCAACTCCAGCACGTCGGACTGCACCAGGTAATCACCGTATTGGGAAACGGTTGCCTCTACCTTAGACACGTTTAATTTGTTGCCGGCAGGGGTCACCCCTTCGGTCAACGGCGTAGTGGCCTTGGGCAACGGGGAAAAACGGCGAAATTGAATGGTCTTGCCACCCCCTGCGGGAATGGGCCGCTTTTGCCCGAATTGGTCATGCACCAGCTCGGGACCTGCCTCGTCGATCAAGGTCATGTCGTAAAAGGTCTGCATTTCCGCCGACAGGTCGTTGCCGCTTACAGCGGCAGTGGTCACGTTGACGGTGGGTTCGGCAAACAATTGCAACAGCATTTTGGTTTGATTTTGTTTCATAATTTCTTCTCCTTTAACTATCATCGATTCATCAAAAAGAGCGGTCATGGTCAAAAGCTCACCCGCTCGCCCGCTCGGGCACGGCGAAGGAATCCTCGCCGCTCCTCTTTGGTCAATTTACTTACGTCTCGCTTAACCCAGGCACCGCTTTGTCCGCTGATTCCGTTTTCAGACGGTCGCAACACCGTTTGGGTCAGGTGGTGATAGGCCGCCTCTCGTCCCTTTTGCTCCCATTGCTCGGCGCGCTTTGTCAACAAATCCTCGCCGTACAAGGTCATGTAGGCTTGCTCCACCGACAAAAAGGGATGTCGCAACAGCGCCCCGAAACGGACGTCTTGCAAGGCAGACTCCCAAGTGAAATCGGGGAATATCTGCCGCAAGCGCTCTTGCTGTGCCAACAGTTGACGATAAATGCCGTACACCGATGCCGTTTGCTGTGCCAAAAAAGCCCGATGCTCTTTTTCTTGCTGGTCAAATGCCCGTTCCATGACTTGGGCAAGCTGCGACAAATTCCCTTCTCCTACCCCGTAACGGCTGTACAAACGAGTCAGCAACTGCTCTACGGGGGTAGGCGGTTGCTGGGCAACGACACCTTCTTGCGTTTGCTCACCCGTTGTGGGTCCTTGTTCTTCGGTCACCGTAATCTCTGCGGCGCAAGGGGTTGTTTCTTCCATGTGACTTGGCTCCTTTCTTACTAAAATAAATACATTCGGGGGATATCCGCGCCATAAGGCCAAAGGCAACCGCCCATTGGTCAAACTGCGCCTGCAAAGCGGCGCGATACCGCCGTTTGGGTCGGCAGGTCACCAAGCAGTACCCCTCCTCCACCGCGATCCGCGGCGGACTTTTCAGTCGGCTTTTTTCATGGGCAACCTTTACGTTTTCCGCCACCGACAAGGTCAGCACCGACAAAGCGGCGCACACCAGATCTTGCCCATAGGGGGCTGTCCCTGCGTGCCCTTGCACCCTTAGGCGACAGCCTTTTACGTCCATCTCGATTAGCACCATACCGTCACCTGGGGGCGGTGGCATCGGCCACCCGTTGTCGTGCTTTGGTTACCAAGCTGTTGGACGAATCGGTTTTTCCTTTGACCCTTGGGGGCATGGGCAAGGTCTCGCCCAATATTGCGGCGGCACGTGCCTTTTGATCGGTATTTTGCAGTCGGTCAAGCTGCTCCCACAACGCCAAAACCTGTTGTTCCAGACGATCCATTTTGGCAAAATGATTACGATTTTGCCCAATGGTACGCTCCACAAAATCCTTGCGGTCAAAATCCATCATAGACAAACAAGCCAAGGCTTGATCGGCAAATTGGGGATTGAAAAAGCCAGCCGAATAAAACTGCAACGCCAACTCGTTTTGGCTCATGCGGGAATAGGGGGATTGCTTGACCGCCGTGACCTGTAGGTCAAACAAGGGGTTCCGTCCCTCTCGTTTCAGGTCGTGAGCGCAAAAACGCAAGTACTGTTGAACCCCTTGCTCCCCCAACACCCGAAAACTGCGGGGCAGATCGTAAAACTGCTGAATCAACCCAATCACCTGCAAGCACACCTTGCGAAAAGCACGGTATCCTCCGCGAATATGATTGCGAGACAGCTTACTGCCCGCCTCTTGCATGGCGGCAATAGCCGAGGCCGCCGTCACCCCCGACGAAGTCCCGCCGGTGGCAATGTCTCGGTTGCCTGTGGTTTCTTTCAGTTCGTCGATCTTTTGATTCAGCACCTGCAAATAAATGCCGCTCAAGCCGGTGGTGGGAACCGGCATAATGCTGTCGGTACCCAAATTGCCGTCTACCCGTATGATCTCGTTGGCGGTGTCGGCATAATCGGCAGGGTCTACGCTACTGTCTCCCCGTACAAAAAAGCGAGGCTTTGCGTTAAACAACAGGTTTTTCAAAATCGCCTGATTCCCCCGATCCACGTATTCTTGGGGGTTTTTGCCGATATCGATGTACCCAAGCCCCGCAGGGGTACCCTTGACCGTAAACAAGGGCGAAAAAACAAAGGGATATTGCCCGTGATGATACCAACCGCTTACCGCCGCATCAAAACGGTCGGCAGGCAGGTTTTCGGTGGCAAACAGCACCGTTTCGCCCACAAATTTGCAGTAATGCAAAACCTGTTTGCCTCCTTGCCACTTTTTGTAATACCAGTCCACCACCGCCGATTTGCAAGAGGTGTCCACGCTGTCGTCGTACAAATAATGCGCCACCTCGCTTTGAGAGGCTTTCAAGGTTCCCGCAAGGACAGGATACCGTTGCTCCAGCAGGTCGTTGTCCACCAATTCCACCGAAAAAAAGTGACGGGACTTTTGTATGTCGGTCACGCCCGGTTCCCAAAACACCGACAAAATGTCCATGGGAACAATAGAAACGTCCCCCAAGCCGTCGCACTTTTGTCCGTCCCAAAACACACCGTATATGCCTGTGCCGCCTTTTAGCATATCTTGCCAAACAGCGGCGTAAGCCGACTCGAAATCGTTTTGCTCCAGCACCACCGGCAACACGTTGCCAAGCAGTTTGGCGGCTTGGGCGTCTTCTGCCTCTCGCGGGAGTACGCTCACCGTGGGAATGTTGTCCATGGCATCGGCATGCTTGTTTTCTATACAGTTAAACAGCCATGCCGAAGCAGGTTCCACCTCGGTGGGGGACTGCTTTCGCATTTGATCCCAATGGCGTAGCTTATACCATTGCTCATTTTCGATCACCCGCCGCTCTAAATTTTGCTTTCCCTTTTTGTAGGAAAGCAAAATGCGGTATGCCTCGCTCACCTGCTGGGCACCAATAGGCAACACCGACGCCACAGGCGGCGGGTCTTTTTGAAACAGTTTCATGTAACTTCTCCTTTATAAATCCAAATAATTTGTTCCGCTCACGGTGGGTTGCCCCACAGCAACCGTGGGAGCAATGGGGCGGCTCATGAGGAAATACCGTACCTCGTCCGCCACGTGATCTTCTCCGGTGGTGTCCAGATCTTCGGGGCGGTGAGGGTCAAATTGAAGCAAAGGAAAGGTGCGGATCATGGCTTTGCAATGACGAAATACGTACAGCTTGGGAAATCCCTCGTCGTCAAAGGCCAATCGGTAATGTACTTGCATCCAGCCGGGCAGTCGCTTGTGATCCCCCGCATGAAAGTACACCCCGTATTTGCCTGCCACATCGGCAATGGACACCCCGCGCTGACCGTCCCATATAGCCGGATCTGCCACCCCTACGATCTGCTTGCCCTTTAGCCATCTGTGCTCCCGCTCGATTTTGGCAATTTCGGCAAACACACGGTCGGGCGGCCATTTTACCCCTTGGTCGGGGGTACCGTCACAGCCGTACAGTTCCAAAATGCGGTATACCACCCCGTCGGGATCTACCGTCCACCAGCCGCAAGAAAAAGGCTTGCTGTATCCCCAGTCAAAGGAACGGTACACCGGCCAATGGGCGGGAATCTCAAAGGGAGCGATCACGTGGGTATACCTTCCGTCTCCCTGCTCGTCCTCCCGATCGCAAAAATCCTCGAAAAATTGACCTTCGAACACGTTCCAATCCCCTTCCAACCACGCTTTTCGCAGTTTGGGCGGCAACCCCTCCAGCACGTTGACGTAGTCGGGTTGCATTTCGGTCAGCACCTTGTTGTCGGTCACCAACGCAGGAATAAAATGGTACTGTTCGGGATTTTCATTGCCCATAAACCGTCGGTCAATAAACAACCGCTTCATGTAGTTATGGGACACCCCGCCGGGATTGCAGGTGTAATAGGTGCGCTTGGGTAACCCGTTTGGCTGACGTACGGTCAGATTGATCTTTTTCAGCCAATCCTCCTTCAATTGGGTGGCTTCGTCAAAAAACACCACGTCATACTCCGCCCCCTGATACCGATCCAAATCCCGATCGCAATGACAATACCCAAAGGAAATGGTCGCTCCGTTGTAAAAAGTAAATGCCTTTTCACTTTTGTTGTACACCGCCGCCTGCTTGGGCAACATGGCTTGCAACGGCGCTATGTGATTGTTGAGCAATTCCTTGTAGGTTCTGCGTATGATCAATACCTTGATCCCTGCCCACCGCAAGCACAACAATACCGCCTTGACCCGCACCGCCCACGATTTTCCTCCGCCTCTGGCACCGCCGTACCCCACGTAGCGATGGGTGTCTGCCAAAAACTGCCGTTGCTTGGGATTGGGCGACGGAATGGTAATGGTAATGTCCGACAATTGGTTTCCTCCTTGTTGTAAGTCGCAAAAATGCGACTTTTCTTTCAAAAAAAAGAAGTCATGCATCCAACCCCTCTGCTCCCAGCAAGGTCACCTGAATTTGGGTGGCGTCTGACTCCTCTTTTCCCTGTCGGTTGAGTCTGGCAATGCGTGCCCGTTGCTCTTCAAAATCCAATTCGGTAGACACGCTTTGAATACTTTTAATATCCTTAATTGCCCCCGCCAAGGTTTTGATCGCGGTTTTTTCCGACAAGATCTCTTCCACACGCAATCGGTTCACCGCTTGTTCCACCACGTCCAACAAACGGTCGGACAGGCACAGCAGGCGTTGCAAACGGTCGTAAGCAGGAGGCTCCTCCTCCCTTTTCTCCCATGCAAGGCTCGGCTCTGTAAGAGCTTCCTCTTGCCGAAACCGACGGCGTGCCGACACCCAGCCTTGCTCTTTTGCCATACGGCTGACCGCCGACAGCGACACCCCGTATTGCTCGGCTATGGTACGGTAGGAATCATTGCCTTGTACGTATTGGGTCTTCATCGGGTTCTGATCCATGAAATGCTCCTTTCCTTTGGTTCGCCCCTATTGTAGCATGGGTCAGCGACACCGCAGGCGGTTTAACCCCATTTTGCAACAAATGAATTTTTAAAAATTTTCAACGCCTTGCAAAAACACCAAAAAAGCCCTCTACACCAAGGCTTACGGGCGTTGAGAAAAAATTGCGTTTAGCAGGTGGATTTTGGCATTTTGCAACATGCCCTTACAATTTGCGGTTAAAACAGAAGCTTTTTAAAGTATTATGTAAACTTTCAAAGAGATATCTGCCGCAATGGGACGCCCCCTTCGGTCACACGTTTTGTTCCGTATCAGCAAATAAGCCACCCAACCAAATACACTTGGTCGGGTGGCTTATTGGTTTGTTGGAAAATCAGGGCATGTTCCCCCTTCGTCGTTGGGAATACGCTTATTCTTCCACAGGGAATTGACTGATTTTGCCAACCACTTTTTTCAGAATGTTCAGGGCATCGGCGGCATCGGCTTTTCCATTGCCGTCGGTATCGGCGGCTTTGAATTGTTCGTCGGTCAAGGTGGTTTTACCAACCACACTTTTGAGCACTTCCAGCGCATCGGCGGCGGTGACCTTACCGTCACCGTCCACGTCGCCGTAGAGGATTGCCACAGGGGGGACAACCTCTTTCAGTTGGGCGATGGTGGCTTCGGCTTCTTCCAATTTAGCAAGGTTGGTTACAAACCCTTTTTGACGGTCGGTCAAACTGTTATAAGCATCTCTTGCGGCAATTACAGCAGGTTCATCGTCCAAGGATTGCACGTTCAAGGCGTTGATTTGGTCTTCTACCGCTTTTGCGGCGGCTTTGTCAGCCGCTTCTTTCAATGCTAAAATGGTTGCCTTGGCTGCCGTTAGTTTATCTAAATTGATGACGGATGTTTTGACTTCTTCGCCGTATTCAGTCACCAAAGCGTCAAGTTTTTGTTCTGCCGCAGCGA
Organism: Acutalibacteraceae bacterium; assembly: GCA_045661365.1. GTDB lineage: Bacteria > Bacillota > Clostridia > Oscillospirales > Acutalibacteraceae > UMGS1484. The sequence continues at coordinate 18,134 of JAZRFL010000033.1, read as the reverse complement.
GAAGCACTTCTTTTTCGGTGTAGTTGTTTTGGGTGATCTCACCAATGGCATTGATAGCATCTATGATAGCTTGCACGTCGGTTTCTTTTTGACCGGGGAGAGTGGGGTCTTTCGCAATCAATTCCAAACCAAAAACCAAATGATGTTGACCGGCATCAAAGTTCATAGGTCCCCCCAATGACATTTGCCATACGTACCCGGGATGAGAAGCCTCGTACGGTCCCAAAATCGACCCGTGGGCAATGCAGACGTTCCCCGCATCTCTTTGGGAAAGATAATACACCAAATAATAGGCTTCCCCGGGGGTAAGGGTGAGTTTTTCACCAAAATCCAAGGTATACCAATGAGCGGCGTTGCCTTGGCTGACAATGGGAATTTCTTTGGTAAGCAAAGCGTTGCCATTCACTTCTTTACGAACCTCTACGTGTACGGTGGCTGTGCCGCCCGTGAGATTCAAGGCAATTTTCGCACCGTATAGCTCAGGAGAGGTGGGTACGAACTCTTGGGCAACGTAGCGGTAATGTTCATAGAAGGAATCGCTTGCATCGGTGCCTGCTACGCCCAAATGGTAAATGGGATCGGAAGTGTCGGTCCATTGGTCAAAGGAATCTTGCTGAAGCTGACCGACCCCCAACAATTCGATTTCCGCCACGTTGCAGGTGCCACCGAATCGCAACCGATAATGTTTATAGGCGGTGGTGTTGTTCAGGGAAATGGGCATCAATTCAAAGTGGAAGGTATAGGTGGGATCGACCGAGGCAAGGGTGACCCAACTGCCGTCGGCTCCGCTTTGCGAAGCTTCTACCGTAACGGTCTTGGGACCTGCTGTTTTATCTACACAGGTAACGGTTGCCATGGTTACCACTTTGGGTTGATCAAAGGTAACGGTTACAGGGTCGGTAACCGTGAGGGAAGAGGCGTTGTTGGCTACGTTATCAAAAAGCTTGTTGGTTGCCATGGACGTACCGGTGAGATCCACCATGGGGGTGGGAGCGGTAGCCTCTTCGCTGTCGTTGGTGCCCCAAGCAGACGGGGTGTTGCCCATGGTAAATTCGATGGTAGAAGCACCAAGCAAATCTTCGTGGGTGATGGTGGTGGCGTTATGGGCGACACCGTCCACCGTCATGCTTTGAATGTATACGTTTTCGGCACTGTTGTTGTGGGCGGCAATGGTCAGGTCGCCGCTTTCCAAATGCAAGGTTACCTTGTCAAACAAAGGTGCGGTGATTTCGTATTCTCCCGAACCCAATGCCAAGGGATAGAATCCCAAAGCCGAGAACAAGTACCAAGCGGATTGTTCCCCGTTGTCTTCGTCCCCTATATACCCTTGTCCGAAATCGCCGCCTACGTATAAGCGGTCTAATACCTCACGGGTGTAGCGTTGGGTCTTATAGGGTTGATGGGTGTAATTGTACATATACAGGGTGGCATGAGCAGGTTGGTTAGAATGCCAATATTGCCCCATTTTGCACTCTCTGCCTTCAAACATTTCGTGTTGGGTGCCAATGGCGGTGGTGCATTGGGTGTTGGCGGTGAGCATTTCATCCAATTTGGCGGCCATGGCTTCTTTGCCACCGTATAAAGCGGCCAAGCCTTCCCCGTCGTGGGCGATAGAAAATGCGGTATTCCATGCGTTGGATTCAATGTGTCCGTATCGGTTGGGATCCCACAAATAAGGGTCTAAGTTGTCGCCGACGGCGGTAAAGGTGCCGTTGGCAGAACGGGAGATAAAGAATCCCGATTCGGGCTCAAACAGATAGGTGTAGCCCAAACTGCGATTGCGGAAATAGGTGGCATAATTTTCTTTGCCAAGCATTTGCGCAAATTGAGAAGCGGCGTAGTCGGAAATGTTGTTTTCAATCTCCCAACTTACGCTGGTGCCAAGCCCGCTGTGCACGTATCCCGTATACAAAGAAAGGGAGTTGGGGCGGGTAGAGCCGGTGGCATGCTCAATGGTAGAAGCGTTTTGTACAATGGTTTCAAAGGCGGTCTCGTGGTCAAACACCACTCCCTTTACCGCCGCATCGGAAAAAATAGCATCGCTGTTGGTTCCCAGCATAGAAGGAACGTCGGCGGGATTCAGCCATCGATGCATTTGTCCTGCATCTTTATAATGTTGTAAAACACCGTCCAATAAATCGCCTGCTTTGGTGGGGGTGAGCAAGGTGTAAGCGGGCCAAGCGGTGCGATAAGTGTCCCAAAAACCGTTGGAGGTATACATTTGTCCGTCTTTTACGGTTTTGGTATAGGGACTCATATATTGCAACTTGGGTGTTTCTTTTGTGCCTGTGTTTTCCGAAACGTTGGTGGGATAACTGTACATGCGATACAAACCGGAATACACGTTGCAAAGCTGGGTATAGGTAGCGCCTTCTATGTCAATAAGGGCGAAGATTTCTTCCCACGCTTGTGTGCAAGCTTTACGGGTCTCGTCGAAATCGGTTGCCGAGGCAATTTCCATTTCCAGATTTTTCTTGGCTTGTGCGACACTGATAAAGGATTGGGCAAATTGCATGACCACAACCTCGGTGCCTGCCCCAAAGGATGCCGCACCGATGGCACGTTCGTTTTGCACCACTTTTGTGTCGGTGGGAGCAACCGAGAAACGACCGTAAATATACATGGTGCTATACCCCTTGTTCAGGGTGTCGTGACCGCTTTTTACGGTAGCGGAAAAACTACCGTCTGCCCCAAAGGACAGGTTACCCGTAGCGGTAACACCTACCCCCAAGGAATCAAAAATCACGGTACGATTGGCCGCGTCGGAAGGGAAGGTAAATCGCACAGCGGTGGCATGATCGGTGGCGGTAATTTCGGTTTTTACCCCCGAAGCGGCAGAACCTTCGTCAAATAATACGCCGTAGTAATCTGCCCGATCGATTTCGTTCAAATGGCTAAAGCCTGCCAAACGAGAAGCACCGGAGGCATTGGTGGCATTGGCAGAAGAGGCCGCCAGCATGGTGCTGGGCATAAATTGAAATTGGTCATAGTCCAGCAAATGGATGCTGGATTGGTGGGTCACGGTAAATCCCGTAAGGGCATCGGCGGTGTAATTGTAAATAATGTTACTGCCTGCCGAGGTGGCGGGAGCAATTTTCATCATCCCGTTGGGTAGGTTTACCGAAGGGAATGCCGTGCCGCGGAAAATGTTGGTGTTGTCAAAATAGCTGGCTCGCGTGGTTTTTACATATTGGGTTTTTGAAACAATGGTTTCGGGAGTTTCATCATATAAGCGCAAGGCATCTAAATGGGTAACGGCGGTCAAAGTCCCGTTGGTGGGATTTTGGTTGCGATCATACCCGAACAAAATTTGATCGACCGTTTTGCCTGCCAAAGCAGACAGATCGGCTTCAATATAATTCCATTGTTGCGTGATCAAACTACGGGTAGCCCCTTGCTCAAAAGGCGTAACAGGGTGACCGTTTTGATCAAGAATATTCAATTGCGAAAGACGGGTGCCGTCGGTAAATACCAGATCCACCGCCGCATAGTGACCGGAGTAGTTGTCATCATAAGCACCGTTTAGTTCAGGTTTTATGCAATACGAAAGTTTGGTGTTTTGGTTCACGGTGAGGTTCACGTCTTTGTATAGCAAAGCGTATCCGCTGGCGGCAACGTTTTTCGGGTGCTTTGCTACCATGCGCAAAGCGGCAACACCGTCGTTTTCATCTTTTACCGTCTCGGTGGTAAGCGAGGTAAGCCCTTGCAAAGAGCCGTACAGCTTGTTCTCTTCCCGATCGGGTTCATTGGCGCCACCCGACAGATCCACGGGATTGAGCATCAATTCGGAATATTGTACGTAGGGGTTGCTTCCTTTAATTTTTGTGACCACCAGCTTGTAGTATTGGTAGGTAGCAGGAGAATCGACCGTAAACAACTTTTGCTCAAACCGATTGGCAAAGGTAACGTTGTTTTCGGTATCTACCACAGTCCAACTACTACCGTTGGCAGAGCCGTATAAGGTCCATGCGGCAGGGTCGCGAGCAGGCTCGTCGTTGGCGGAAGCGATCAAATAGGTGGTGACCTTGGTGGCAGCCGCCAATTTGATTTCTACCAGACAACTGCCATCGGCGGCAAAGGTGGTGAGATATTTGGAAGAAGTGTTGCCGTCAAAGGCATTTTCCAACACCTCGGTGGTGGGCGAAACTTTACCGCTTATGCTGTCCCTGATCGTCCGATCTACGTAATGGGGCATGCCTCCTTCAAAGGAAGCGTGAAAGCGTGTGGTGATATAGTCAGAGGGAAACAAAAATGGGATTTGTGCCTGCGGTTCCGTTTCACTGTTTGCGCTTGTCGTGAAAGCGGTGGCAGGCAACAGGGAGAAAATGAAACTGCATAACAAGAACCAACAAATGAGCTTTTTCATATCAACACTCCTATATTTGTGTATTTGGGGTGACCCCAAAGAAAACCAAAATTATTGTTTGCCGAGAGAAGTAACCGATAAGCGTTGTACCGTTACGGTATTGCCAAAGGCGGTACCGATTCCCACCTTGCCGGTAAGCGGCGTGGGATGCTTCATATAGGGAGCATCGTGCAACAAAAGATGCGCGATTCCGTCAATTTCCAAAACATAGGTGTCATGATCAAAGATCTGTCGAATGGTGTGGAATTGATTGGGGGCAATATACCCCAATCCCTGAAAGATCTGTTCTTCCCCTGTTAAGGGATCTCGCCAGAACAGCCGCTTTTTTTCCCAGTTTAAAATCAACATGCCCTGATGAAAATACAATCGCAGATTTTCGTTGGATACTTTGGCTACCGCAACGTATTCGAACGGTACGGTAAAGGGAACGGGACAAGTCATTTGTTGTGTGTCACCGGAATGACAAATGACCAACTGCCCTTTTTCGTTCAACTCTGTGGTAACCGACTTGGATTGTATTTTCGTCAGATCCAGCGTCCGATGATTTTGGTCGGACGTGGAAAGGATCACCTGATCCACCACCACCCGATTGCCTGCAAGGGTTCCGAATCCCAAAGGACCGGCCTCCAATGAAGCAAAGGGACGTTCCAAGGAGAAACAAGGGGTGTTTCCTATGGAACAGGCAATACAAGCATCGGAAATATGCCAATGAATGGTTACAAATCGGTCTGCCGGAATCAATTCCCCCACAGGGACTTTTAATATGGAGGAATGGATATGGTCATAAAACACCATCATCTTGGTGTCCATTTCCCAACGAAAGATCAGCTCCAGCGGCCCGTAATACAGCCGCAGGTTTTCATAATTGGTTTTGGCGGTAATGTGCAGGGTAAAGGGCGGTGAAAAGTGTTCCGCGGTAAAAACACATCGTTCCCGATCCCAAAGGGTGACACCATTGCCTTGAATCTGGTGAAAGACCTGCGCGGGACGCTGTTCAGCCAACCCGTTTTCGGTGGAAACCAAGTCGGTTAATGAAAGGTTGGTAATTTCACCCCGTTGTATGGTAGCAAAATATCGGTCTTTTTCGCTGTCCAACGATTGGGAAAAACCGGTTAAGTTCCCCAAGATCGCATTGCGCTGTTGATTCAGTCGATCGATCTGGTCGTCGATCTCAAACCGTTTTTTCTGAATCAACTCATGAATTTCCTCCGATGTGTTGCGAGATAAAATGGCGCTGATCTCTTGCAGACCAACCCCCATTTTTCGGAAATACAAAATATATTCCAACTGACGGACGGTAGCGGCGGTATATACGCGATAACTGTATTCGGGAACCCGCAAGCTTTGTATCAGCCCTTTTTCTTCGTACCAGCGTAAGGTACGGGTGGAAATGTTGTATTTCTTTCTTAAATAGGTGATCTTGTAGTAGTGCTCCATGTGCGCATAACATCCTTTCTTCCATAATATACTATTACGTTACGTCAAAGTCAATAGATTGGAAAATGAAGTCGCAAAAAAAAGCACATAAATCGGCGTAAACCGTACAACCGCAGTTAGATGCATCGCCACTAAAATTCTAACGATTCTTTCCATAAACCCGTTGCATAATTCGACAGCTTATAGTATAATAAATCTAATTATAGACAGGAGGCTTTTTTTATGAAACGATTGATCGTATGTCTGCTTACTCTTTTCGTATGTTTGACCCTGGTTGCTCCTTGTGTGTCAGCCGAAGAAGTAGACGGTGTTTACCGTTACGAGATTTTGCCCGACGGTACCGTTATGCTGGTAGGTACCACCCAAAAATTGACCGGCTCGGTGATCTTGCCCTCTCAATTGGGAGGACGAAATCTCACCGCCATTGGGGAAGATGCCTTTTATGAATTTGAAAACATGATTTCCCTTCAGATCCCCCACGGTGTAACCGAGATCGGTAATTTTTGCTTTGCCTATTGCAAAGGATTGGAAACCATTCAACTGCCCGAAACCTTGACCGCTGTGGGAGAAGGCGCATTTATGGGGTGTTCCTCTCTCAAAACGTTGACCATTCCCGCCTCGCTGAGGATCATGGGTCGCAGTGCCTTGGATTTTTGCACCTCGGTTACCGCCTACCACGTAGGGGCAGGCAGTACCATTTTTGAAGAAAGAGACGGAGTGCTGTTTAACATTGAAACCGAAGACAGCCCCAAGACCCTGCTGCATTATCCCGCAGGACGTACCGCCACCGACTACACTCTGCCCGACGACACGGTACTTATTGGAGAACGCGCCTTTAACGGCAGTGCCTTTTTGACCAACCTGCGCCTTAACGACCAATTGACCTGGATCCAAAAAGAAGCGTTTATCAACTGCCCCCAACTAAAGACCGTAACCATGGTCAAATCCATAGAAAACATAGGAGAGCACGCTTTGGGATTCCTTTATCAAGAAGGCGGCGAGCACCAGCTTGTTCCCCAATTTCTGATGCAAGGTCTGGACAAAACCAAAGCCCAAGAATATGCCACCGCTCACGGTATCACCTACAAGGTACTGACCGAACAACAATTAAACGACCTGCTCAATCCGCCCGTACCCCAACCCCAAGAGGAACAATCGATGGTAGACAAGCTGATCAACTTTGCCAAAACCTACCAAATGTACCTGATCATCGGCGGTGGTGTGTTGTTTATCCTCATTGTTTTGATCATCGTTTCCTCAAAAAAGAAAAACAAATAAAGGCGGTAATCTTATGAAGCGACTGCTGATCTCTTTCCTTTTGCTCGTCACCCTTGCCTGTGTGTGGCTGTTGCCCGCCCAAGGTGCGGTACAGCTCAATTATACGTACACCTCCCAAAACACCGCCATGGTTAGCGGCTACAGCGATTCCTGCCAAGGCAGTTTGGTCATTCCCGACAAAATTGCCGCTTATACGGTCACCGAGGTGGGACAAGAAGCCTTTAAAAACTGCACGGCACTCACCGACGTTACCTTGCCCACCTCCTTAAAAACCGTGGGCTACCGCTCCTTTTATAACTGCACCTCTCTCAAATCCGTAACCATCCCCCAAGGGGTGACTTCGGTCTACAACGGCGCATTTGCCAATTGCCCCAACCTAACCTCGGTCACCTTGCCCGATTCTCTCACCGGCATTGCCGACTACGCCTTTGGGTTCCAATCGGGAACCGGCGGCTTTGCCCCTTTGCCCAACTTCACCATTTACGGTTCGGCAGGCTCGGCGGCAGAAGCCTATGCCAACAAATACGGCTTTGCTTTTTCCACCGCCATTCCCACTCCTCCCCCTGTCCCCTCACAGCCTGCCCCCTCACAGCCGGAAGCATCCGCTCCCGCTTCCTCGGAGGAATCGGTTTCCTCTGCACCCTCCACCTCTGCCGACGCTGACCAAAACAAGCGTTCCCAAGACAGCCAAGACCAAAACATGCTGTTGATCTTGCTGGCAATCGGTGGCGGCATGATCGTGCTGATCATTGTGGGTGTGGTCATCTTTTTGATGGTACGTAGCAAAAACAATCGTGCCAAGCCCGCCATTCAGCCCGCCATTCAGCCCGACGCTCTCCCCAACAAAACCGATTCAAACGGATCAAAAACCACCGAGCAATACCCGGAAATGTACTGCCCCATGTGCGGCACCAAAAACACCGACCGCTATTGTAGCTTGTGCGGACATTTGTTGCGGTAATGAGCCCTTTGCTATTTTAAAAAAACGATTTCATTTCACCCGAAAGGATGTTTTTCGTATGAAACGAATTTTGCGACACACCTTATCTTTGTTGCTTTGCGTATGTATGGTGCTTCCCACCGCAGGCATGGTGTCCACCGTGGCGGCCGACACCCCCACCCAAGTCACCAACCTGCCCACTTTGTACATCACCCTGGACAACGGCGTTTCCGCTTCGTCTATTACCAAAGACGAAAATCTGCCTGCCACCTTCAGCATGCGTGCCGAAGGATTTGAGGACATGGACAATGTAGCCATTACCATAAAAGGTCGTGGCAACTCCACCTGGCAACTCCCCAAAAAGCCCTATCAGATCAAGTTTGACAAAAAAACCGATCTGCTTGGCATGGGTGCCGCCAAAAAATGGATCTTGCTTGCCAACTATTGGGACAAAACCCTTATGCGAAATGCCGTGACCTATGAATTGGCAAACAAAATGAACAATATTTTCTCGGTACAGTGCACGCACGTAGACGTGTACCTAAACGGAAAATATCAAGGCAACTATCTGCTGTGCGAAAAGATCGAATTCGGAGGCGAGCGCATTGACGACGACACCGACGACGGCGCCGTGCTCATGGAATTGGAACAACTCTACCGCCACCAAGCCGACGGTTGTGACGCCTGCGTGATCACCGACAGCGGTGTGCACGTTACCTTAAAAGAGCCCGAACTGGACGACGATTTTACCGCCCAACAACTAAATGCCGCCAAATCTGCCACGGTCAATCGTTTGAACGAGATCGAAGCGGCCATTGCAGCGGGGTACGACACCTATTCCAAAGAAATTGACGTTCAGTCTTTCTTGGATTGGTACATTCAAAACGAGCTTGCCAAAAACTACGATGCCGCCTTTGTCACCAGCAGTTACTGCTATTTAAGCAGCGACGGACAACTGCACATGGGTCCCGTGTGGGACGTAGACGTTTGCTTTGGCAACCAAGACGTGACCTATCCCAACATTTCGGTAGAAACCGACAACGGACTTAACTACTACAATTACCGCTCCGACAAAGGGGCTTGGTATATGAAGCTGTTCGAAGACCCAACCTTTGTCACCCTGCTCAAAGCCCGTTGGCAGGAAATCAAAGAACTGGGGTACTTGGATCAAATGCTCGACCGCATTGACCAATTGCAATACGAGCTGTGCGAAAGCCAATTTTTGGAACAACAACGCTGGCCCGACGCCATGCTGGTAACCAGCGTACGCAACCAAGGTCGAGAATGCGGCGGAACCCCCTATTTCACCTATGACGAAGAAGTGGAATATTTCAAAGATTGGCTGATCCGCCGTATTGACTGGTTAGACAGTCAATGGAACGAAAACTACGTTGATCTAAAGGGATTTGAATCGGTTGCCGCCATCAAAGGGGCCGACATTGTTCCCAAGACCGGTACCGCCGTGGGGGATGCTTGGGAATGGAAGTACACCCGCTACCCCAATCCCCTCAACCGCAGGGTGCTGACCTCCCAAGACTTTTTCTACGACGATATTACCGACGGTAAATACGTAATCGAAGTCAAATACAAATATACTTTGACCGAAGCCACCGAAGGATTTATCTTCCGTTTAATGGGTATTAACGACAATGCCGACAAGCTTCCTCTGTACACCACCTCCATGACCCGCACCACCTATTTGACCGCTCCCAAAGATGCCAACGGTTATGCCACCTTGCGCATTCCCTTTGACACAAGCAAATACCCCATGGAATATTTTTACGGTCAAATTGAAGCCTACAACGGTACGGTAAGCATTCCTTCGCTTACCTTGTACCGCTCTGCCAACGTATACGGAGACGTGGACGGTAACGGTGAAATCGCCGCCGTGGATGCACTGGAAGTGCTGAAAAGCGTGGTAGGTAAGATTACCTTGACCGACCAACAACTGCTTGCCGCCGACACCGACAAAAACGGAAAAGCCGATGCTGCCGACGCGCTGAATATCCTTAAAAGGGTTGTTGGCAAGATCGACAAATTTCCCGCGGAAGAGTAGACGCAGTTGGGCGTAGAACAAAAGCGAGGAATTTTATATGTGTTTTGCAAAGCACTTCGGAATACCCGAGGTGCTTTGTTTTTGTTCGATTTAGATTTTTTCCGCGGTATCCGCTTACGCGGATGATTGAAACTCGCTTTTTAGACGGTTTTCCTCCCTCTCGACGTACCAACGTACGCCTTCGGGTCGGAGAAACCGCCTTCTACACCCAACTGCTCCCCCGCCACACTTGTCCAACCGTTGTTTCCTCGCAGGCATAGTGCGTACCGCATTTGGGCGAAAAACAAAGCGAATATTTTATAGAGAATTAAGAACGTGCAAAGTATTCACTTTGTACGTTCTTTTTTTACTTTGTGCGATTAATTTGGTTTCATAAACAAAGTCCCAAAAGGCAACACAACCTGTTCGGCTCCCTTGTGTAAAGGGAGCTGTCATTGAGCGTGGCTCAATGACTGAGGGATTGTCCGCTCTCCGTTTTTACAACCCCTCCGTCAAAACCTTTGGTTTTCCCACCTCCCCTTACACAGGGGAGGCTCCCTAAAAGGTAACTTGGGTTTTAAATACCAACCCCAAAAGAAAACTCAACCTGTTCGGCTCCCTCTGACGAGGGAGCTGTCGAAACCGTAGGTTTTGACTGAGGGAGACATCCTTGGTTCTCCCGCATCCCCTTACCTGCAACCACACTACCCGGTTCCCGTCATTGCGTGCTTCGCTGTTCCTCCTTTTCCCCAAAAAGCGTTGCTTTTCGGGGGCCCCGTTTAGTGAACAAGGCTCCGCGACAGCGTTTCCACCTAACGGTGAAACACAAAAAAATCCACCTTCCCTTGCGAGGAAAGGTGGATCTTTCATTATCTTAAATCGATTCTTTTGTCACCAACGGCTTCGGCTCTGCCGGGGTGTAGTCACACGCCAACACCGGCTGACCGCTTGCGTACCGTACCGCTCGTTCATCTACCCCTACGGTGGCAAATAACAGCAAGATCACCATACCCGATTGGGTCCACAACACGGTGGTGTCGATCATACCGTATACGGTTATGGGAATGAGAGTCGCCGCTACCAAAGGCAGTCCGTAAGGGGCAATGCGGTGCCGTTTCATTCCCTTTTTCACCTGAAACAGTTGGTATATGTAGGTGCCAAATATGCTTTCGATCAGCACCGTCCCCACAATACCATGGGAAAGCAAGCAGTCCAAGGTTATGTTGTGACACAAGGTAACGGTCTGTACGGGAAATCCCTCTGCCCCCAAGGCAAACCGCCAATATCGGAAGGACAAAAATCCCGTACCCACCCAAGGGGAACGATCCAGCAGGCTGATTGCCTTGCGGTAAATGTCAAACCGTCCAGAACCTTCCCAAGGCTTTTCCTGCAACCGCGGCATAAGAGAGGGAATGGAAAAAGCGGCAATGATCGCCACCACGGCGGCAATGCCAAAGATCCAAGCCAACTTCTTTTGTCCCGTAAAGCAAAAGTAAAAAAACACCAGGCCAAATGCCACCAGCCACAACGAGGCACTGCCGCACAAGTACAGTCCCACCCCGTTGACCAGCGCCGACAAATAATAAAACCATTTGTGCGCTTTGGCTTCAAACGCGCGGTGCACACACAAATACAGCGCCAACACCGCCATGATCCCATAAAAATTGGGGTTAGAGGACACCCCCGAACAACGGTGATTGGGTTCTCCTATGTACAGGAAAAAGAGTTTTTCTCCCCCTGCCGCAATCACCGAAAACCAAGAGGCCAACACCGTGTAGGTGAAAATATGCTCAAATATTTGCCGTGTGGCAAATTCTCGTGCTACAAAGGCAATGATAAACATAAAGGTAAACAGGCAAGCCGCACCAAATCCGGGCAGATTGCCAAATACCACCGACACCACCGTTGCCATGGCGGCAAACAAAAAGGTAATGTAATTGGATCGCCGTGCCAAGATCAAACGGCGGGAGGTGGGCAGACAACAAAACAACACTCCACCTATCACAATGGTGGCAACGGAATAAATGTAATGCAAATACCCCGAAGCGGCAAAAAGGATCAACCAAGTATATATCCATCGCTGATCCCGTCGGGTGCGGTCATCCCCCAAAAACTGCAGGGGCTCACATCCCAGCCATTGCAACGTACGGTCAAGCATTTGGTTCACCAGCCTTTCAAAAGCAATTCAAATCCTACCAATACTGCCAAAAAGAAAAAGTTAAAAGCGGTAAAGGTCAGCACGTACCGCACCGTATGGTCAGGGTCGTGCTTGGTATATTCCCGCAGGGTGATCAAACTGGCAAGCGAGGCGATCAAGGTACCTACCCCACCTATATTGACCCCCACCAACAGATCGGCATAATTGCCGGTAAATTGGGAAAGCAAGATCGCTGACGGCACGTTGCTGATACATTGACAGGAAAGGGTGCTAAACAGCAAGGTGCTTTGATCCATCAGGGACGAAAACAACTGTTGCACCGCGGGAATCCGTGCCATGTTCCCCGCAAAAACAAAGAAAAATACAAAAGTAAACAGCAACGGATAATCCACCATGCCCAAAGCCTTTTTGTCGGCAAACAGCAACACGGCGGGAATCACCGCCAGCCCTACCCAATAAGGAATGCCCCGAAATACAATTGCCACCGACAACGCAAACAACACCAAATACAACCCGGTTTTGGCGGGCGGCAGATGCACGTTGCGATGGTAAATGTGTAACGGCTCGGGCTTTACAAACCACAAACAGCACAAAGTGATCAACCCCACCGACAACAAAAAGGGAGGTGCCATGATCGCCATAAACTCTCCGTTTGGAATTTGGAACTTGGTGTATAGGTAAAGATTTTGGGGATTGCCAAAGGGGGTGAGCATGCCACCCAAATTGGCGGCAATGTTTTGCATAATAAAAGTAAAGGCCATGTACTTTTCCTTGTGAGTAGAGGTCAGCACAAAATACCCCAAGGGCAAAAAGGTAAGCAACGCCATGTCGTTGGCGATCAGCATAGAGCCGATAAAGGTGATATACACCAGCGCCAACACACTTAATCGGGCGTTGTGAAAATATTGCACCACTTTTTCGGCTAAAATATAAAAGAACTGAATATTCTTTAACGCGCACACTACCGCCAACACACAAAACAAACAGGTCAGGGTCTTTAGGTCAAAATACCCCAAATAAGCGGCATCGATGGGAACAAACCCCACCGTCACCAGCGCGGCAATCAATGCTACCGTCATAACCATATTCTGTTTCACAAACGTTTTAAGGGACGACAACACATAACCACCCGCTTTTTGGCGAAATTCTTACTGGGCAAGACGGTAAGAGTGTAGCATATTCCCCTAAAAAATGCAACCGAAAAGCCGTTTTTTTTCAGAAAACCTCGGGGAATTTTTGACAATTTTCGATTGGTACTTGCTTTTTACGTAAAAATATAGTAGTATATGGTTGGTTGTGTATGCCATCTCATTTTTTTGTAATAAACGAGGAACCTCATGATACAAAAATTTTTGCGTTATGTTCCCCCCTATACTTGGATTCCCATCACCCTTGCGTTGGTGTTCAATTTATTGGTATATTATTTTCCAAATCGTTTTTTTGCCTTGACCTCCCCTTCGGTAGACGTAGCCACCGCCATAGACAGTCAGCTCCCCTTCCTCTCCTTTTTTGTGCTGATCTACGTGTTGGCGTACGTACAATGGGCAGGCAGTTATATTTGGCACGGTCGTGACAGCGTAAAGCTATGCTACCACATCGTTACCGCCGATTGTATTGCCAAGCTGTTATGCCTGATCGTGTTTTTGGTCATGCCCACCCAAACGGTACACCCCGAAATTGCCGACAACACGGTGTTTGACCAAGGTATGCAGTTGATCTTTGCGGTCGACCGTCCCATTAACCTGTTCCCCTCTATCCATTGCTTAGAAAGCTGGATCTGCTTCCGCGGCGCCATGATGCTTTCTAAAAAGAACGGTTGGTACATTGCCGCACAAGGTGTCTTTACCTTGCTGGTATTTGCTTCCACCCTGTTTACCAAACAACACTTGATCTTAGACGTTCCCGCCGGTATCTTGGTGGGAGAGATCGGACTGCTTTTGTCCAAAAAGTTTAACCTGTGGCGATTCATGAACAAGCTTCAGCCACGAAAGATCCGTCCCGACCTAACGGTTGTCGGGTAGTTCCTTTTGTTTCTTCTCATGTTAGGTGGTGATTCCCATGCATAAAAGCGACGACGCAAGCATTGCTCCCACGCAAGCAACGTCTTCTCCTTTAACCGAAAAAAAGCAATGGTTGCTCATGATCATTTTCCTCTTGATTGCCGTTACCAGCATTATGGCGGTGGTAACCCAAAGTCAAGATTTTTCCATCGCTGAGTTTTCCGCTTATATCAAAGGCGCTTCCCTTCCTTGGTTGGCAGCGGCTTTGGGCGGCATGATCCTGTTTGTCTTGTTCGAAGGACTCGCTCTGTTGGTGGTCTGCCGTGCCTTGGGCTGTCGCCAATCTTTGTGGCATGGGTGGGTGTACTCCGCTTCCGATATTTATTTTTCAGCCATTACCCCTTCGGCAACCGGCGGTCAACCTGCCAGCGCCTATTTTATGATCAAAGACGGTATCAGCGGTATGATGTCTACCGCCGCTCTCACCGCCAACCTGCTTATGTATACCCTTTCCATTGTCATTATCGGGATCGTTTGCTTTGTCTTACGGTTTGACATTTTCTTAGGGTACGGTATCACCTCAAAAATTTTGATCGTGGTGGGCTTGTGTATTCAATGCGGCTTGGCATTTTTCTTCTTTATGTTGCTCAAGCGAGAAAAACTACTTTCCCGTATTTGTCACTTTTTCTTGCGATTGCTGTGCAAGCTTCGGTTGTTGAAAAATTGCGAGCAAAAGCAAGAAAAATTAGACCATTATATGCAAAGTTACCGAGAACATTCCCGCTATATTGCCGGTCACGGCAAGGCCATGGGACTGTGCTTGTTGCTCAATTTGTTGCAACGTGCCATGCAGATCGCCATTACCTCCTTTGTCTATGCCGCCACGGTGGGGGCTACCACTTCTACCGCCTGCGACCTGTGGTTTACCCAGGGCTTTGTCAATTTGGGCGCTACCTTTGTTCCCATTCCCGGTGCCATGGGCATTTCCGACTACCTTATGTTAGACGGATTTGACAACCTGATGTCTGCGGGGCAAGCGGTCAATTTAGAGCTGTTGTCTCGGTCGTTTTCATTTTACGGATGTGTAATTTTATGCGGTGTCACGGTGTTGACCCAATATTTTGTGGTAAAAAAGAGAGGGAAAATGAAATGTTAGGATTTTATAACTATACGGTGGTTTTGACCTATCTTTCCTTGTTGTCAGCCGGTACGGGAATCTTTGTTTCCTTAAACGGCAACGGACACCCTTACTGGGGGGCTTTTTTCCTGTTGCTGTGCGGCTTGTTCGACGCATTTGACGGAATCGTTGCCCGTACCAAAAAGAACCGTACCGAAACCGAAAAACGGAGTGGGATTCAAATCGACTCTCTCTCCGACCTGATCGCATTTGGCGTATTGCCCGCCTGCATCGGTATGGCGTTGGTACGTACCTCCCCTTCTTTGAAATGGATGTTTTCTTGGAGCGACAACTCCTTCCCCTTAAACGTCGCCCGTTGTGTCATGTTTGCCGTGTTGGTGCTTTACATATTGGCGGCGCTCATTCGTTTGGCTTACTTTAACGTTACCGAGGAAGAACGGCAACGCACCGAAGGTGGCAAACGCCGTAGCTTTATCGGTGTGCCTGTCACCTCGGCGGCACTCATTTTCCCCAGCGTTATGTTGTTCCGCTATTTGTTCTCCCCTTCCTTTGACGTTTCGATCCTTTATTTCCCGGTTATTTTGATTACCGGCTACTTGTTCCTTTCCAAAATCAACATTCCCAAACCCGGTCTGCGAGGGGTGCTGATCATGGTGGGCATTGGTGTAGTGCTGTGCCTGCTTATGGTAGCCTTTTACCTGTTGCGTAATTAAGGAGTTGACCATGGCAAATACCAAAAAAGAAAGCGGCGCTTTGCGTTTTTTGTACCACAACCCCGTAGGGCGATTGCTGTTAAAGCTGCTGACCACCCGCCTGATCTCTAAGATTTGCGGTGCCTTTATGAACAGTCGGCTGTCCAAGCCCATGATTGGGCGGTTTATTCGCAAAAACAACATCGACATGAGCCAATACTTGCCTGCCGATTACACCTGCTTTAACGATTGTTTTTGCCGCAAGATCAAACCCGAACTGCGCCCCGTTCCCACCGACCCCACCCTTTTTGTCGCCCCCTGCGACGGACTGCTGTCGGTGTTTCCTATTCAAAACGACACGGTTCTTCCCATTAAACAAAGTCGCTATACCATAGCCGATCTGTTGCAAAATGAGCAATTGGCACAGGAATTTCAAGACGGTGTTTGTCTGGTCTTTCGGCTGTGTGTCCACCATTACCATCGCTATTGTTATCCGGTCAGCGGCACCAAAGGCGAAAACGTATTTCTTCCCGGTAAACTGCATACCGTTCGCCCCATTGCCTTAGAAGCAGGCCCCGTGTTCACCCAAAACTGTCGGGAATACACCCTTTTAACCTGCCAGCCCTTTGGCAAACTGGTACAAATGGAAGTAGGTGCCATGCTGGTGGGCAAGATCGCCAACCACCACGGTGCAGGCGAGATCACCCGTGGGCAGGAAAAAGGTATGTTTTTGTACGGCGGCAGTACCGTTGTGGTGCTGTTACAAAAAGACAAGGTCACCTTAGACCCCGCCCTGGCACAAGCCACCGCCCAAGGGGAAGAAACCCCTGTCATTATGGGGCAGGTCTTGTCGGTCTAACCCATTGTTTTCATACAAACAAAACTGTGCAACCCATGGTGGATTGCACAGTTTTTTTATTCTTTGGCAGACGACTCGGTCTCTTGTTTTACGTATTTAATATACTCGCAGGTAGAATGCTCTGCCACCCGCTTACACATGGTTTCGTAAGCAATGTCCCGTAACTGCTTGGCAGCGGCGCCCATGGTCAGATCGGGGTCGGCATAAAACGGACCGTCGGCATAGGTAACGATTTTCGGTTTTTTGAAAAATCGCCGTTTTTGGTAGCAATTGGTCAATACAAACATGGGCTTTTGCCCTTTTCCCAAATACCAAAAGCATTGATCATCAAAGGATCGGATCTTGGTGTAATACGGCCAAACGTGGGCTTCGGGATATACGATCACCGCCTTGCCTTGATTCATGCGGGTCTCGACACAATGCAAAAACGCCTTTTTCTCCTCCAAATTACTACCCAAAGGAATCACCCCATAGGCTTGCATTCCCAAACGCATAAACCGCACCGAAAGCACGTGGGGATTGCTGATGATGAAACACTTTTTTGGATAAGCCGCCAACGGGCCGATGTACGAGTCGCTTTGCACCTGAGTATGATTGCTGACAATAAAGCACCCCTGCTTTTTGGCACGCTTCAGCACCTTGCGATTGGCAAACTTTTGGTGGCAATAGACCTTTTGCAACATATAGACCACAGGAATCATGATCCCGTAATAAAACACCCATTCAAACACGCGAAACAAGCGACCGTTGCGCATGTACCGATATTTTTTCCCCAACGGTCTCACCTGAATCTTCAGTCCCGAAAAATCGTCGTTTTTCTCATCGGTATAATAGATCACCTTTTGTTCGTCTTTCATGGGTTCTCGCCTCTTTGCCATTCGGTTACTGTTGTTTATTATACCACAGATTTCAAAAAAATCAAAGGGCATAAATAAAAAATGCCCATGGTTTCTACGAAATAATAGTTGTTGCAATTCTGCCTCGATCATGTTAGGGTGAACATTAAAACTTGAACCCGCCGCAAAGCGGGATACTTCGGTGCTTTTCAGCCCGTTCGTTCTCGCAAGGCGGGAGCATTCCTTCGCCCGACCGAACTGAAAATCCCTCGAACTCTCCTCGATTTGCGGTCAAGGATTTTGAAAAGAGCGGATTTTTGTTCAATCGAGGCGCAAAACGCAGCCAATACTGTCGTATTGGCGAGTATTTCAACGAAGAGTGAGCGGAAATCCGC
>JAZRFL010000032.1:0-3618 GCA_045661365.1 Acutalibacteraceae bacterium | reverse complement strand
AAATATGGTTGGTATTGTGTGTAACTTTGGTTTCGCGAACATTCTTATACTCATAATCTGACGATTGCTCGGCAAGATCAGCCATACTTTTCATAACATCTTTTTCAGACAAAAACTCTTGATAACCGGAGTCAAGAACGGCATTGATTGCGGTAATTGCTTCGCTGTCGCCGTTTACCGTAACCAAATCGTAATAATACTCTAACACAACCTTATCTTGACTATTTTTAAAAGAATGGTCTTGTCGTTGAATTTGATACTCTACGCTCGTAACATCTGCTTGTGGTTGTGTTTCATCTTCCGCGTTGTTTATCGGCTTTTGGTTGACTGTAGATCCATTGGAGTTCACGTCATTTGAGGTAGACTCACCGCAACCGGCAAAAGCAAACAAAAGCGCACAAATTAAAATAAATACCAAAGATTTTTTCATAAATCAACACCTGCAAACATATGAGTTTTTTTGACGAAATTTGTCGACGAAGATATTGTATCATATTTCAATATATATTTCAATAAAAACAAAAAAAACCTTGACAAACCACTCTTCTTATAGTACAATGTTCAAGCCGCTTGTTATGGGCGGTGGTTTTTGTTGCGTAAAAATCCACCGAAAGTGATGGACACATCCGCCCCAACTGACAGCGAGTCTATTGAAATGGAGACGAAAAATTATGTACGCAGTTATTCAAACCGGTGGCAAACAATACAAAGTACAAGTTGGCGATGTATTGTATGTCGAAAAACTCTCTGCCGAAGCAGACGAAGTCGTAAAATTTGACACCGTTCTCGCCTTTGCTGACGAAAACGGCATCCAAGTAGGTACTCCTACTTTGGACATTCCCGTAGAAGCCAAGGTGCTGAAAAACGGTAAAGCCAAGAAGATCACCGTTTTCACCTATAAACCCAAGAAAAACGAAAAACGTAAAATGGGTCACCGTCAACCCTACACCAAAATCGAAATCACTTCGATCAACGGTGTAGCAAACGCCTAATTTTAAAAGCATTATGATTACTGCGGTTTTTAGTCTACGAAACGGCCAACCTTGCGGTTTTTACGTTTCGGGTCACAGTGGCTACGCTTCTTTGGGAAAAGACATTGTGTGCAGTGCAGTTTCATCGGCGGTAATTTTAACCGCAAACTTGATGGAACAGCATGACCAAAATTTGCTTGCCGTAACCGAAGACGGAATGTTCGCTGTTTACAGCAATCACCAATCCGCCGCTTCTCTTTTCAAAGGGTTACAAAAGCATTTGGTCAACATTCAAAAACAATATCCGCAGTACATTCGTGTGTATAATCTGATTCTGAACGGAGGAAATACAAATGTTTAATGTAAATATTCAATTGTTCGCCCATAAAAAGGGTGTTGGTTCTACCAAGAACGGCCGTGATTCCGAATCCAAGCGTTTGGGACCCAAGCGTGCCGACGGTCAATTTGTCTTGGCCGGTAACATTCTCATTCGTCAACGTGGTACCCATATTCATCCCGGTGTTAACGTTGGCCGCGGTTCTGATGATACTTTGTTCGCTCTGATCGACGGCAAAGTAAAGTACGAACGCATGGGTCGTGACCGCAAGTGCATCAGCGTTTACGCTGTTGAACAATAATCACAGACTTGAATGGGAAGGAATCGACAATCGACTCCTTCCCTTTTCCTTTGATTTCGCTTATAGGAGGTAGGCACATTGTTTATTGACGTTGCAAAAATTAAAATCAAAGCAGGTGACGGCGGTAATGGCGGCGTTTCTTTTCGCCGTGAAAAATACGTAGCCGCAGGCGGTCCCGATGGTGGCGACGGCGGAAAAGGCGGTAATGTTGTTTTTAAAGCTGACACCAACCTGTCTACCTTAGCGGATTTTCGCTATAAGCGTAAATATATTGCAGAAAACGGTCAAAACGGTACAGCAGGAAAATGCTTCGGCAAAAATGGTCAAGACCTAATTATTTACGTTCCAAACGGCACTTTGGTAAAAGATGCTGAGAGTGGTCGTTTGCTTGCTGACGTTTCCGGAGAAGAGTCCTTTGTAGTGGCCAAGGGCGGCCGCGGTGGTTGGGGGAACAGCCACTTCGCTACCGCAACCCGACAAGCCCCTCGCTTTGCCAAAAGCGGCGCTCCGGGACAAGGATATGACGTACAGTTAGAATTAAAACTTTTGGCCGATGTTGGTTTATTGGGATTTCCCAACGTAGGAAAATCCACCTTAATATCGGTAGTAAGCGAAGCTAAACCCAAAATTGCCAACTACCATTTTACCACCATCACGCCCACTCTCGGTGTCGTTCGTATTGGTGAAGGCGCTTCATTTGTTATGGCCGATATCCCCGGACTGATTGAAGGTGCCGGTGAAGGGGTTGGTTTGGGTCATCAGTTTTTACGCCACGTAGAACGTTGTCGTTTGCTTGTACATATTGTGGACGTCGCCGGTAGTGAAGGTCGCGATCCTATCGAAGATTTTGAGGCTATTAATAAAGAATTAGCAGTCTACAGCCCTGAACTTTCCTCTCGTCCGCAAATTGTTGCAGGTAACAAAACCGACATGGCGACGCCCGAGCAAATTGAACGCATGGAAACTTATTGCCAAGAGCATGGATACGAATATTTCAACATCTGCGCCCCTATTGCCGAAGGTACCAAGGAACTGATCAACCGCGTAGCAGCAGTGCTTTCTACCCTGCCTCCTATTCTCACCTTTGAGCCCGATCCCATTCCCGAAGATGAATTGTACGTAGCCAAAGATCGTTTTACTGTCACCGAAGAAAACGGGGCATATATTGTAGAGGCCGAATGGTTGAAGAAGATTATGTCAACCATCAATCCCGATGATTATGAATCACTGCAATATTTCCAACGGGTCTTGCACCAAAGCGGTATTATTCAAGCGTTGGTCGACGCAGGTTGTCAAGACGGCGATACCGTTTGCATTTACGACATGGAGTTCGATTATTTGTCATAGGAGCGTTAATATGCGATTTCTTGCTATGGCTTGTGATGCCGACAATTTAAGTCCCGCTACCCTCGCTTTTGTGGGTGACGGTGTATATGAATTGCTCACACGGGAGTTTTTGGCTTGTGAAGCCAACCGCCCCGCCAAAGAATTGAATATAGAAAAAGTTAAAATGGTAAGTGCACCCGCGCAAGCAGAAGGTTTTAAAAAAATCGAAGCCATGCTGACCGAAAAAGAATTAGAAATTTTTAAACGGGGACGCAATGCTCACACTTCTCGTGCACCCAAAAACGCCACCCATGCGCAATACCATTATGCCACCGGCTTGGAAGCTTTATTTGGATGGTTGTATTTAAAAGGCGAGTATAAGCGAGCTGTCGAATTATTTCACACCATTTTTTCTAACGAAAACCTTGACAAAAATAAAAGTATTTGATAGAATGTCAATGTTGCTTTTAGCAGAACAAGAGTGCTGATGTCGTACGCTGTTTCCGTTCGGCATCAATCAAATATTGCGTTAATACTCCCACGGGAGTTTAACATACATGGAGACGTATCGAAGTGGTCATAACGGGGCGCACTCGAAACATACCTGTGGTGGTCACGGTCGTAACCCAACAAACCCTTTGTTCATCGGCATTTACGCCACGTGCTTTTGCACTTTCAGAAAA
>JAZRFL010000031.1:0-11715 GCA_045661365.1 Acutalibacteraceae bacterium | reverse complement strand
CATTCCCATATTCTCGGTCAGCATATGGGCATAAAGTCGCAGTTGTTCGGCATAACGGTCTCCCAATTCGCCGATTTCTTTGACGCGGTCGGTTTTGTAGTCCACTACCACCAATTGTCCGTCTTCTTCAAACACACAGTCGGTGATCCCCTGTACCACCACTCGCTCGTTTTCAAATTTTTCGGGCAAGGTAGGATCCAATCGCGTAACCGAAATTTGACTCATAAACTTATGTTCCCGCATGACCCGCGGCGACTTGGCTATTCTTTGGTACAGCGGGCCGGTGAAAAATGCGGCCGCTTTGGATCGATTGACGCCATCGGCTTGTTGTCGGGTCATAAATCCTTGATTGACCAGGCGTTCCAATTCCCCGTCCAAATCGGTTGCGGCGGCGGTATAATCGGCGTACTGCATAAAGGTATGAAGTGCCGTTCCTCGCTCGGTAGCCGACAGTCCGCCCTCTTGCAAAAATGATGGCCGAGGCGCATGGGTTTCATGCCGCAAAACGTGCGGGGTATCGTGCACCAACTGAGAAACACTGCGTTTGGCAAACATACGCTGCAACGGTTTATACGGATCGTCGTAATTCAATTGGGCTTGCAACCGTGACACCATGGCAGGATCGGCACACCGTACCCGTTCTTGCGGCACCTGCAAGGGAGCCGGTGGTTCGATTTGGCGAGCGTGCCAAAGTCGTATGTCACAATGCTCTGCCTCGGCAGGCAAATATCCGTAATTGGTATTGGCATAGGATTGCAATTGCCCTCCCGAAGGATGCAACAATGCAAAATAAAGCAACCATTTCCCATATCCCGATGCCGACAACACCAATTCCGGATCCAATCGCAACGCCTGCGTGTCGGACATATTACCGCTGTCCAGATCCATTACGGCATCTAAAATATTTTTTTCGGGGTCGTTCAAAGCCGTCAACAAAATCAAGCGGTCAATTCCTCGGGTCATTGCCACGTACAACACCCGCAATTCCTCCGATATACTGCTGCGCGCTACCTCGGTTGCCACCGCCTGCCGCATACAGGTAGAACGGCGCATTTGCAATTTGTCATCGGTCAAAGTAAGACCCAACCCCAAATTCACGTCTAACAAGATCGGCGCGGTACTGTCCATTTTATTAAATCCGTTGGCACACCCCGCCACAAAACAAATGGGGAATTGCAACCCCTTGCTGTGATGAATGCTCATGATCCGTACGGCATTGTCGTCACAAGCGGCGGCGGGTACCGACACGGTTGCATTTTCTTCTTGCAATTTTTTAACATAACGCAAAAATCCGTCCAAACGGTCATAACCGTTGTCGGAGCATTCCTTGGCAAGTTCCTGCAAAGCAAGCAAATTGTTGCGACATTGATTGCCGTTTTTCATTACTCTGACCGCCGACAAAATACCGTAGGTATCATAAATATACCCCAACAACCGATCCACCGAAGCGGTAGCGGATTTGACACGAAATCGTTCAAGATTCTCATGCACGGTTTTAGCCAATACATCGCCTGCAGCGGCGGCTCGCTCCAAGCAAACAGCCAAAGGCAAGTTGGGGTGTTCGGTGCGAAGCATTGCCAAATGGTCGGCAGTAAAGCCGCACCACGGCGACAACATGGTTGCCAACATCGCCACGTCATCGGTAGGATTGTTCAGCGCTTGCAACAAGCTGACCGTCCACATGACCTCTTTGCGTTCGAAAAAGGCCTCGTCTTGTTCGGCAGTCACCGAAAAACCGTGTTGCCGCAACCGTTCCTCATACAAAGAAGCACGATTTTTTAAACTGCGCAACAAAATAACACAGTCTCCGGGTTTGGCTTCCCGCAACCGTCCTTTTTCGGTCACACACGGAACGGTCATTGCTTCTTTTATTCGATTGGCGATCAGATCCGCTTCCAATTCTATGGCTTCCCGCTCGTCATCTCCGTGGTAAAACGACAGTTCCACCGCGGGAATCTCGCTTTCGGGGAAATTGCTCATGGAAACCAATTGATGTTCTTCGTTATAGTCCAAATCCCCCGCATATTCCGACATTACCAAACGAAAAAAGGCATTGACCGTTTGGCATAGTCCCTCCCGACTGCGAAAATTGCCGTCTAATACCAAACGGCCGTTCGAGCCCCCTTGTTCGTAAACAGGAAGCCGTTTCATCATACGCAAAAAAATGTCGGGATTGGCTTTGCGGAAGCGGTATATGCTTTGCTTAACGTCCCCCACCGCAAACAACCGTTTGCCGTCGTCCGAAACCGCTCCGAAAATTTCCGCTTGCAGGGTATTGATATCTTGAAACTCGTCCACCATTACATAGGTGTAGGCTTGGCAAATCGCCTTACCCAAAGGGGTAGTAATCGCTTTTCCGTCTCGGTATTCCACCAACAGTTGCAACGCCAAAGACTCAAGGTCAGAAAAGTCCAACGCATTTCTGTCTTTCTTTTTTTGATCAATACGGCGGCGGTATTCCTCCACCGCTTCAAACAACAGTTCGACGTAAGGGGCAAGCAAATCGCATTCTTCTTTGCATGCATCAGCACTCAAGGCAAATAGTTTTTGCAACGTTTCTCGCACCTTGTCCACCATAACTTGACAGGTTACAGTTTGGTTTCTTAGGGTTACGTCAAAGTCTTTTCCTCTTAATTGTGCCGATTTAAATGAAATGGGCTGTAATTTTTCAAGGTTTAAACGCACCTCATCCCAATTGCGGGCACGCAAACTCGCCAGCACGTCCTCCAACTGTACCAACGCAGTACGCAAAATTTCTCCCCGTTTTTGTTCAATCAACGGGTCAAATTGCACCTGCGCCGTTACGCCCTGTAAAAACGAACAGCAACGCTCTGTCATACGCTCGGTGCGATCAAAGATCGTCTTGCCCCAAGTCGATCGTTCCACCTTTGAAAAATTCAGGTAATCGGTTTGCACTCTGTCCGCCCACTCTTTTGGGCAGGGCAACGATTGCATATGCTTGTTGATCAGATCTATGGCACTTGCCAAATTCTTAGTGTCTTGATCGGCTCCTAAAATTTCGGCAAGCTCTGCAAACTCCTCATTTTTGGTTTCCAAAAACAAATCCAGCGTTTCGTTCAACGCCTCTTTTTTCAAAGTTCTGAGGGTGTTTTCCGAAATAATGGTAAAATCGGGAGAAATGTCTAACTGTTCAAAATATTGGGTGATCAAATTCTTACAAAAAGAGTCGATGGTACAAATATTGGCTTTTTGCAACAACATTTGTTGCCGCAAAATACGGGTGTTTGTGGGGTCTTTGGCAAATTCGGCTGCCAAGCGATCTTGAATCCGTTGACGCATTTCCCCTGCGGCAGCCTTGGTAAAGGTCACCACCAGCATACGGTCTACGTCCACCGGATCATCTTTGTCCAAAATACATTGCACCACTCGTTCCACCAACACGGCAGTCTTTCCCGATCCTGCCGCCGCCGACACCAGCAAAGCGCCCCGACTGTCAATGGCTGTTTGTTGTGCTTTTGTAAAATCAATCGCCATTCCAATCTCCCCCTTTCATCAATTCCTTTTTTTCGGTGGCAGACAGGCTCGTTACCTGTCGGTGCAACGTGTCACTCATAAGAGGACAAGCCGCCTTATAATCACAGTAGGTACACGCACCGCCTTTGGCACCTTTGGGATCCAAAGGATCGCAGGTAATATCTCCATTCAGCAAAGCATCGCCCATATCTCTCAGCAGAGTTTCTATATGCCGACGGGTCTTGCCAAAGAATTCCAACGATGCCAACGCCGACCGTTCGGTAGGATCGCCATTCATCTTTACCGTTACGGGAACATACGTACCGCTTACGTTTGGTTCCATGGCACGCACCACGTCCATATCGTCCAGCACGACCCCTTTCATACGTAGGCGATCGGTCAGTTGTTTCTCAACCTCTTTTTCGTTGGTAGACAACACGGTAGAGCGCTTGGCAGGCATATACAACACCCCTGCGGGATAACGGTTTTCACCGAATTGGTGTCCGTTTTGCTCCACCGAATACAAATACATAAACATTTGCAGACCAATGCCGTAGTAAATATCTTCCAAATGAAATTCCTTGGAACCGGTTTTATAGTCTACCACACGAAAATAAGTCTGTCCGTCTTTTTGATATACATCCAAACGGTCCAGCACTCCAATCACGGTTACTTCACCGCCGTTTGTTAAGGGGATACGTAAGGATTCCACCGCTTCACCGGGACCTACCTTTAATTCGCAGGCCACCGTTTCAAATTTGCTGTCTTTCATTTCGGCGACAAGGTGTTCCACCAGCGAAATCGCCAAAATCTCAATGCGACGCAATTGAAACAAAAAAACCGAGCTTTTTTGGTCAAACCCGCCCATTTCGGTTTGTACAAATTCCCAAAGCAACCCACGAATCTGTTCATCCCGCTCTTGGGTGGTCAAGGTATGTAATCCCTTGCTACCATAACGGACCAGCATTTTTTCCAAAATATAGTGTACCAATGTCCCCTTTGCCAACACGTCCAATCCCACAGGACGCAAAGGGCGTACCCGCATGCCGTATTTGCAAAAATAATTAAATCTACATTTATGATACGCTTCAATGGCAGTCGGTGACACCCGCATTTTCTCGCGGAACAACCGCCATGCATGATCGGCAGTCAAAGAACAATCTTGCGGTTCGGTTAAACGGCGCAACAACTCGGTTTGAGTAGGATCGGTTTCACCAATATATTGATACAAGCTGTCTACCATCTCATCGTTCTCGGCATACCGCTGTGCCAACAGATCAAACGTCGGCAAAGGAGCACGAGCAAAAGTCAACGCATCTGCCTGCTTACAAGCGGCAGAAGTGGTTTCGGTAACGTGGGGCAACCGTTCTTTGATATAGGTAACCCATCGACAAGGTTCGTTGGATTCGCTTCCCGACCGTATATAGGTCATACACAAAAAATGCGATGCCGAGCTAACCGCTTGGTAAAACAAAAAATTTTCTGCTACTGTTTCAAATTCACAGCGATCGGAAAAAGCCAGATGCTGTTGTTCTTTTAGGATCTTTCGTTCATAATCACTCAGCAGACCGCCTGCGGCAGGCACAGCAGGGAACACGCCTTGGTTGGCACCTACCACAAACACCGCCTTGGGTGCGGCAGGACGAGTACGATCGGCGGAACCGAGCACCACTTGATCGATTCCTTGAGGAATCTTACCAAGGTCGGCAGATCCGATCATTAAGGTGAGCATTTGCGTAAATTCCTGTCCACTCACCTGCGTGCCACCCATGGCAAACACCATTTTGTCCAACAATTGATTGCTTAATTCAAAACAACGAAGCAGATCCTCTGCCTCAAACGGAGCGCCCTGCTTGCTCACTTTTCTGCTCAGAGCTTGTAATCGGGTATAAATATGGTTTTGTTCCAAAAAGTCATACAACACCGTACAAAAATCGGTAACGGTTTGACATGATTGCCATTTTTTTCGCAATTGTACAATAGGCAAAACCGCCTTTTTGCGCAATTGATTGATACGGACGACCGCCTCTTGAGTTGGTTGCTTGTCCCCTATGCCATCGGGATGATTGTTAAAGTCATTCAGCCAACCGTTTCCTT
The DNA here is from genome assembly GCA_045661365.1 of Acutalibacteraceae bacterium. Classification (GTDB taxonomy): domain Bacteria; phylum Bacillota; class Clostridia; order Oscillospirales; family Acutalibacteraceae; genus UMGS1484. Next base: position 6,144 of record JAZRFL010000031.1, on the reverse strand, counting down.
CCACCGACCACACAAACGCATAATTTTCCAACGCAGCAATTTCTTGTAAGGTAAGATCCCACAAGTCGGTTTTCATAAGCGACAACAAGCCGGCGGTGTCTATCCCTTTTTCTGCCAACTCTGCGGCTTTTCTCAGCAACGCGAACAAGGGCAAATGGGTCACACTGCGGCGATCGTCGGAAAAGCATGGGATTCCAAACCGATCAAAGGCCGACGTCAACAAATCGTTGTACCGATTGGGTTCTCTTGAAATCACCGTAATTTCACGAAAACGCATTCCTTCTTCTTGCACCAATCGACAAATGGATGCGGCAACATAGTCGACTTCATCATAAATATCGTCACATCCGCATATCATAACCGAAGAGTCCCCTTGACAGCAAGGGGCTTCTTTTTGGGAAAACACCTGCTCTACCGCTTGCAGTCCCGGCGTTTGTGCCCGATGATTTTCGGTTAAATCAATCGGCTCGCAAACCGTAATCCCCGCATCCTTTGCCATGCATTCCATTTGTTTGGCAAGATCGCTTACGTTCGCAAACAACGCCAGCGGATGTTCCGCCACCTTGCCATCGGTGCACAAGGTCACATAGACCTCTTTGGCATGACCGATCATTTGTGCAACCAATTTCTTTTGCGGAGCGGTAAAATCCTTGAATCCGTCTATGTACACCGTTTTGTCCTGCCAAAAAGGAACTTGCTGCAGCAAATCATGTAAGCGACTCAGTTCCTCGGTAGGATCAATATACGATTCCTGCACCAAGCTTTGATAAGCCGACAACATCAACGCAAGTTCTTGTAATTTTTGCTTCAATCCCCCTTGGGGCAAAGTAATGGAAGCGGTCATAAGTTGTTCGGGGGTGATCCCCTTGTGTCCGCACTCGGTAGCAATAGACAACACGTGGGTAGCAAACCGAATGTTTTTGTGTCCCCGACGGTAAAGTTGCAATCGATCGCCCACCTGTAAAACAGCACGATGCATAAGCAACAATTTTTCTTGATCGCCCAACCGCTTGCCCGCAATACCACCGTACAGTTTAAACACCCGATCACACAAACGGGAAAAGGACAACACCTCCACCGAATGAGACAGTTTCAGTCCCACCATAGCACGCTCGGTTTCAAACGAAGCTTGCTCCGGCACCAGCAAAACCGCATTTTGTTGTGCCGCAGTCTTCAACAACTGCTGTTGCACCCAATGCGTCTTGCCGAATCCTGCACGACCAAAAATAAAATGAAGCATATCGGATCCTCCTTCGGATTCACACTTCCATAATTATAATCGGCAATTTGTACCATAAAAGTCCCATTGCCGCAAAAACCAACAAAAAAAGCACGCAGATCAGCAACACGCGACCGATTTTTCGTCCCAAAGATGGTCGAGTCGTAAACCGTATGCGCCGATGTTTGATTTTCTCCATGGTAACACACCTTTTTTATAAATTCAAGTTTATTATAAAACAAAGGTTGCATCTTACCCGCAGTAAATATTGTTAAAGTCCTATTTTGCCATCGGATGGCTCAATCCGCCCAATTGTTTGGTTAAGTTACACAAAACTAACCCCCCGTTTTTCGTGCATATACACGATTTTCATAAAAAAGGGTTGTATTCATATTAGAAATTTGGTATACTATGATCTGTACAATGATAGGTGGGTGAGTTGCGCCTTGTTGACCAAATCACCCGTTTCATTCCCTAAATTTCAAAGGAAAGGACCGTATCAACATTATGTTTTACAAAACCGAATGTGTTGCCATGCTTTTGGCCGGCGGACAAGGCAGCCGACTGGGCGTGTTAACGCAAAAAATTGCCAAACCTGCCGTTCCTTACGGCGGAAAATATCGCATCATTGACTTCCCCATGTCTAACTGTACCAACTCCGGGATCGACACCGTAGGGGTACTGACCCAATATCAGCCCCTGGTGCTCAACGATTACATTGGTACCGGTGACGCTTGGGATCTGGACCGTCGCGGTGGCGGGGTACACGTGTTGCCTCCTTACCAACGCAATGCAGGTGCCGACTGGTATAAAGGTACCGCCAATGCTATTTACCAAAACATTCCGTTTATTGAACGGTATCACCCGGAATACGTACTGATCTTGTCAGGGGACCACATTTATAAAATGGATTACAGCAAAATGCTGGATTACCACAAACAAAACAACGCCGACTGCACGATCGCAGTGTTGGACGTTTCTCTGGAAGAAGCCAGCCGTTTCGGCATTATGAACACCCGCGAAGACGGTAGTATTTATGAGTTTGAAGAAAAGCCGAAAGTCCCCAAATCCACCAAAGCCTCTATGGGTGTGTATATTTTTAAGTGGGATGTCCTGCGTGCTTATTTGGAACAAGACGAAGCCGATCCCAACTCCTCCAACGACTTTGGTAAAAACATTATTCCCACCATGCTGAACAACGGTTGCCGCATGATGGCATACTCCTTTGACGGTTACTGGAAAGACGTGGGTACCGTAGAATCCCTGTGGGATGCCAACTTGGATCTGCTAAATCCCTCGGTAGAATTGGATCTGCTGGACGAAAACTGGAAAATCTATTCCCGTACCGACACCAATCCGCCCCACTACATTTCTCCCGATGCCGATATTCACAACTCCCTTATCAGCGACGGCTGTGACGTTTCGGGTATGGTAGACTACTCGGTGCTCTTTTCCGGCGCGGTAATTGAACCCGGCGCACAAGTACAGTACTCGATCATTATGCCGGGCACGGTAATCAAAAAAGGTGCCGTTGTCAAATATGCCATGATTGCAGAAAACTGCGTGGTAGAAGAAGGTGCTGTCATCGGTCAAGCTCCCGAAGAAATGGATGACCGCACAAAGTGGGGCGTTGCTTTGGTGGGCGACGGCTTGACCATTGGCAAGGGTGCCGTAATCGGTGCCGGAAAAATGGTGCAAGAAAGCGTAAAGGAGGGTGATCAAATATGAAAACCAACAGTATTGGTGTTATTTTTTCCAACATTGGAGATCATATGATCCGTGATCTGACCCAACGTCGTTGCATGGGCTCGGTTCCCTTCGGCGGACGGTATCGGTTGATCGATTTCCCCCTGTCTGCCATGGTTCATGCAGGCATCACCAAAATCGGTATTTCTTCTCGGAACAATTATCGCTCATTGATGGATCACCTGGGCAGCGGTAAGCCTTGGGATCTTTCCCGTAAAAACGGTGGTATTTATTTGTTCCCGCCTTACAGCAACATGGCCAGCGGTACCAACGCAACCCGTTTGCTGGAATTGTCTGCCATGATGCCTTTTTTGGAAAATTCCAAAGAAGATTACGTGGTTCTGTGTGATTGCGACACAGTTTATAATTTTGATCTGTCCGCCATGTTAGAGCAACATATTCAATCGGGTGCCGACATCACCTATGGATATGTGCACGGTAAAAAACCAAAAGGCGCCGACGGTCGCATGGTATTTGGTTTGTCAAAAGACGGAAAGATCAACGAAATTTTGATCGATCCGCAAATTGACGAACCCTGCGACTATGCTATCAATGTTTCTATTCACAACCGCAGTTTATTGATCAAGATGGTAAAAGACGCCATGAGTCGTAACTACACCACCTTGAGCCGCGACGTATATCAACGGCAATTGGACCAGCTGAATATGCGCGCTTATAAGCTGGACGGTTACGTACGGGTCATAGACAGCCTGTCTACCTACCTAACCGCCAACGAAGATCTGTTGCAAGCCAAGGTTCGGCAAGCGTTATTCTGTCCCGAACGTCCAATTTTAACCAAAGTTCGTGACGACGCCCCCGCCCGTTACGCCCCCGGCAGTCAAGTCAAAAACAGTTTGGTTGCCGACGGTTGCTTGATTGCAGGACAAGTGGACAACTGCATTTTGTTCCGCGGTGTACAAGTGGGCAAAGATGCAGTACTGTCTAACTGCGTGGTCATGCAAGACACCTTGATTGGGGACAAAGCGCAGCTTTCTTACGTAGTAACCGACAAAAATGTAGAGATTTCTCCTGCCCGTACCTTGATCGGGTTTGATTCTTATCCCGCATATATTGCCAAAGATTCTTTGGTGTAACGCCATAAACCATTTTTTCTGAAGGAGGCGTATTCCTTGAAAAGTTTATTTGTAACCAGCGAAGCATATCCCTTTGCCGTTTCGGGGGGATTGGGCGACGTAGCCGGTGCTCTGCCGGCCGCTTTACGCAAGCGGTTTGTGGGTTGCCGCGTGGTCATGCCGCTGTACGAAGACGTACCCCAGCATTTGCGTGACGGTATGCAATTCATTGGGAGTATTTCGGTACCCGTTGCATGGCGGCGGCAATACTGCGGTATTTTCGAGACCAAAGTAGGCGGTGTTACCTACTATTTGTTGGACAATCAATATTACTTTAAACGTGCCGGCTTATACGGATATTATGACGACGCCGAACGGTTCGCTTTTTTTGCCCGTGCCGCTTTGGAAATTTTGCCTGTTATTGACTATATCCCCGACATTATTCATTGCAACGACTGGCAAACCGCATTGCTTCCGGTATACCACAGTTTGATCTATGCCCATAAACCGGGTTACGAAAACATTAAAACCCTGCTCACCATTCACAATATTCAGTATCAGGGAAAATACGGCTACGACGTGTTGGAGGATGTGTTTGGTATTCCTTCTTATGCCCACTCTCTGTTGGATTATGACGGATGCGCCAATATTTTAAAAGGCGGTATTGAATCCGCCAACGCCGTAAATACTGTTAGTCCCACCTATGCCAAGGAAATTATGGATCCTTGGTTCTCCTATGGGTTAGACGGCATTTTAAAAGAACGTGCCTGGAAATTGTCGGGCATCATTAACGGGATCGACACCGAAGTGTACAATCCCGCCACCGACAGCATGATCGAAGCCAATTACTCTGCCAATGATATGACAGGCAAAGCCGCCAACAAAGCCGCCTTGCAAAAAACCATGGGACTGCCTCAAAATCCCGACGTACCCTTAATCGGTATTGTCACGCGATTGGTTTCTCAAAAAGGGTTGGATCTGGTGCAATATGCCATGGAACATCTGTTGGAACAAGATGTGCAGTTTGTAATTTTGGGCTCGGGCGATTGGGCTTATGAAAATTATTTCACCCAAATGGCCGAAAAATATCCCGAAAAATTGGCACTAAAAACCGGCTTTATTCCCGCCCTGGCACATCAGATCTACGCAGGTGCCGATCTGTTCCTCATGCCCTCGAAATTTGAACCCTGCGGTTTGGCGCAATTGGTAGCATTACGCTACGGTACCCTGCCGATCGTGCGGGAGACCGGTGGGCTAAAAGACACGATCGTGGACTGCGGCGATCCCAACGGCTACGGCTTTACCTTCCAAACTTATAACGGTGACGACATGGCTGACGCCGTACAACGCGCCTTGTCGTTGTATGCCGACAAATCGGCATGGCGTGCTGCTGTTTCCCGTGCCATGGCACAAGACAACAGTTGGAACACCTCTGCCGGCGAATACATTAAGTTGTATAAAAGCATAGTCGAAGCCTAACCAAGCGACCATTCTAATCAATACCCCCGACGATCCAAACGGTTCGTCGGGGGTTTCTGTTGTTGTGCACTATGCAACCACATACAAAAACGGCAGCCCATAAAGAGCTGCCGTTTGATTCCGATTACGTATTAACCGATTCTGCCGTACAAAGGAGCAGATTCTTGATCTTTCTTTTGTTCACGAGCGGGATCGGCCTTAGGTGCCGCGGGACGATTGCCGCCGCGACCGCCACGATTACCACCGCGCTTGCCGCGTTCGGTACCGATCACCACACGGCGATTGGGTTCTTCACCCACCGACCAGGAAGTAACCCCTTTTACGTCTTGCACCGCAGTATGAATGATACGGCGTTCATAGGGATTCATGGGCTCCAAGGTCATATTGCGGCCGGTTTTGACCGCTTGATTGGCCATGCGACGAGCCAAAGACCGCAGGGTCTTTTCCCGTTTTTCGCGATAATCGCCAATATTTAAGGTAATGCGTTGATAATCACCATCACCACGGTTGGCAACCAAGGTGGTCAGATATTGCAAAGCGTTCAAGGTTTCACCGCGACGACCCCCGATCGCCCGCAGGTGTTCCCCCTCCAGCATGATTGCCAAATTACCGCCTATTTGACCGCCG
>JAZRFL010000030.1:0-1045 GCA_045661365.1 Acutalibacteraceae bacterium | reverse complement strand
ACAATTTGTTTACAATTTATGAGGTCGGGCAAAAAAAGTTTGTTTTTTTCCTTTTCGGGCATTGCAAAATACCAAGAATTTTGGTATAATAAGCAAAAATTTGTTGGAGGCTTACGAATTATGAAAAAACCAAAGTGGATCAGTGAATTAAAAGAATTTGCCACCCGCGGCAGTGTGATCGACATGGCTGTCGGCATTATGATCGGCGGTGCGTTTAAAGCCATTGTGGATTCCTTGGTCAACGACATTATTTCTCCCTTAATGGGTCTGTTGTTGGGCGAACGGTTCAGCAGCTTGGCATTTAAAGTCAACGGGGTTGCGGTAACCTACGGTGCTTTTATTACCGCTGTGATCAACTTCCTCATTATGGTCGTGGTGATCTTCTTTATCATTAAGTTTATCAACACTTTGTCACGCATTGGTCGTCGCAAAAAAGAAGAAGTGCCCAGTGAACCCACTACCAAGGTTTGTCCTTATTGCCGCAGTGAGATCGCCATAGAAGCGACGCGGTGTCCTCATTGCACCAGCCAAGTGGAATAGTACCGCAGTTGGGCGAAAAACAAAGCGAATATTTTATGTGTTTCGGTAGTGTGCAGAGTGTGAACTTTGCACACTACTTTCTTTTGGTGCGGTGACTTTTTTAAAAGGTATCCCCTGCGGGGATGATTTTTGATTCGCTTTTAGCCCTTTTTTCGGGATTCGACGTACCCACGTACGCCTATCATCCCGAAGAAAAGGGCTTTTTCATCCCAACTGCTCCTCTGCCACGCTTGACCAACCGTTGTTTCCGCCAAACCCTTGTGCGGACGCAGTTTGACGTAGAACAAAAGCGAGAAATTCTATATGTATTTAGCCAAGCACTTCGGAGTTACCGAGGTGCTTTGTTTATGCAACCAAGGTTGCCGATTTCCTTGCCTCCCTTGTGCAAAGGGTAACGAGCCCGACCGCCGCCGGTGGCGGATGAAGGGAGAGAAAAACGGGTTCCCTGAAAAGCGGTGCTTTTTAGGGAGAGGAGAAACAACGAAGCATATGAGTTTTCGCAAAG
>JAZRFL010000029.1:0-2517 GCA_045661365.1 Acutalibacteraceae bacterium | reverse complement strand
CGAATCGTCGGTTGTTTGCACGGTCGAGCCGGAGGCAACGCCGGTGGTAACGGCAACGTCGCCCAGCCCCAATTCATTCATCAAATCCGTGAAGGGAGTAACCTTCTTTTCGCCCCACCATTCATAAGACATATGCGAATATACGTCGTCGCCGGCCAAATACAGAATCCGACCGCCCTCTTTTACCCATTGAGCAATTACCCTGTTGGCGGTGGGGCTCATGGGTTTCATGGTATCGTAAGGCAGAATCAGCAGGTTGATGGATTCCAGTTGTTCCTGCAAAATATCGTCCGGCTGGTCCAGACAAACCGAATCCACCGAAATCCCGCGGCTTTCCAGCGCGCAAAAGATACCGGTATAGCCGGCGCGGGGATGGTCGTCCACTTTGGATGAAGTCAGGGACTCGTTGCCAACGTGCCAACCCACCGAGTCGGAGGTGGCCAGGGCGATGCCGGGGGTACCGCTGTAATTGGCGCCCGACAGGGTATCAAACTCCTCATACATTTTGTTGATGTTGAGCTGCATAATTTTATAATCGTCGCTGGCGGGTTCAAACGCCCGTTGCGGCCAAATGGTGGATTGGAAAGACGTGGTGTCGTTTTGCATCATGGCGGCTACCACCGTATCTTTCCACCTACCGAGCATCACCGATTCTTCCAGCATACCCGCAATATCCGAAGCGGGATCTTGCAGCAAATACAGCGATTGGCCGCGGCCCAACGATTCGCCGTAACTGTTATAGGCATACAGCGAGTTTAAGAAGGTGTCGGAACCTTTGCTGCCGTTGTAATACATACTGTATGCGGCTTCATCCCCCCAAGTTTGGCCGATAAAGCCATCCACCGTGGGAATGGAAGCGTACATAGCCATGCCGGTGGAAATACCGTGCACCGTATAGCCATAGTTGCTGTGAGCCGCAATCAGCACCGTAACTTCGGGATATTTTTCTTTGATTTTTCCGGTGAGATATTCAATGCCTGCTTTGTTGATGTAGGATTTAAAATATTGGTTTTTCCACATGGCCTCGGCCGACGTTTCGGGGTCTTGCCATGCCTCGCCGTAATAGGCTTCGTATTCTTCTTTGAATCCTTGGGAATACCCTGCTTTGTTCCACATTTCAGGTTCTTCTAACGCCACAACTTCTACACCGCCTGCGGCGATATAGCTTTCAATGGCTTCCCATTTATATTCCATATATTGGCGGGTAGGAACCATGTAATAAATGTTATAGGTCATTTGCGAATGAAGCAACGGTTCGCCGTTTTTATCGGTTTGCACGTCTTTCATGCCGCGAGGATAAGTTGCCGCATATTCTCCGTTGTCACGGTTAAAGGCAATCATAATGCCGATTTTGGTATCGTTATGATAGGTGGTTTTTTTGGATTTCCATTGATTTTGCAAGCCACTGCCCTTACCACCGGGATTGATGCCGTATACGTAAGCAAGATAACAATCCAAATCCAAGTCATAATTACCATTGTAATTCACGTTACATTGGGTCAAGGTATTAAAATCTTCATCAATGGGTTTAGGAATAACCACAGTTTGATAACCGCTTACCCCATCCAACGAATCAATTACCGTAACGGTACCTTGCGGGGGTGTTACCGATTGTTCTTTGGCAGGGAACACCTTGATTTTACCTACCACGTATTGCAAAATAAGCAACGCATCATCTGCTCCAACAGCGTCGTTGTCACTTACGTCGGCAATTTCTTGGTCTTGGTCGGTAAAGATCACCTTGCCAACCACGGATTTTAACACCTGTAAAGCGTCGGAAGACGAGATCTTTCCGTCATAATCCGTGTCGCCATACAATACGGTGCTTGCCGCAGGAGCAGTAATTGCCATAGCAAACAGCAAAACGGTGACCAAGATAACCGCAATTCCTTTTCTTATGGATTTCATAGGGGGCATCATCCTTTCCTTATTATGTAATGCCTATACCTGCCATTACACCATGTATCATTTTACCATAGCATCAACCGATTGTCTTTTTAAAATTATAGCATAAATTTAAGAAATTGTACAAAACAAAATTGAGAAAAAGCCCTTGCGAGTTCGCCGTTTTTTCATCCCCCTTTTGGCGCAAGGGAGAACCCTCGTAAATATTCGTGTCCCTCCTTCTCCGCCTGTGATTTGGGTCGCATAATTTTTTCGGGTATCCCTTGTCCCTTTCCCCACTTTATTCCGAAAACCGACCGTTCAGGTCAACCGCGTGATTTAAGGGACCCGATCCTCGCCCTAAGTCCAGCATATGGGCAAGTGCTGCCGAAACATAGTCTTTTGCCCGTTGTACCGATGATTCAAGATCACACCCCTTTGCCAGATTCGAGGCTATGGCGCTGGAAAGCGTGCATCCTGTGCCATGGGTGTTGGGATTATGGATTCGCTCCCCTTCAAACCATACCATTTCACGGTTTGCATACAAAAGGTCATTGGCATCGATTATACTGTGTCCGGCTCTGAGAAGAACGGCACAGCCGTATGTATCACCGATGAATTTTGCCGCAGAGT
>JAZRFL010000028.1:0-44073 GCA_045661365.1 Acutalibacteraceae bacterium | reverse complement strand
CTTCTTTCCACGGAAGATCAACTTCCGCCACAGGGTCAGCTCTGAAAATCGCAGGAATTTCTTCCTTGGGTGGTGGGGGGGCAGGTTTCGCCTGCGGTTGGGGGTTCGGTGCAGGAGAAATAGGAGGAGGTGCCTGTCTTTCAACGGGTTGGGGTGTTGGCACAACCGTTTGGCTTGTGGGCATGGTTAAGCGGATCATGGCCATTTCCAATTCCACCCGCTGATTGACCGCCCCTGCCATGTGTTCCCGTGCCTCTTGCAACACCTGCAACACCTGCAAAATTCGTTCCATGGAAAATTGGTGAGCGGCATTCATAAACCCTCGCAGATCTTCGGCCGAGCACACCATAAGGTTGGCGGGGTTGGGGACTGCTTTTGCCAACATAACGTTGCGAAAATAGGTGATCATTTGGTCACACAAGCGAGTCATGTCACCCGCATTGCGATGTAAGTCTTCCAAGTTTGCCAAACAGGTTGCTATGTCACCCGTTGCCACTGCCGTAGCCAACGTATGCAGTCGATCGTTGCCGGGCAGACCCACGATTTGATTGATCCGTTCTACGTCTACCACGTCGGTTCCCGCACAACGATCCAAAATGGACAACGCATCTCGCATACCACCATCTGCCAACCGAGCAATCAATTCGGCGGCATCGTTCGGTAGTGAAAACTGTTCTTGTTTTGCCACAAAATGCAACCTTGCGGCAATGGCGCTGTCGGCAATACGACCAAAGTCGAACCGTTGACAACGGGAAAGTACCGTTACAGGTACCTTGTGCACCTCGGTGGTTGCCAATACAAAGATTACGTGCTCGGGCGGTTCCTCCAAGGTTTTGAGCAAGGCATTAAATGCCGGCACAGACAACATGTGCACCTCGTCGATGATATACACCCGATATTTGCCTGCCGTGGGGGTAAAATACACTTCTTCCCGCAGGGCACGAATATTGTCTACCCCGTTGTTGGAGGCGGCGTCGATTTCTTCTACGTCTAAAATGGTGCCATCGTCGATCCCTTTACAAATTTCACATTGGTTGCAAGGGTCGCCGTCTACCGGATGTAAACAGTTGACCGCTTTTGCCAAAATTTTGGCACAAGAGGTCTTGCCTGTTCCCCGAGAGCCGGTGAACAAATAAGCATGGGAAAGCCGACCGCTTTTTATGGCGTTTTTTAAGGTTACGGTAATATGATCCTGCCCCGACACGTCGGAAAAGGTTTTGGGACGCCATTTGCGATATAACACCTGATACATTTCATTTCCCCCTTGACTACAAAAAAACGGAGCACTTCATACACTTCGGAGCACGCATGCACAGACTGACTGCGTCGCACCAAGCAAACCGCTTAATGCTGCTCGGTTCCCCGCCTGACATGGTTCACAGCGCCCGGTCGCCCAGGGCCCATGCATGCGCACGCCGAAATATATGAGGTTGCCCCGCAAAATAAGGGTATGTGAGCAGTCGCCCACGTTACGTTTATAAAGTCGCCATATCCACGAAGTAGTTGCCGTCTTCGGTTTGCGAAATCGCACCATCTTCGATCTTTTGCGAAATAGACGCCAAAGCATCTTGAATTTCTTTGCGTACCGCCGAAAACAACGTTTCGGTGGATTTGACCGCTTCCTGCTTTTGGTTGACCGTTTTCACATATTGGTCAATTTCGTCGGTAGAACGTGAATGCTCCAGTTCAGCTTCCAATCGCGCTACCTTTTGTGCCAAAGCACGGTTGCGACCATGCAACACATTTAAGCAATTGACCATAGCGGTGTCTTGTTCGGCATCTCCCCGCAAAGAATCGAACTGTTGTTCCAGTTGGGCGATCATTTGTTGCAAACGCTCCACCTCGGCGGTTCGTGCGGCGAGTTCTTCGTCCTTTTGTGCCAACTGAGTCAAACAGGCACCCAATTGCAAAGATGCGGTCTGTTCCAACTTGGTGTTGGCAAACAATTGCTGTTGCAATTGCTCGATCTGCTTGGTTTGTGTAGTAACCTGTTCGGCCAAGGCGTCGGCACGAGTAACCTCGTTTTGCAAAGCAACGTACTTTTCATCCAAAGAAAGGGCCATGTCATTTAACTGACTTTCCAAATGCTTGTTGGCTTCAACCTGCAAAGCAATGGCATGCTCTTGCGTGGAAAATTTGGATTCATACTCTTCGGTCAACGCCTGCATTTTCCCGGTATATTGTTGCTCTTGGTCTTTGAGCTTTTTGTCACATTCAATACACAGTTGATCAATGTACTGTAACACCTGTTTGCGTTTAAAACCAAACAAAGAACGCTTTAAATGAGCCGGTCGCATCGGGCACCCTCCTTCACACAAGATTCCATGTTGCCATCAAGCCACATTCAGTCGATTCAGTATATCACATTTCAGTTGTAAAATCAAGGGGTTTTCGTACATTCCTTACCTCTGTTTGGCAAAAAAATCCGACAAAATTCTGCCGCATTGCTCTGCCAACACCCCTACCGTTAGTTTTGGTGTATGATTTAAATCCAAAGCAAACAAATTGATCACTGAACCAACACACCCCGCTTTGGGGTCGGCGGCACCGTAAACCACCCGATCAATACGGGCATTGACAATAGCGCCGGCACACATGGCGCAGGGTTCCAAGGTAACGTACAGCGTACATCCGCTCAACCGCCAACTGCCCACCGTTTGGCAAGCTTGGGCTATGGCTTCGCATTCGGCATGTGCCAAGGCACGCCCGTCTGCTTCGCGACGGTTGTACCCCATGCCTATGATCTCCCCCTCCTTGACCACCACCGCGCCCACCGGCACATCGCCCGATTTTGCGGCTTCTTCTGCCAAGGTCAGAGCTTGTTGCATATAGGGAATGTCGTTGTAATAATCCACCATCATGACGGCACCATGGTTTTCAAAATCAACTGTACCGCGGTCCAAAGGTAAACCAAGCACGATACAACAAATGCCGGTGAGAATATGATCATACATGTTCGTTTAGCAGGAGTAATACACCCCGCATAGGGGCGAAAACCACTAAACACGCCCTGTTTGGTTACAAGCAGCAGCATGACGCCGATCCCGCCAAATATCAACCACATATAGGCAAGAATAAAGGTAGCAAAGGTGCTCAAGTCATCGGCAAAAAACGTAACCAACACACTGTAAGCATTGTTGATAAAATGCACCAATACAGCAGGCCATAAATTGTTGGTACGCACCACACAATACGCCAGCATAACGCCGGTACAAAATGCAAAGGGAATTTGCACAAAATTGCCGTGTACCACCGCAAACAGTACCGAAGAAATAATAATAGCAAACTTGTCACCGTAAGGGCGTAATATTCCCAAAACCACCCCACGGAAGGCAAATTCCTCTGCCAAAGCAGGAATGGCGGCAGTTTGCAACAGATCCAGCGCCAACTGCAAATAGGTGTTGGGTTGAGGTCCCGCAACCAATTGATAACTCTCTTCTACCTGCGGCAACAGGGAAGAAATGACCCCTGCAACAAAGTTGCCTACCCAAATACCTGCAAAGGCAAACATAACACAGGAAAAGCCCAAAAGAAACGAGCATTTTTCAAAGGGAATCAATGAAAAAATCGACTGTCGACCCATCAATGCCACCAGAAAAAATGCCAATCCCATACTAACGGTAGCATAAACCACGTACTCGATCGTGGAGTAAAAAAAGCCACTGTTGACAATTCCGGGAAACACTTGTTCCGACACGTTTTCAAGGATCGCAACTACCACTTGACCGATCACAAGCAAAAACAGCAAACCGGCGCCCAAGCGATTACCGACGCCAAACAAACGCTTTTTATATGCCCGCTGTTGCTGTTGTAACACCGGGTCAATGGGCGCTTGCGCATAATAGGGAACAGGGGGTCGTTGGTTGTACATAGATTACTCCTTTTGCGGTGATGTGCTTTCCACCGCATGTAATATACAGTTCAGTATACCATTTCGTCCACGGGAAATCAATAACCTTTGGCGAAAAATCGGTGATTTTCAACAAGAAACAAAAGCGTACCTTCTGTTTCTGTCGACACCACACCGTCCGAAATGAGTTTCTTTGCGGGCGGTAGATTCACCAACTAACAGAAAACTGATTTTGCTTTTTAAAAGCAAGGCAATCGTGCACGGGAGAAAAGTAATTCAGATCTACCCGTTTCCCGCCGTCATGAAAGCGCATCATCAACAACAATCCCACGCCGCCTCTTGTACCGTCCACATCCTGTGAATTCGCCATAATTTGATGCACCAAATTGCCATGGTCGCCCCGATCGACCCTATAATTAAGAGAACCGGGATCATGCGCCATGCGATCATGTCCGCAGATCACCATGATGATATTGGAATGCCGACAAATCAGGTCGTGCCAAAGCGCTTGGCCGTTGGGGGCGTACTGTCCGTACTGATTGCTTAAATATTGATGGGTCACAACGATCGTCTTGTGGTCGGGATGTTCGGCAATCACCCGCTCTGCCCACGCTACGGTAGATGGTCGGGGAGAAATTTCCAACGATACCACCATGTACCGTTCTCCTTCTGCCTCGAAGCAAAAATAGGTGTTTTCGGAATTGTTCGGCAACATGGAACCTCCGTAGGAGTCAAATCGGCTTAAGATCGACCAAGGAAAATATTGATTAAACAAGCGGGTGTCCCTTTCGTCTCCCGGGGTATAGTCGTGGTTGCCGTAACAGACCGAATATTCCACCCCTGCCAATCGCAATTTTTGAAACGCTTTGGCCGCTGTTTCATATTCCTCGGTATTCATAGCATGACCGTTCCAGGTTACGTCCCCTACGTCAATAACAAACCGAATGTTTTCTTTTTCCTTGTTGGCTACGATCCAATCCATTAAACGGTTGAGTTTTTCGGGATAAATGGCAGTCAGCTCTTGCACGTCGGGAATCACCACAACAGAATACTCACCGACCGTTGGAGTATAGTCGTATACCCAATCCGTCCAAAACGGATCGGTGGCTTGGTATTGTTCACGCAGTTGGTCTGCCGAAGGGGTCATAAAAATCTCATCCTATCTGATTCTGTTTTGGTTGATTATATCATCTTTTCTCTACCAATGCAACAAAAAGCGGATTGCCAACAGCAATCCGCTTCATGCACGGTTGTTTTATTGTTCTATCGGGAATTTGTCGATCTTGCCAACCACTTTTTTCAGAATATTCAAAGCATCGGCGGCATCGGCTTTGCCGTTTCCGTCGGTGTCGGCGGCAGTGAATTGTTCGTCGGTCAAAGTCGCCTTGCCCACCACGCTTTTCAGCACTTCCAGCGCATCGGCAGCGGTAACTTTTTTATCCGAGTCCAGATCGCCGTAGGTTAGGTTTTCCCAAAACGCCAATTTTGCCAAATTGGTTACCAAGGGTTTTTGAGTGTCGGTCAAGGCATCATATGCCGTGCGAGCGGCATCGATTGCTTCGGGATCTTTGCTTTGAATTTTGTCAATCAAGGCAACCACAGCTTCGGCGGCTTGTTTGTCCGCTTCGGCGGCATTATCCCCATCGGAAATCACCTGCAAAGCGGCTTCCAGCGTTTGTGTGCCACCCTTGTATTCTACATACCCTTTTTCCAAAACCGTCAAGGAGTCGTATTCCGCCTTGAGGGCAAGCACTTTTTCTTTATCGGCCATGGTAACGGTTCCCAAAGCGGCAATTTTGTCAACCACCTGACCGGCAGGGCCTGTTTTATTGATTTTGGAGTCGGTATACATGACCCCTTTGGCAGCCAGTTGTTCTTCGCTTTGGTTAAAGAACGGGGCATTTTTCACATAGCCGACCTTCCATGCGGTATCGTAACTCATCCACCATGCACCACCGGTAGCCAAGGCATACCACTCCCACATTTCTACACCGGAGTTGTTTACCGCCACGTGCAATTGGTAGTTATTGGACAAGTCGTTATGACGAGGGAAACGAGCTTCTACCCCAAAACCGGAGGTGAGTTCTATGCCGGTTTCATCCACCACGATCGGCTCATCTTGAAAGGTAAAGGTACAGAAATTTTCGGGTTTTTTCACCCAATCGGCAAATTTAACACCACCATAGTTGGGATTGACAATGTTATGGTAGTCGGTAAGCGAATCTTCTTTTGCCATCCAACGCACCTGCACGTCCCCTTGGTCGGCATCGTTGGTTTGATTGCAAAACAGATCTTCGATCTCGCCCGAATCTTCTACCGCTTGCTTGTATTCCGATTCCAGCATATAATCGTTTTTATTGATGGTTCCCTTGGGTGGACGAGGAATTTCTTTAACCACATTGCCATTTTCGTCATACTCAAAGGTATGAGTCTGGCTGTTAGGGTCTGGGTCAAACCAAATTTCAATAGAGTCACAAGCCGAAGAATTACGACCCGCGTGAATGCCGTTTTTGTCGTAGGCCACCACGTCATCGTCCCATACTTTTACGTAAATATACACATATTGGTCATCCCACGCAGTCCAAACCTGTGCGGCAGTTTGGGGTTCAGAATAATAAGAGGTACCGTCACTTTTAGCATAAGGACTAAGTGCAATGTAATGGTAATAGTTAGCATCTCCGTCGGCAACGGCATCATCGTTATTCATATACCAAATGTCTAAATTCCCATCTACCACAAACTTCTTTTCCAACTTGTCGGCAGGAATGGCGATCACCGAATCAGTAGCGGCAGTAACAGGCAAAACCAACATGGTTACCAAGCAAGCCACAATCAAAAAGATACTAATGATTTTTTTCATAAAGACTCCTCCTTATATGCGTTTTTTTGGGGGATATGATCCTAAATAAATCAACCAACGAACACACAAAAAGTTGCCAAATCAAGTTTGGCGGCTTTTTTAGATAAACTTAGTCTTCTACGGGGAATTTATCGATCTTGCCAACCACTTTTTTCAGCATATTCAAAGCATCGGCGGCATCGGCTTTGTCGTTTCCGTCGGTGTCAGCGGCGGTGAATTGTTCGTCGGTCAAGGTGGTCTTGCCAACTACGCTTTTCAAAACTTCCAACGCATCGGCGGCGGTAACCTTGCCGTCTCCGTCTATATCGCCGTAAACCACTTGCGGAGCAGGCGGAACGACGGGGTTTTCTAAATCGGCAATAACTTTTTCGGCATCCACCAATTTTTGGTAATTGCCAACCAAGGTCTTTTGCAGGTCGGTCAAATCGTTGTAGGCAGATCGTGCGCTGTCTACAATTTCTTTTACGTCTAAGGTAACCTCGACAGGAATCGCCTCGATCATACCTTCTACCGCAAGGGCTGCTTGTTTGTCGGCTTCACTCTTTTCCAAATCGGTAATGGCTTGCTCGGCATCCCGCAATACAGGATAGTTGGTCACCCACTCTTTTTGGTCTTTGGTCAATCCATCGTAAGCTTCCCGCGCGGCGGTCACCTTGTCTTTGTCTGCCAACGTGATCGGCTGGGGCAAAGTGTCGATCAGATCGATCACCGATTGGGCGACCTGCTTGTCAGCAGCATCTTTTTCAGCTTGGGCACGCAACTCGGCAATTCGCTTTTCAGCTTGTTCCAATTTATAAAGATTATATACGTAGGGCTTTTGTTTCTCGGTCAAATGATCATAGGCACTACGTGCGGCAACCACATCATCTTCATCGTCTAAAGATCGTACATTTAAAGCATCAATTTTTGCTACGACCTCATCAGCAGCCTGTTGATCGGGATCAACAGGAACCACCCCGCCGTTTACAGCTTTCACAGCTTCTATCAAAACAGCATAGTTTTTGTATTGCACATATCCTTGCTCTAACACGGTCAACGCATCATATTCGGCTTTCAGTGCCATTACCTTTTCTTTATCGGCTTCGGTCACGTTACGCAACCCATTGATCTTTTTCACCACCGCACCCGCAGGGCCATTTACATTGATTTCAGAGTCGGTGTACACGACCCCTTTGGTAGCCAATTGGGCGGCGCTTTGGTTAAAGAAGGGGGCATTATCTACATAGTCTACGCTCCAAGCGGTGTCGTAACGCATCCACCATGCTTCGCCGGTTGTCAATGCATATTCTTCCCATTCGTTTTCAGAAGAATTGTTTGCGACAAGCTGGATTTGGTAACTGTTTGAAAGATCGTCACGGCGGGGGAAGCGTGCTTCTACCCCATACCCGCAAGTAACGGTCAAGCCGGTCTCTTCAATTTCCATAGGTTGCCCTTGAAAGGTAAAGGTGCAAACGTTTTGCGGATCGTTGACCCATTGACCAAACGTAACGTCACCATAGTTCGGTTTTACAATATCCTCATAAAACGTCCGCTCCATATCGTACGCGAGCACCCGCAAATGCACGTCCCCTTGTGCGGCATCTTGATAGGGATCATTCGGAAGATAAACATCAGTCACACCATCTTCCTTCAGGATGTGGTCAATGATATTGCCGTTTTCGTCATAGATATAATCATGAGTTCTGCTGTCGGGATCGGGGTCAAACCAAATTTCCAACGAGTCTGCATAAGACGAATCCTCGTGCAGTTTAGGACTGTACTGAGCCAATTCGTTGTCCCACACTTTTAAGTAAATATACACGTAATCGTCATCCCATGCAGTCCAAGCTTGCGCAAAGGTAACGGGGTCTCCGTAATAAGTTACACCGTCTGACTTTTCAGTAGGGCTTAAAGCCACATATTGATAATAGTTGCTGTCCCCGTTGGCATAGTCATCTTCTTCGCTCAAATACCAAATATCCAAGTTACCGTCAACCACAAACTTTTTTTCCAACCTGCCGGCAGGAATGGCGATTACCGGATCGGTAGCGGCAGTAGCAGGCAAAACCAACACAGTTGCCAAGCAAGCCATGATCAAAAAGATACTAATGATTTTTTTCATAGGAGATCCTCCTTTTATACGATTTTTGGGGAGATATAATCCCAAACGAACCAACCAATGAATACACAAAAAGCCGCCAAATCAAGTTCGGCGGCTTTTTTAGATAAACTTAGCCTTCTACGGGGAATTTATCGATCTTGCCAACCACTTTTTTGAGGATATTCAAAGCATCGGCGGCATCGGCTTTGTCGTTTCCGTCGGTGTCGGCGGCGGTGAATTGTTCGTCGGTCAAGGTGGTCTTGCCAACTACGCTTTTCAAAACTTCCAACGCATCGGCGGCGGTAACCTTGCCATCTCCGTCTATATCGCCGTAAACCACTTGCGGAGCAGGCGGAACGACGGGGTTTTCCAAATCAGCTATGACTTTTTCGGCATCCACCAATTTTTGGTAATTGCCAACCAAGGTCTTTTGCAGATCGGTCAAATCGTTGTAGGCAGATCGTGCGGCGGCTACCGCTTCTTTTACGTCTAAGGTAACCTCGGCAGGAATCGCCTCGATCATAGCCTCTACCGCAAGGGCGGCTTGCTTGTCGGCTTCACTCTTTTCCAAATCGGCAAGCGTTTGCTCGGCATCTAACAACGTCTGATAATTGGTCACTAACACTTTTTGCTCTTCGGTCAGCAAAGTATACGCTTCTCTTGCGGCAACCACGTCGGCCACGTTTTCGGCCGTAACGGTTTCGGGCAAGGCGGCAATTTGGTCGCTGACTGCTTTGGCGGCGGCTTTGTCCGCCTCTGCTTTTGCCAGATCCACCAAATCTCGCTCGGCTTGTTCCAATGCCGCCAAATTATAAACCAACGCTTGTTGCGCTTCGGAAAGTTCTTTGTAAGCGGCACGGGCGGCTTCCACAGCGGCTTTGTCCTCTAACGCAATGGGATCGGACAAAGCGGCGATCTGATCGCTGACCACACGGGCGGCGGCACGATCGGCGGCAGACTGTTCCATGGTAGCAATGGCTTTTTCGGCATTTTCCAATTTTAAATAATTGGAAACCAATGCTTTTTGGGTGTCATTGAGCAATTCATATTCATCCCGCACAATTTGCAAATAAGCTTTGTCACCTATGGTAACCGTTTCGGGAATGGCATCGATCAAATAGTCAACCACTTCTGCGGCCTCTTTGTCAGCACCGGTAGCTTCCGATTCGGCAATTGTTTTTTCGGCATCTACCAATTTTTGGTAGTTGGTTACGTATTCCTTTTGTTCGTCGGTCAACAAACTGTAGGAAGTTCGCACAGCGGCAACGGCAGACTTGTCGGCGGCGGTAATTTCATCGGGCAAAGCGGCGATCTTGTCGATCACTACCCCGGCGGCGGCTTTGTCTGCCTCCACCTTTTTCAAGGTAGCAATGGTTTTTTCGGCGGCTTCCAGCTTTTCCAAATTGTCCACAAAGGCTTGTTGCGTCACGTTCAGTTGCTCGTAAGCGGTACGAGCGGCTACAACAGCCGATTCATTTTGCAAGGTAATGGTGTCGGGTAAAGCGGCAATTTTAGCAACCACCTCGTCGGCGGCGGCTTTGTCCCCTGCTTGGATTTCCAAATTGGCAATAGCCTTTTCAGCGGCGGTCAGTTTGCTCAAATTGGTTACGTAGGTCTTTTGCAGGTCGGTCAAACCGTTGTAAGCAGACCGAGCGTCGGTCACGGCGGCTTTGTCTGTCAAAGCAATGTTGGCAGGCAAGGCGGCGATCTTATCACTTACCACCTTGGCGGCGGCTTTGTCTCCCTCGGTTTTTTCCAAATCGGCAATGGTTTTTTCCGCCGCAGTCAATTTGGCAAGATTGGTAACCAAACCTTTTTGGGTGTCGGTCAAAGCATTATAAGCCGTACGAGCGGCAGTTACGGTGCTTTTGGCGGCCAAGGTAACGGTGGAAGGAATGGCATTGATCTTTGCCATAACCGAATCGGCGGCAGTTTGGTTGGGGTCAACCACAACTGCATTGACGATTTCCAAGGCTTCTTCCAGTACGTCATAGTTTTTATATTGTACGTAACCTTGATCCAACACAGACAGTTTGTCGTACTCGGCTTTCAAGGCATTTACCTTATCTTTGTCAGACACCGTAACGTTACCCAACGCGGCAATTTTGGTTACCAATTTACCGCCGGCGCTGGCTTTGTTGTATTCCGAATCGGTATACATAACGCCTTTGGTGGCCAATTGGGCGGCGCTTTGGTTAAAGAAGGGGGCATTATCTACATAGTCTACGCTCCAAGCGGTGTCGTAACGCATCCACCATGCTTCGCCGGTTGCCAAAGCATATTGCAAACCGGTTTCATCGGCAGAGTTGTTGGCGGCAACGTGGAATTGATAACGGCCGGTGGAGTCATCCCGACGGGGGAAGCGGGCTTCTACCCCGTACCCTTTGGAAACAGTGGCGCCGGTAGACACTTCCACGGGGTCATTTTCAAAGGTAAAGGTACAGAAGTTCTCTTTATTCCATACCCAGTTAGCAAAATTGACTCCGTTGTAACCGGGGTTAACTTTGTCGTAATAGTCGTGACGTTCCATGTCGTAAGCAATCAAACGAACCTGCACGTCCCCTTGAGCGGTATCGCCTGTTTGGTTATAAAAACCGTCGGTAGGATTGGCTTTTTTGGTTTCGCCAATGATTTTGCCGTTGGCATCGGTGGTGAAATTGTAGGTTTGGCTGTTGGGGTCGGGGTCGAACCAAATTTCAAGTGAGTCAGCGGCCGAGGAGTTTTGGCCTGCGTGAATGCCGCTGGGGTCATAGTCGATGAGTTTATCGTCCCATACTTTTACATAAATGTATACGTAATTACTATCCCAAGCGGTCCACACCTGAGAAAAGGTAACGGGTTCGGAATAGAAGGTAACACCGTCAATTTTTTCAATAGGGGATAACTCGATATATTGATAATAGTTACCGTCGTTGGCGCCGACTTCCTCGCCGTCGTTGATATACCAAATATCTAAGTTACCGTCTACCACAAACTTTTTATCCAATTTGTTTGCGGGAATCATCACGGTACTGTCGGCATTTTCCGCTTGTACGCCTACAACATACATAGAGCAAAGCAATGCCATAACCAGCAACGCACTCAAAATTCGTTTTATCATTTTGAATTCCTCCTACTAAAAGCACAAACGGTTACCATTACCGATAGACCTTATGTGCTTTTGTTTAAAACCTCTCCGTACACCGAGGCGGTAACCTCGGTGCACGGAGAGATTGGCAGATATAAGGTCTGCCAACCTAAATCCACAAAAGCCGCTTACCAAACGGAAAGCGGTTTTTGCGGAATTAAATTATTCTACGGGATATTTATCCAATTTGCCTACAACCTTTTTCAGGATGTTCAAAGCGTCAGCCGCATCGGCTTTGCCGTCGCCGTCGGTATCGGCAGCTTTAAATTGATCTGCATTAAAGCTTACTTTACCAACAACCGATTTCAGAACGTCCAAAGCATCGGCAGCATCGTCTTTTCCGTCGCCGTTTACGTCACCGTATTTTACGGCAGGGCCGGGAACGTCAGCTTTCAAAGCAGCAATAGCGGCTTCGGCGGCTTCCAATTTAGCCAAATTGGTAACCAAAGCTTTTTGAGCATCGGTCAAAGCATCATAAGCGGTGCGAGCGGCTACAACAGCGGCTTCATCGTCCAAGGATTGTACGTTCAAAGCATCGATTTGAGCCATAACAGCATCGGCGGCTTCTTGGTCGGTGTTGTCGGGAGGAGTTACATCTCCGCCAACGGCTTCTACAGCAGCTTCCAAGGTTTCAAGGCAATCTTTGTATTCTACGTAACCTTTTTCGATCACGGTCAAAGCATCGTATTCAGCTTTCAAAGCCAAAACCTTGTCTTTGTCGGCAGCAGTTACGTTGCCCAATGCCTTGATTTTTTCAACCACAGCACCGGCAGGACCGCGCAAGTTGATTTCAGAATCGGTATACATTACGCCTTTGGTAGCCAATTGTTCTTCACTTTGGTTGAAGAAGGGAGCATCATCATAATAATATACGCCCCATGCGGTATCGTATTGCATCCACCAAGCGTTACCGGTAGCCAAGGTATAGCGGCTCCAGTTTTCGTCGGAAGAGTTGGCAGCATACAAATGGAAACGATAAGAATTGGATTTGTCGTTGTTGCGGGGCAAACGAACTTCAAAACCAAAACCGGAGGTAACTTCGGTACCGGTTTCTTCTACGATGATAGGATCGTTTTCAAAAGTAAAAGTAACCAGGTTGTCGGTGTTGGTGATGTAATCAGCAAAAGTTACACCGTTGTAACCGGGTTTAACTACGTTGTGATAGTCGTCGATTTGGTCTTCCAAAGGACGCCAACGGAACTGGGTATCACCTTGTTCGGGGTCGCTGGTTTGAGCAAAGAAGTTGTCCAGGGGAGCTTCTTTTTGGATTTCGTCGATAATGTTACCGTTATGTTTGTCGGTATCATAAACAAATTCATGGGTTTGGCTGTTGGGGTCGGGGTCAAAGAAGACACCAACACAGTCAGCAGCCGAAGAGTCCATACCGGCATGAGCGCCGCTGGGGTCAAACTTAACCAGATGATCATCCCATACTTTTACGTAAATATATACATAGTCATCATCCCATGCGGTCCAACCTTGAGCAAAGGTAACAGGGTCGGCGTAATAGGAAACACCATCGGATTTTTCAATGGGGCTCAAAGCCACATATTGATAGTAGTTGCCGTCATTTTTGGGAGTTTCGTCATCGGCATTGAGATACCAAATATCCAGGTTGCCGTCAACCACAAACTTCTTTTCCAATTTGCTGGCAGGAATCATAATGGTGCTGTCAGCATTTTCAGCGGCAACACTTACAACAAACATGGAGCAAAGAAGCATGACAACTAACAAAGCACTAATAATGCGTTTCATAGTTTACTTCCTCCTTAGGGTTATACTTGTGTTTAAAACAATCTTGTGCCGAGGAAACCTCGGCACAAGACGAATTACAAATTATACTTGACTATTAGCTCAAAGCGTAGATTTCAGCATAGTAGTCGTCGCATTCTTTTTGAGCCTTGGTTTTGATAGAAGCCATAACCTTGGCAGGTTGTTTGGCAGCAGAAGTAACAGAGTTGTCAACTTCAGAAGAAATGCTGGAAGAGAATACACCGGAAGAGTATTCGGGAGTCATGTTGTTAACTACCCATTTGTAGATTTCTTGAGATTTGGCGTCGAAACCGTTCTTAGCCAAGTCTTTTACTTTGTTGTTCAAGAAAGCAGAGCTGGTACCGGTAGCCAATTCGTTCAACCAAGTACCTACGTCGTTCAAGCGAGCAACTTTGGTGGTGGGAACTACGTAGTAGGCACCATCATAAACACCGTTTCTGTAGTTGCTTTGAGCGGGGCCCTTGGGCATGAGAACGAAACCGATGTTGAAGTTGGCTTGAGCAGCGATTTGGGGATAGAATTGCAAGTAAGAAACGAACATAGCAGCTTTGCCGCCTGCAAATTCACTTACGCATTGGTTGATGTCAGCTTTGTACAGCCAGGATTTGTCGGTCTTGAACATTTCTTTGCACCATTCAAGAGCTTTGATACCGGCTTCGTTGCACATGGTGGCTTCAACTTTTTCGTTTACTTTCAAAGCGGTACCACCGGCATTGGAGGTCAAAGCCATACCGATAACGTTGGTGTTAGAGGTGAAACCGTAGATATCGGATTTGCCGTTACCGTCGGTGTCAACGGTGCAAGCTTTGGCGATAGCTTGGAAGTTGTCGAAATCCCATTTCTTTTCGTTGTACAATTTTACGATGTCATAGTTGGCAGCGTATTTTTTGATCAAGTCTTTGTTGTAGATAACGCCCATGGGGTTAACCGATTTGGAAGCCCAGGTTACACCGTAAGCTTTGCCTTTAAAGGTAACCGATTCGGTAGCGGCACATTGGAACAAAGATTTGTTCAAAGTGGTAGAAGCATACATATTAGCAGCGGCCTTTTTCTTGGCAACGTTGCGGCACATAACTTGAGAAATGTCATAAACGTCAGCGCTGGATTTACCGGCCATAACTTCTTTTACGATGGTGTCGGTAGCGGAGTTGGCATCCAAAGCGCTAATGTTGGTTTTGATGCCCTTGTTTTTCATAGCATTCAAGGCATTGGCCCAAGCTTTACCGTTGGCATCAGCAGCGGAGTAGTTGGCAACCCAGATAGAGGCCAAGTTGATGCTGATGTTGTGGTTGGTGCCACCACTGGGAGGGGGGGTAACGGTGCCGCCGCCATTGTTTCCGCCACCGTTATTTCCGCCGTCAGCGGGAGGAGTAACAACAGGGGGGAGATTATCGGATACAACGCCTTCCAATTCCTCGGCAGTTTTGATCACGATGGGCAATTTAACATCGCTTACGGTGCCGTCAGCGGCAACGAATTGAATGGTCATGCCTTCGGCAACAACAGCGGTATCTTCTACCTTTTTGCCGTCTTTGTCAAGGATTTCCATGGTAAAGCCTTCTACGGGCAATACAAAAGCGCGAACTTTGTCCATGGTGGATTTTTCCAAAACTTGAACAGAACGTTCATTGGTCTCGTTGTTCATAATCAACAAGACGTCGGTGGTTTCGGCGCCAAGGGTGAAGGGGTCGCCTTCTACGGCGTCAACGATTTCCTCTACGGGAGGTTCAGTTTCGGGTGCAGGGGTACTGGGAGCAGTAGAGGCGGGAGCAGAAGTTTTGGGAGCTTCTTCTTCAGCGCCGCAAGCTGCAAAGGCAACCAGAGCAACCATGAGAACCAATACCAGGGAAATCAATCTCATCAGGTTTGTTTTCATGTGTGACATCTCCTTAAATTTGTTTTATTAAAAATATGTATACCCATATTTCTAAACAGAGTATTTCGGGGCAAGATCATTATAACACAACCTTGCCCAAAAAACAAGTGGTTTTTTATCCCACAATACCACTTTGTGAAATCCCTTGTACAAAGAAACGTTGACCTACCAAGTAGAGCAGGAACAAGGGAGCGATTACCAGCAAAATGCCGGTACCAACCAAAGCTTCGCGGTAGTTGGGGGTAATACGAGTGTCGTTGGGCAAATAAGCCTTAATGGCATTTAATTGCAACGACAAGGGTAAAAATTCGCCGCCGTCCAGGAACAATGCGGAGTAGTAGTTGTCGGTCCATTGCCAAGAGAAGGCAAACAGAACGATCGTAACCATCATAGGAACCGCATTGGGCAGCATAAGACGGAAGAACACACCAAAGTGACCCGAACCGTCGATCATGCCGGCTTCTTCAATTTCGGTGGGCAAACCACGGAAGAACTGACGGAGCATGTAAATGTACAGCGAGTTTTTAAAGGCAATGGCCGTAACCGACATAAGGATAAAGGGCCATACACCTTTGGTAATGTTGATGGGTGCGCCGGCAATTAAGGTTGGCAGACCAAGGAAGTTAAAGAAGCTGAAGTTCATAAACAACGAAGTCATGATAACCTGGGGCGGAATCAACAATACCAACAGCACGCAGGCAAACAAAATGCCACGGCCAGGGAATTTGTAACGGGCAAAACCGTAAGCGACCAAAGTACAGCTCAAAGTTTGCAGAACCGAGCTAAGTACGCACAGCAAAACGGTGTGGGTCAAGGAAGTCCAATATTTCATGGCGTCCATGGTTTCGCGCAACGTGTCTAACGACCAGTTTTTGGGAACGTATTGTACCGTGGTGTCAGCAAGGTCCTCATAGCTCAAAAACATGGTGCAAAGTTTTTCAATAAACGGAAACAGTATCATAAATACAATACCGATCAAGATAATGTGGCAAAGGAAATTGCTGGACATTTGTACCAAGCCCGATTTTGCCATTTTACTGCGCATTTTACGAGCCAACCGAGATTGTTTCTTTACCGGCATTTTTTCAGTAGCTTCCATTTTAACACCTCCAAATCATTGAGTGGACTACTTGTTTTCATAGAAAACAAACTTGTTGACAACGGGCACAACGATGGCAATCAGTACACCAACCACAGCCAAGTACACAAAGGAACGGGCAGCCGCGTCGGAGTAAGATGCATTTTCGCTGATCAATTTGTAAATCTCATCCATAACCTGATTGCCGTATTGGGTAAAGGAGTCAACGATGGTATACACCGTATTTACCAAAATCAAGGGGCTGATCATGGGGATGGTGATTTTCCAAAAGCTTTCCCACCAAGTGGCACCTTCTACGGTAGCCGACTCGTAAATGGAGGGAGAAATGGATTGCAGACCTGCCAAGAAGATGATGAGCTGTACGCCCGAGCAGGTAATGATACCGTACAAGTTACCAATTGCCGCTACAACGATTCCTGACAAGGTATCGTTAATATTCAGCGACATCATAAGCTGTTCAATACCGAATTCGTTAAAGATACTGCCCGAAGCACCTGCCGAAGCCGCTTCAATATCTTGTACCATGTTGGTGGTAACCTCGAAGTTTTCAGCGGTGGCAATAATACCGGTCGCTACAATAACAGGCAGGAACAGCATAGCACGGTAAAAGCTCTTACCGGCAATGTTTCGGTTCAAAATGGTCGCCATCAGCAAGGAATAAATGATGATGATCACCACGTTGAGCAACATGCTTGCCATGGATTCCCAAATACCGCGGATAAAGTCCGGGTCTTTGACCAAAGCGGTGTTGTAGTAGTACCACAAACCTTCTTTGTTGGTTTCCAGGGTGTACATGGTACCGGAAGAAGTAATAATGTCGTGGGTACTGAAGCGGAAGGCTTCGATCAATGCAGGTAAGTAGATGAGCAGAAAACCAATGGCAAAGGGTAAAATAAACCAATAACCCATGAAGTTTCTGCGGGTGGACAAGTCAAAATACCGCAACTTTTTCAATTGCTTGGTTTGAGGATGACTTAATGCCTCTTGTGTGGTATATACCTCTTGCAGTTGGGGTTGGGCTTCCGGTTGCGAAACCGGTTGTTCCACGTCGTTTACCACTTGATCATTTTCATAAGGTTCATTTGCCATGGATTAGCCCTCCTTTCCCACACGTGCAAAGTTCATAGCTTCTACCGTAGTACCGGTGGCGGCATCGGTATAGGCTTGGTTGTTATAGTTGACCAAGACCGCAACACCATTGTCATAGGTGGTTTGGTACACACCGTCTGCTAATTGGGTATGATCTTGAATGGTGGCCGATTGACAACCGTCAAGCACGGCCGCTACCTTTTTGTAGTCTGCAACCGCCTGGGATTTCCAGTGATCGAAGTTGGTAGAGTACAATTCGGAATAGTTGGTGTTTTTCACCATTTCGGCATTTGCGTAATTCAAGGTGTAGGCAAGGTTAGCACCGTATTCTACACTCTTGAGCAATTGCACATCATAGTTGTCGGACAGGTTCATGGAAGATGCGGTATAGGGAATGTACCCGTGCAACACAATTTGCATGAAAGGAACGTCTGTTTCCGACAAATAGTGGTTGCTGCTGCTGATCGCCACATTCATCAAATCATCGGCATAAGGCAACACATAAGCATTACCGCCGTCAAACAGCAATTTTTGTTTGTTGGTTTCTTTCAGTTGCTTAATAGCGGTCACATAATCGTCTTTGACCGTATCGCGGTAACGTACTTCGTCGCTGGTATAGTCAGAGAACAATTGATCGCCCAAGGTTGAAACCGAAAGACCGGTGGTTTGCAATTTACCCACGCGCTCCATAATGTCGGGCAGGTCTTCTAACATAACGTCACTCTTAACCACCAAACGTTCGAAATCAGAGGTTACGCCTTCGGCATAGAGGTTCATGTCAGAGTAAGCAACCATGGTACCGCCCATGTATTTGGAGTGCCAAGTAGCGTCGATCAAACTGTTGGAATATTCTTCCATAATCAGTTCAATGTTGGGGTAAACAAGGCCTTTTTTGCCGGCAACAAAACTCATGAACTCTTTCATGCCGTCGCTACCGCCTACTTCACTTTCCACCTTACCAATATCGGAAATTTGGTTAACAAAGGCGTCACCGTACCAGTTGTTGTAACGCACGGCAATGTTAGTAATGCCGTTTTCGTTCAACGTGGTATACATGGATTTCGCTTGATCAAAGGTGGTCAATGCAGTGGTGTCGTTATAAGCATAGCCTAAGAAGTTTTCTTTACGCAAAACAGCACCGTAGGTTTCCATATAGAACCGAGTGGTGTCGTCGGCAACCTTGGCTTTGCTCTTAAACAATTTGTTGCGAACTGCTTGTGCCATTTCCACGTAATCAATGCCGCCGTTTTGATCGCCCAGGAACATATATTCCAGCGTGATCTTGCCGCGATAAGGATCGGAGGCAAACATTTTCATGGTGGTTTGAGCCGAAGCACCGTTAGAGCGGCGTTCTTCAAAGGGTTGCACAGTAAAGTAGCAACCTACAAATGAGTGAGCATAGGTCTCGGTAACGGGTTGGCATTTGACCGAGCCGATCGCTTCCCCGTCAGAAACGTAAGCAACAAAAGCGTTGTCCCCTCTGGTCAAGCCGTATACCGGCAGACTGGCTTGTTGCATACCCAAGGCGTAGTCGGTAACTTCATAGCTGTAATCGTTGCCGTAGAAGGGCAAGGACAAAGCTTTGTCAGAAGAGGGATTCAGCACGTCTACCAAGGTACCGCTACCGTCGGGCAACAGAATTTTGGATTCTTTGTTGTCAAGCACCGTACCAAAGCAGGGCAAAATTTGCAGATTGTTGAGTTTAAAGGAATCTTCGTAAATTACTTTTTCGGTATCTACGTCAACCTTCAAACCGTCAGCAGTCAGTACAAAGTCCATAGCAACGGTGAATTTGGGATGATCGGGTTCCTCGTATTCATAGCCAACGTTTTCGTAGATCTTTTGGATATACTCGTTGGTGATCATGGGGTTGCCCTTTTCATCTTTCAAATCACGCAACAGTTTGCGATAAATTTCGCTGGTAACAAAGTTAGAAGCGGCACTGAATTTGTACAAGATCTTGCCGGGACCAAAGTTTTCGCAAGAATTGGTCAAAGAATTGATGATCGCTTGGTCGGTATTTTGAATTTCAAAGTCATAGTCAAATTCATCATAGTAAACGTCCAAGGTGCTGGCACCGTAGTCGGAACCTTCTTCGATAAACTTGTCAATTGCTTCTTGGGGAATAGCATTTACCAAAGCGTCGAAATCTTCTTTGAAAATATAGGTGGGTACGTAGAATGCTTCTTCACTTTGACCAATGACGTAAACGATACGCATACCGTTGTTCAAGCCGTAAAAATACATCCGCTTGTCGTCGTCACGGTTTTGCATAACCGCATGCTCAAAGCTGTTGTAGTTAACCGGTTGATGACGGTGGTCATAGTAGGTCAATTGTAATTGCGAGCAATATTCACGTTCTTGTTCACTCAAGCTGTACATATTGCCGGTAAAGTCATCGGGGGTGGAATTGGTTTTCCACACGTAGCCGGTAGATTTGTCACGAATGCCAATGGTTGCATTGACTTGATCAAACAACATATCATAAGCATCGTTGGAAGCAACCACGTCCATACCGGTTTCGGCATCGACACTCAACGCTTTATATTGAATGCCGGTGTTTAATTCTGCCAGCGTCCATTGTTTGACGCCGTCTACCGTTCCGTCTTCGTTTTCACTGCAACCGATGATCGACATCAGTAAGCCGACACAAAGAAGAACGAGTATTGATTTATATAATATCTTCATAAACTCCCATCCGTTCCGCCGTATTTACGGCTAAGATTGTGCGTGTTTTCAATTTCGAGTAGGCGGGTGGCAGGCGGCTACCTGCCGTCCCGACCGATGATCATCGATAAGTCAATTCTTTTACAATGTTATCGATAAAGCCGTAAATTTGTTGGTAGGTGGTAAAGATAACCAATGCAATAAATACCACAATACACATACCGATGGCGGCCATCAAAATAGAAAGTACACTCTTTGACACAGTATATCGATGGGTTTGTGTGTTACCGGAGAACAGCAGGAAGCCACTCCAAATAACACCCAAGGAACTAAAGAAGGTGATATACATACCTTCGTCTAACACAATGAAATGAGAAAGCACAGTGTTTACAATGGTAAACATGGCCATGGGAAGCAGAGCGTAGCAGGTAAAGACATAAACGTCTTTAATGCTGCCTTCACCGTCTGCCAGGGTGGTAACACACCAGTTGCACAAGGTCCACAGTCCCAAAGGCATAAGAACGATCAAAAATTCACTCATGATCGAAATCTCGGTACCGTAGGCATCGTTAAACAGGTAGTTGGTAAAGAAAGCAGAAACCAAATTGGCAAAAATCAAGAACAAGGCAATGGTGGTTGCCGCTTTTACGCTACCGCGTTTTTCATGTTTCACATCCCAGAAACCGTCGAAGGGATGGAGCATAATGTAAAACGCATACAGCACTTGGTTGAGGTAAGTACCGTGCTTGTCGGCATATTTGGGAGATTTGTTCCGCTTGCCGATCCAGCCAAACAGCTTGACCAACAGGTACAAGATCACAACTACAACCAAAACGATAACTATCAAATGATCTTCGATCGAAGTGGCACGGCTTTGTGCCAAGGCGTCGGAGTACCGTTGCTTGTTGTTGGAGTAACGGAACATCTTCATAGCCTCATCGTAGTTTTCGTCTTGCATATAGGCGTTACCTTTACCGTCATATGCAATGTCGAAGTTGGCATTTTCGTTGAGAACTTCGTCCCATTTCTTTACGCTGTTTTCAAAGTCGTAGTCTCTGTAATAACTGTAAGCTTCGTCGATCAGCTTACCGTATTTGGTACGGCTAAACACCGTAATGTAACCGGTGTCATAGTCCAGCAAATACAAATCGTAGTTGCTGTCATATGCAATAGCCACAGGGGTACGGGAGTTACCCACTTGGTACCCTTCACCGCTAAAGGCATAGATCAATTCACCGTCGGCAGAGTAGGTAAACATACGGTTGTAGTTTTCATCCAACAAGGTGTAACGACCGTTGGGTCCCAAGGCAACGTCGACAATGATCGAGATGTCAGGACCGCGAACCGGGTCGGTCTTGTAAGAAACGTCGCCCACGGTAGAGAAGTAACCCTTACGGACCAAAACGTCATTACCGGTGGGGTTCAACCGTTTGATGGGTGAAGATTTGGTGTCGGCAGTCTTGGACATAACCGCGCCGTCAATGTCTTCCCCTTCAATTTCGGTGGTGGCGTACAAGAAGTCTTGTTCGTCGATCTTTACGTTGTTGTATTCGGTAGGTACGAAAGCTTCCATACGGTCTTGGGCTTCTTGGGACAAAATGTTTTTCCAAATATAGTCCACGACACTGTAGCTAACTTGTTGAGCACCAACGTAACCGGCAAACTCCCCTTCTTTGTCCAGCAAGATAATACCCATGATCTCACCTTGGGAGATAACATACATATTTTCGTTGCGGTCAACTGCCACCTTGGTGGGGGTATAAGGAGTTGCTTCGTCGGAATAAGCAATGTTGGGGTCACCAAATGCACGAGAGAAGCTACCGTCTAAGTTAAAGCGAACGATTCGTTGGTGGCCGGTATCGGCAACGTAAATGTACTTGGAGGTTACGGTAATACCTTGCGGATTGTCAAACCCGTCAAAACTCTTGGTTTCGGTGTTGTAGAACACAGAAACATGGAACTTTTCGGTCTTGTCGGGGTTAAGCACGATCACACGACCGGTAAAGGCAACGTCGGCTTCCAAGGCTAATTCGCTCAGTTTGTTGTAATACTCGATTTGTTCGGGGGTGGCGGGTTCTTTGGGTTCAGCGGGAATATCCTCTTGGGGAGTGGAATCGGGAACTTCTTCCACCACCGGTTCGGTTTCTTCCTCGGTCTCGGCGTCAATTTCTGCATCGGTTTCTACGTCGAGCTCTTCATCCACCATCTCGTCTTCTTCACCGGGGATCTCTTCGGGAGCGCCCGGCAGAGAGGCAAGATACTCGGACAAATCGTCTTGGCTGACACCGTAACCGGTGTCGACCAAGTAAAGATTGTCATTTTTGTCCACTTCCAAGTCAGAGGGACTGGTCATACCGCCCAAGCCCATTTCACCCAAGTCAATAACACTGTCGGGAATATAGGCGTGCGGGGTAATAACCGGGTTGCCGGCATAGTCGTAGATATAAGTATCGTACGGTACCGACGAAGAAATATTTTTACTAACACCGGCAGCGGAGGCGGGCATTAGCGTAACAGTCAGCAAAAGTGCGGCTATCACTAAAATGTTGATATGACGTTTTATTCTTCGCATAAACTTTTCTCCCTTTATCAGATTTTCTGTCGTACTATTCCTTAATACCGGCAGACGACATGGTTTCTACGATGCTGCTTTGGGAGAATACGAATACCGCGATAGGCAAGATCATCATAAACACGATGGACGCCGCCGCAGTACCGGCACGGGCAATACCGGCCGAAACGATCTGGGAAACAGCATAGTTCAAACTCTTGAGTTCCTCACTATAAATGTAGGTAGCACCGGTGGCGTTCCACAAACCTTGGAAACAGAACACGATCAAGGTCAGCCAAGCGGGTTTTACCATGGGCATAACAATGGTCCAGAAAATACGCATTTCGCCGGCACCGTCGATCTTGGCGGCTTCGATGATGGCGTCCTTTACCATGGCTTCCATGTGTTGTTTCATCAAGTACAGACCCAACGAACCGGAGAAAGCAGGCAAAATAATGGACCAGTATGTATCGATCAACCCCAGGTTTTTCATAACCATAAAGGTGGGGATACCGGTTACAGCGGTGGTAAACATCAAGGACAATACAATGATTCGGAATACAAATCCGGAGCCGTAAAACCGCTTTTTGGACAAAGCGTAAGCAGCCATAGAAGCGATAATAACGTGGCCGGCAGTACCGACGATTGATACAAACAGGGTATTGAAAATGTAACGGGAAAAAGGAACCCAAGAATCGTTTAAGTTTTGGAACAAGTCTTGGAAGTTCTTAAAGGTAGGATTGCTAACCCAAAAACGAGGAGGGAATATCCACAATTCGTCAAGCGGTTTCAAAGACTGAATGATTGCGTAGTACATGGGGATTACCATGAGGAAGGCAAACAACAGAACGATGACCAACAGGGAGATATCGCCGCCGGCAGAACGGTTAACACGGGATTGTTTCACTCTTGCCATGCTTAGTTACCTACCTTTCTGATCATTTTTTGAATTACCTTGTTACAAACAACCATCAAGAGGAACAGCAAGGTAGCAATGGCAGAGGCATAACCCATTTCAAACCGTTGTCCACCGTAGTCGTTCAAGTGGTGCATAATGGTGTGTACAGCGTAACCGGTACTGGGGAAGCCAACCAAACCGTCGATGGTAGGTCCAATGCTGAAGGCGCCGGTAATACTCATAACCGCCGAGAACATAAGGGACTCTTTCATCAAAGGCAGGGTTACAAACCACAGTTCTTGCCAACGGTTGCGAACGCCGTCAACCGCCGCCGCTTCGTAGTAAGAACGGTCAACCCCTTGGAAACCTGCTATAAAGTTAAGGAACGAAGTACCCAAACTGGTCCAAAGCAATACAACGATAACCAACGGCATCATGTAGTTGGCATCTTGGAACCACAGAATCGGTGAGTTGATCGCCCCCAACTTGATCAACCAAGCGTTGATAAAGCCGTAGCTGTCACCCGAGAACAACAGGGTAAAGATCAAGTACGCGTTACCCGAAATAGAGGGTGCGTAGAACATCAAGGTCAAAACCGCACGTACCTTGGGGGTGAATTCGTTCAGTGCCCATGCAAAGAAGAAGCACATAAGGTAACCCACAGGACCGGTAACACCTGCCAAAATAACGGTGTTACGTACAGCAGTCAAGAAAATATCATCTCGCAGGAACAAGCGAGTATAGTTTTCCACACCCACAAAGTTGGGGTCTTGGATCATGTTAAAGTCAGTAAAACTATAGTATATGGAAATAACAACCGGAATTACCGTAAAGCAAACGAACAAAGCAAAGAAGGGCAAGACCATCATATACCCTACCCGATCGTTCCAAATACGGGTAGCGACCTCTTTGCGGGTCAGTTTGCGACGCGGTTCATCGTCACGATTGCGTTTGAACAGCTTCATAATTTTTCCCTCAATTCATATCACAAATGGCGTTGATTATTTTCCGGCAAATTCAGCTTGTTTTCTCTTCAGCTCTTCGTCGATCATTTTTACATAGTCGAGAAGTTCTTCACCGGGATCCCCTTCGTTGTTAACACATTCCAAGAAAGCGAAGTTGATGTAACGACCAAGGATGTAACTGCCGGGGTACTCAGGCAGAGCCATTGCTTCGTCCCAAGCGGCCGAAATCTCGTTAAAGTCTTTGGTACTCCAGGGCAATTGTCCCGCCGCTTCTTTGTTGGCGGTGTTGTAACGAGAAGCCGTACCCAAAATACTTTCAATTTCACGGCCATATGCTACCTGGATATCGGTACTGGTCCACCAATTCAAGAAGTCCCAAGCCAGTTCGGGATGCTTGGAGGAAGCCAAAATAACCGAAGCGGTACCGGATGCCAAGGTCAATTGGGTTTCGGGTTTACCGTCTTTGTCTTTGTCCAGACCGGGTACCTTGGTAAAGCCCCACAGACCCTTAATTTCGGGAGCAAATACGCTCAATTGGTTGTATTGAGTGTATTCAGCAATACCAATGGGAGTTTCACCGGTACGGAAACGGTTGGCAAAGTCATAGGTTACAAGGCAGTTGTATGCGGTAAAGAATTCGGTCCATTCACGGAAGATCTTAACAGCACCGCTTTCGGGGGTCAAAGCCGAAACTGCTTCGCCGTTACCCAATTCATTATAGAAGCTGCCACCGTTTTGATAAAGCAAGGTACCGTAGGTGGTCATAGCAGAGGGGATACCGAACTGCATGGAGTTCATGTTAAGTTTTACAATGCAGTCGTATACTTCTTCCCAAGTGTCGGGAATTTCCATTTCCAGCTCGTTCAAAATGTCTTCGCGATAGAACAGCATGGGGAATGAGAAGGTTTCGGGGAGACCGTAGGTCTTGCCTTTATATTGGTAAGGACGGGTGATCTGTTCGTTCTCGTATCGAGCCAGCACTTCTTCAAAGCCGTCGAACTGAGACATGTCGACCACAGCACCACGAATAGCATAGTTCATGGGGTCGGTCGCGGCTACGCCCAATACCACGTCAGGCCCTGTGCCCGCCGCAATAGAGGGCAGCACCGTGGCCGCCGATACCAGCTGTAGGTTGACCTTTGATTTTAGGTTCTGTCGATTGTTGTCGATCAAGGTACGAATAATTTGGGATTGGTCCAAGCTGGTGGTAACCCAAACGGTGATTTCTTCTTGTTCGCTCTTAGAAAAGTCTTCGCGCAAGCCTACTTCGTCATAATCCATATAGAAGGAAGCAAGGAACAGCAGGAATTGATGCCACAGTTCTTCAAAGAAGCCACGGTCGGCTTCGGGCAATTCCACACCGTCACGAGAAGCAACCATGATCCAGTCTAAGCTGACCGGTTGAGCAGTTGCGTTCAACAACCAAGTAGAAATGGTACCCATGTTGGATTTAAAGTTTTCCAACCGTTTGGCAATGATGTTGGGGTCGTCGGTCATGGTGTCAATATCTTGCACCAGGGTTTTAAAGCTACTGGTATAAGAACCGGCATCTTCCACCAAGCCCTCGATATCGGAAATAATGCGTTTGATCTCTACCGAGCATTCTTCCAATTTGTCCAAAGTGTCGGGAATCAAAGAAGGGAAGTTGTAGTCACGGTAGGCGTCGGGGCTGGAGCCGGTGATCATCAAGATCTCACGGTAGCATTGGTTCAAATCGTAAACCAAGGTATCGACACGGTCCAAAATACCACCGAACTCACCCAAGGTAACTTCCATGGTGATGTAGTTTTTACCTGCATCTAAGTAGAAATACAGCGCTTCGCCGGTGTTGGCGTTGGTCAAGCATTCCACTTGCCAGTCGCTGTCGTAATTAAAACGAATGTTTTCGGCTTCTTTAAAAGGAATTTCGCCGTTGATATAGACGGTGCGGTTACTGAACGAACCGTCTTTGGCAGTTTGTTGGAAACGGGTGGCAATTCGATATAACCCGGCCTTTTTCACGCTGACTTCCCAAGTCATCCATTGGTAAGGTGTGGTGAACTTACTGCCGTCGATTTTGTTTAAGCGAATTTCGTCCGGAGAAGAAGGATAAGTAGCGGGATTGGAGCGATCCGATTCCGCGTATAAGGTAGTAGAAGATTTTTGGTAGGGTTTTTCTGCTTGCACAGTAAAAGAATCCCCTGCGGGATACGCAGCAGAAGCACCACCCAAAGCAGCTTCGTTTTGAGCAATATAATCTTTGTAAGAAATGGCTTGTTCGGGTGCATAGAAGGTCAGACGGTTAACAGCGATCACTTCGCGTTCCGAAACCAAGGTAACGGTGTGTTCACCGGCGGTAAAATAGAAATACAAGCATTTACCGTAGTTACCGCTGGCATCGCGACAGTCAATGTCGTACCAACCGATTACTTCTTGTGCTTGGGGACGAATGTCGTTGTTGTGAATGTCCTTTTCAAAATCACCGGCATCCTTCCAAGTACGGGGAAATACCAAAGCACCTGCTTCGGTAAAAGGAGTTTTGCCGTCGATCAAAAAGGCACGTTCCGCATCGGAGTCCTTATGCTTAACGGTGTAATACAATACGTTAATGGCATACAGGCCTTCGGTGGGTACGTTGATTTTCCAAGAAAGTTCGGCATCTTCACCGGTCACCACGGTAGCGTTGGTAATACCGCCCAAAGCCGCGAAGGTTTCAGCATCTTCCAGCTCGTAGGCAGTACCGTCGGTTACCCCCTTGGCACTTTCTTGTTCATATGTATTTGCGGCGATGGTAAATTCATCGGCAGCGGTAGCGTACGCCACCCCTCTGTGATCCCGCTCATAATCTGAGTACTTATATTTGGCAGAACCACCTGTTTTGTTCAGCAGGCCCTCGTCCTCTACCGTAACGTCAGTACTCGTTTCGGTTGCTATCGCAGCCATATAGCTACTGCCAAACACGGTCACTACCAGGACCAGCATGAGCAGCATTGCCAAACTGCGTTTCATGAATTTCATTTGTTCATCGCCCTTTCCGGATACAAAATAAAGACAACAAAACCGACCAAATGCAGTACCATTTGGCGATTCCAATAAAAATATTTGCGGAATATGTGCAAAATTGACAACGAAATATGTAATTTTCACAAAAGACAATTGCCCATTTTGGCACATTTCGCACACATATATATTACAAAAAATTCAAAGAAAAGTCAACAGAAATATATTTTCGCCCCTTGCTTTCCATGTTATGAACAATACTTTATGGAGTTTTTTGTGCAAGTTGCATATTTTTCGGATTTCGTCGACCAATTTCGCCTTTTTGGGGGAATGATCCCAAAAAATTCGTCAAAATGACTAACCAAGCCGCTGGTTTTTAATTTCTTCGGACAACCGCAAGATCTCACGGCGGGCTTCTTCTCCGTTTAAGCGAGCGCATGCGGCATCTTCCACCGCATTTTTCAGTTGCAACCGCAAATGCTCGCACTCTTCCTTGCATTTGGCCAGTTGTTCGCTGTAATCCAGCGCCGCCATCACCGCCACCATGGTCGTGGACAGGTAACGATTGGCCAATTTAATATCGTCTAATTTTTTGTTCAGGTCGTCACCGATCTTGCGTACAAAGGTTTCATCTTCTTCCGAAAGCACCATGTACTCGATCCCGCCAACTACCAAACGAATTTTGTTTGCCATGATTTTTCCTCCTTTTTTATCGGTAAAACGCTTCCATTGCTTTGTAGGTCATATACAAGTCCAGTTTCGAAATAATTTCAAACGGCGCGTGCATACACAGCACCGGTACACCCAGGTCTACCACGTCTACATTTAAATTGGCAACGTACTTGGCAACCGTACCACCGCCGCCGGCATCCACCTTACCCAATTCACCGGTCTGCCATACCACACCGTTTTGATCCAGCATGTGGCGAATACTGCCCATGAATTCTGCCGAAGCGTCCGAGGTGTCGTATTTGCCCCGTCCGCCGGTATATTTGGTAATGACCGCACCGTAGTTCAGGTAACAAGAATTACGTTTGTCATACGGATCGGAAAAGGTGGGGTCAAAAGCAGCATTGACGTCGGCAGACAAGCAACGAGAAGCCGACAGTACCCGACGAACCTCGCCGCCCATGGCATCGGCCAGATCGGCAATAAAATATTCCACAAACCGTGACTGCAGTCCGGTGTTGCCGTCGGAGCCGGTTTCTTCTTTGTCACACACCACCGTCACCACGGTAGTGTCGGGAATCGCTACGTCCATGGTAGCCATAATGGCGCTGTAAACGCACACACGGTCGTCGTGGGCATAACCGCCGATCATAGAACGGTCAAATCCCACGTCTACCGCTTTGACAGCAGGCACAACTTCCAATTCCGCCGACAGAAAATCGGCTTCGGTCATGCCGTATTTTTCAAACAAAATGTGCATTACGTTCAGCTTGACCATGTCAGATTCGGCATCTTGGTTAAAGGGACGACTACCAATGAGCAGATTCAGTTCTTCCCCTTTGATCCCCTCAGCCAATGTGCGTTTATTTTGTTCGGCGCTCAGGTGGGGAAGCAGATCGGTAATAACAAATTGAGGATCGCCCTCTTCCTCTCCCACGTTGACCGTTACCCGACTGCCGTCGGCACGCACCACCACACCGTGCAAGGCCAGCGGTACGGTGGCCCATTGGTATTTACGGATCCCGCCGTAGTAATGGGTCTTGAAATACGCCATTTCGTCGGTCTCATATAACGGGTGTTGCTTCAGATCCAACCGAGGGGCATCGCCATGGGCGATCACCAGCTTGACCCCTTGGTCAATGGGTTGCTTGCCGATCACCGCCGCAATCACGCTTTTGTTGCGGTTGACCGTATACACCCGATCGCCCGGTTGATAGTTACCGTCAGCTCGGAACGGCA
Source organism: Acutalibacteraceae bacterium (assembly GCA_045661365.1). GTDB lineage: Bacteria > Bacillota > Clostridia > Oscillospirales > Acutalibacteraceae > UMGS1484. The sequence goes on along the minus strand of JAZRFL010000028.1, from coordinate 14,351 downwards.
CAAAGCCCTCGTTTTCCAACAGCTCCACCGTGGCGTCTACCGTTTCCCGCTCGGTTTTGGCACGGGTCAAAAAATCCATGTATCCTTTGGCAAACTCCATCACCTCTTGCTTGGTGGCTTCGTCGATACGATACCAGCCGTTTTGGGTCTTGGGCATTAATTTTTCTTTCAGCATGGCGGCTTGGGTTTTATCTTCCATGATAGCTACTCCTTACTACACCTTACATTGGTGTTCTGCTTTTTCCAACAACTGGGTCAATAAAATATAGTCGTTTCCGTACACCTGCGCCAGGGTGGCTTGATCGATCATAAGGGGAGCGGCATCTACAGCTTCTAACCCTTCCAGCTCCATACCGTCCAGCACACAGCGGATCTGTGCTTCGGACACCTGCATGGCGGCATCGGCCAACGCACGGTAGGTATAATCGGGCACGTGGAATTCCCCCGGTTGAGCGTGTCCCCCACAATAAATGCGGCGGTACAATCGATAATACGCCAGTGCCAAAAAATCGGTGGCTTGTTCTACCAATTGGGAGCTGCCGCATTTGTCAAGCAGGTCAAACAAAATATAGTCCGCCGCCCGCAACCGTTGTTTTTCTTTGGTGGCAAGGGTAACGACTGCTTTTTCCTTTTTTTCCCGTCCCAACAGGTAATCGCAAGAAACGTCGTAAAACTTGGCGGCTTTGACCAAAAAATCCAGTCCGCATTCCCGTACCCCGTTTTCGTAGTGGGAAAGCAACGCTTGGGAGATGCCCAAGCTCAATGCCGCTTGCTTTTGGGTAATTCCTTTTTTTCGCCGCAACTCGGTCATACGCTTGGCAAAGACCTTGACCATAGCATCTTCCCCTCCTTTTTTCAAAAAAACTTGTATTTATACTATTAGTATATTATAATATGAAAAAGATTATTTGTAAAGGGGAACTTTTTTCAATGAAAACTTACCTTATCCACCTGATCCGTCACGGCAGAGAAAGTGCCGAAGGGGTGGTGCGCTACATCGGCCGCACCGATCTGCCCCTCACCGCCAAAGGGCGGCAAGAATTGACCGACATGGTAACGGAAGAACCCTTTCCTCCCGTGCAGGCGGTGTACACAAGTCCCCTGCTTCGTTGTCGGCAAACGGTGGAAATTTTATACCCCGAACACACCCCCGTTGTGGAACCAGGCTTGACCGAATGTGATTTCGGTGAATTCGAGGACAAAACCCCGCAAGAGCTGAAAGATGACCCCCGCTATACCGAATGGTTGTCGGGAGGAACCCCTCCCGGTGGCGAAACGGGAGAACGGTTTTTCAAACGCAGTGTGGTAGCCTTTGCCAAGATCGTGGAGCAAGCCATGAAAGAAGGCACCACCGACGTGGCGGTGTGCTGTCACGGCGGTTCCATTATGGCAATTTTGGCGCAATGCGGCATTCCCGAACGTACCCCCAGCGATTGGTTTTGCGCCCCGGGCCACGGATACACCTTGCGCGTCACCCCCGGTATATGGATGCGTGGCTACAAAGCCGAAGTGATCGCACGGTTTTAGTATTGCCGAGCCTATACGATTTATGAGCGGTGAAACACCCGCAATTAGGATCTCCTTGATATATTTTTGTTGGGTTGGCCAACCTCAACTACCAATATATCAAGGAGGTTTTATTCTGTCCGTCGCAAACGTTTTTCCCACCGGCATAGCCGGTAGTTGTTCTACGAAAAAAGCCGAGGAGATGGTCTCCTCGGCCGTAATGTTTTTTATTTGTTTCCTATGATGGCTGGGTTACCATTCTTTCTTGGGGATTGATAAAGTTTATTTAATCAATCGCAAAATCATATTCTTCGGTGGTTTTCTGTTGCCAACCCCATTTTCCGTCTTCTAAAAGAAGTGCCTCAAACACCTCTGAGGTAACGTGGATCTTGTTCACATTTTCGGAAAAATCAGGCAACTCAACAACATACACTTTATCAATTGCATCATAAGTAACAAGCGAATTCTGTCTGTCATGCAAGACAACATGCAACGTTCCTTCATCAAAGGTCATACCCTCAACCAAAATGGTGCGCGATGATGAAGTGCAATGCAGATAATACAGCAACAAGGCATTACCGGATTCAAAATAGCTTTTTGAATATTGTTCAAGAGCTATTGATTTTTGGTATCCATTGTCCAAAAAGCAAAGGCGCTGACTGTCCAATAAGTCTACCAATTCCTGATACGTACGGCACAAAACAGCAAAAGCGCCCATTTCGCGATTGGCATGTTTAATATATGAACCGTCATTATACGACATGTGTTGATCAAACGAAACTGTTTTCGGTTGTGCCGCAGGGGGAGAAACTTCCGTTTGCGGTTCCGATTGAGTCGGTTGCGGTACCGATTGAGTCGGTTGCGGTGCCGAAACATCCTCTTTTGACGACACCGTCAATGCCAATTCTGCCTTGCTTGTTTTTGAGGAATCCACAGGAGTTACATCGGTAGACGTAACTGTCTGACTGTTACAACCGGTAAAGCAACTAAGCAGCAATACCAAGCAACATAATAATAAGATACTTTTTCTCATGGTAAATCCTCCTAATAAAAACTTTTAAATGTACCATTGCAATAACTCTGTACATTCATAGCATCGTTGGCCCCAATGGATAAATCACTATTTACATCAGCCGCTTTGATATAAGCCGAACTTATCGTTGAATTTCCAACCACGTGGGACAATATCAAATTAGCATCTTCTATGGTTACAGCATTATCGCCGGTTACATCACCCATATATATCGGATGATATAAATCCGGTACATTATTAATCGTGTTTCCTGCATAGTCTTTTAGTGTTTGTGTCAAAAATACAATACTCGACTTTGCAGTTGTAATCGAAGAATATGAAATAAAATGCAATTGAAACAAAGGTTTTGACATATCATCGGGCCGACTTGATAATGTCAAACGAATCATGTAACATGGGTGCCCGTTGTATTTAACTCTACTAACAGTAAACGAGCTACCAGGCGTTATATCTACAAACAACTGTATTTCACTTAATCTTACATGAGCTTCATCATAGTAAATGTTAAAGGTATAAGTATTAGCAAATACATCGTTCCCGTTTTGTTGTGTCATATAAGGATAAATCGGGACATTAATACTTTTGGTTTGATTTTCAAGCATAGCCAAAAAGGCTCCATATGCATCTAAATACCCACCAGAAACACAATAGTCTGTTAGCGCCCTCGTTGTATAAGCGCCCTCCACAATGTACTGTTTTAATTGGGCAGTAGTTAGTGTACTATCATACGATAACAACAAAGCGGCAACGCCGGCAACAAAAGGCGCCGCAAAAGATGTCCCCCTACTTAGCCCATACCAATCCTGCGTATGGGGCTCTATCTCATCGTCCGGATTAGGAGGATTACATACATAGACATTGCTCGATAAAGCCATAATATCGACGATAGTTTTGCTATAACAAAAGTCAACATTGCGTGTTCCATCGACATTCACTCCACCTACGACCAACATATTATCCAAATCGTAAGACGCAGGATACTTAGGGTTAGTTGCAGATATCTCTTCGCTTTCATTGCCTGCCGCTACGACAATAAGACCATCGTACATATCCATGCTGATTCTTATTGCATTATGCGGTGAAGGGGGGCCTCCGGTAGCGCTTGCCCATCCGACACAACACACCAATATGGGAACGTTGTCTTCCATCGCTTGGGTAAACACACGCGCATAATACTCTGCATTAAAATAAATGCTATCCGGATTATGCATATTGTAAGATTTCAATGTTACCCGCTGACAAACACCAACCATTCCCTTGTTGTTCATTGGGGTTGCCCCTACAACAGAAGCTACTGACGTCCCATGCGACCCAGCATAGGTGTAGTCTGTGTCCACGGCGTCCTCGTACGAAGAGTATCCGGGCACCAAATTAAATTGCAAGTCCTCATGATAAGAAATGCCCTGATCCACAACTCCTACTACAACGGAAGAAGATCCGGTTGTAAAAGCATTCCAAACCTTATCAACATTGTGTAAAAACAAACCGTATTGATCTTCAAGATATTTGTCATTTGTGTATTTTTGGTAACGATTATTGTTATCATACGACAGTGCACCTCGCATATTTAAGTTCGACGGTGCAGAAATATTTGTCGGTTCAAGAACATAGTTCGGCTCGGCAAAATAAATTTTTTCGTTTTGTTCCAAGGCGTCAATACCGGCAATAACAGCCGCTTTGGTCGTATTGGCAATATTGATTTTTAGCAGTTGTCGGAAATTTTCGGTGGCGTTATATTTGGCAGCTGCCTGTTCGGTATCAGCATATGTTAAATCTTCAATGGATGTGATACCGGAAAGTTCGGGGAAATCGGCGGCAGTCCAAATTTTGTTTACGGCACTATATGCCATTTTGATACCCACCATAATTTCACCGGTTACATAATCATCAGACACGGTGGCTTCGCATGGGATTAACTGTTCATTTACAATAGGTTCTATAGATGGGATGAGAGTGGATTGTGATTCGGCGGTTGCTGAAATAATCGTTGTGCTGACCAATGCAACACACAATAAAGCGGTAATCAATTTTTTCATGAGTTTTTCCTCCTAAATAAAAAATAATAAATGGTTTAATTTCTTGTTCTTGTTGCATTGGACTCACCTTCTTTCTTTATGGTATGTTTATTGTAACACAATGTTTAATCTGTGTCAATGCATTGGGCGCGAATGATGCATTTTTGGACCTGAATTGCACGAACTTGGCGTTATGTAAACCTGATTTTCGTCATATCATCCCTTCACAAACAAAAAACCTACCGTAAGAGGTTCCTTGCGGTAGGTCTTTTTATGTATCACAGATCAGCAGGCGGTGCCATTTCACATCCCTTTGGCACCACAAACCGCACCGCGTCGGGTACCATTTGAAAGGTGATCTCTTGGGCGTAAAACACTTCACCGTCTAAATTGTAGACCGTGGGTTTTTGGGAGCGCACGGTCATGGTTTTGCCTCTGCCGTATTGGCAAATGGGCAATCCCACGTGTTTGCCTTTGGAATACTTTTTTAGTAACGACAAAATGCGAAACCGAGAAACGCTTTTTATGGTCATGCATTCCATTTCACCGTCATTTGGCATGGCGGTAGGAGCACTTTGAAATCCCCCGCCGTAAAACCGACCGTTGGCGGCCACCGCCAGCAAATAATCTCCTTGGGCTACGGGCTTGTGATCCACCGTCACCGTAAACCGATTGCGAATAGCCGAGAAAAAACAATACAGCAACGCCAGCACGTAGGCAACCTGCCCGCCCACCAGCGGCCAACGGCGAAACTTGTCTTTATGGGCGCACACCTGAGCGTCTAGCCCCATAGAGGCTTGGTTCAGACAATATTTGTCCCCTGCCAAGATCGCATCTAACCGCACGGTTTCCCCCGCCAATTGGCTGTGAATGTCGGCAAATCGTTCCCCATGACGAAAGATCTTTAAAAAGTCGTTGCCCGTTCCTCGGGGAATGACCCCCATGGCGGCGTTGTCGTACCCTACGATTCCGTTGAGCACGTCAAAAGCACTACCGTCACCCCCGCAAGCATAAACACGCACCGCTTCACCGCTTTGGGCAAATCGACGGGCAATGTCTGTCCCCTCGCCAGCGTGGTGGGTCAAACAAATTTCATATTCTTCTTGAGGATAGGCGGCAAAACAATCTTCTATTTGCTTTTTCAACGCCCGAAAGGAAGAGGATTTTCCCGCTTTGGGATTGATGATGAAAATGTGTTTCACGTCACTTCGCCTACCCTTTAAAATACAAATACAAATTGCATTTAAGCATACCGTTGTACAGCTTTCGTTTTTTGTCGGCATCCCGTCCAAAAAAGCGTTGAAATTCTTCATCGGGACTTATAATCCCATATCGCCAACCCGGCTTTTGGGTCATGACCTTTCCCATTTGCCGATAGAGCGAACGGGCTTGCTCTATGTCCAGCAACCGTTCTCCATAAGGGGGATTGGTCACCACGATGCCCCGCGGAGTGTCGGGGGCAAAATCTTTTACCTCGGCGGTGGTCACACTCAAACGACCTGCCACCCCCGCTTTTTTAGCATTGGCAAGCGCCAGCTCTCTCATGGCGGGGTCTATGTCGCTTCCCACACAGCGAAAGGTCACCTCACGGCGAATGGAATCCATGGCACGGGTACGCTCTTGTTGCCATACCGTTTGCGGAATGGTGTTCCAAGATTCTGCCATAAATCGCCGTTTCAATCCCGGTGCCACGTTGACCGCTTGCAACGCACCCTCGATCAACACCGTACCCGATCCGCAAAACGGATCGTACAACACCGAATCGTCATAAGGACGAGCCAACATGACCATAGCCGCCGCCAAGGTCTCTTTAATAGGTGCCTCGGACGCATTGGCACGGTAACCCCGCTTGTGCAGTCCGACTCCCGACGTGTCGATCATAACCGAAACCTTGTCTTTTAAAATAGAAAAACGAATGGGTACGGTGGGCCCGTCTTCTTCAAACCAACCAATTCCGTAAGCGCCGCTTAAGCGATCCACCACTGCTTTTTTGATGATGGATTGGCAATCGGGAATGCTGTGAAGAGTCGAATTCAACGACCACCCCTTCACGGGGAAGGCGTCTTGCTTGCCGATGAATCGCTCCCACGGCAACGCTTTGACCCCTTGAAACAGTTCTTCAAAGCTTTTGGCAGTAAAACTGCCCACCAAAATTTCTACCCGTTCGGCAGTACGAAGCCACAAGTTGGCGCGTGCCAACAAGGCTTGGTCACCGGCAAACAGTACCCGCCCGTTTTCGGCTTGCACGTTGGCGGCCTCGATTTTCCGCAGTTCCTCTGCCAACAACCCCTCTAATCCAAACAAACAAGGGGCACAAAATTGTAATTGCTCCATATGCTACTCTCTTCTTATTTCATAGTTCATGGATTCAGTATACCACAATTCGACAAAAAAACAAAGAGTTTCTTTAAAAAATAAAATCACCGCAAGCGCACGGCCGGCGGTGATTGAAATCAATGAAATTACAACACGTAAATTTCTACGTTGCGCACGCCAAAGCGTTCACATTGTTCTTCGGTGGTAAAAAACAGGTCGACCGTAACCGGACCGGAAATAAATCCACCGGTGTCCATTGCCTTGGCAACGCCGTAAATATACCGATTGTCTGGCGTACGAATAAACAGCATGGTACCGTAGGGGATCTCTTTGGGATCCACCGCTACGTAACCTACCTGCACACGGGTACCCATGGCGGTAAAATCGGTGGGAGGACCGGAATATGCGGTTGCCAACCCTTTGATGCATTGCTTATAGGAAAGCGGCACTCCGTTTTGGTCTACGGCAATGGGGCTTTCCATTTCCAATTTTGAGATCAATTGGCTATTGATGGCAGCATTGGTGGTAGCTTTGGGATCAAACCATTCTTTGGGGGCCGTTCCCTTTAACACCACTTGTGCTTTGGTGTGGCGAACCGCCAAGGTAGCTACCGCCGTTTCGGAAACCAATTGACCGTCCACGAATTTTTGACAGTAGGTCACTTGATTGTTCCCGTTTAATCCACGGCTTTTGATCTGCTCGGACCCAACAGGCAAGGTTTCGGTAGGCTCGTAAACCGTTTCGAAAGAAATCAGTTCATTTCGTACCTCTTCACGGTAAGTAACACGTTGTACCGTGATTTGGGTGTCTTGGGACAAAATGGTTTGTCTGGCAGGCAGTACCAAGTCGTCTGCCGACAAAACAATGCCCATTTCTGCCAATACGTTTTCCACGCGGTCGGTACGGGTAATCACGCTACGGGTCATACCGTCGGCAGTCACACTTACCCGTAGCTCGGGACCGACCCGCAACACCGTACCGTCGTCGGTATGGCGTACGTCGTAGCCGCTGTGGGTGGGAATCCCCATGTTTTGCAATGCTTGATCGGGGGCGTGTAAAGAATGAACTACTTGACAACGACTGTTATAAAACACGGTCAACCGACGGGTCGCACCGGTAGCAAGCAGTCCCATGGTGGCCATGATCAAACCAAATACACAAACGTAAGATACCATTTGCCGTTTGGTCAGTTGTTTGTCTGCCACCCATTGTACAATACGTTTCATAAATATACCAAATCACCTTTCATAGTGGTTCGCTTGGAGTCAAACAATCGGAAAAATCGCTCTGCAAGGCTATTTTTACCGAACCATGGGAATTATATGCAGGTGTTTTGGATTTGTCAACCACATTGTTCCAATTAATTTTTGTAGGATTTCACGAATTTATTTTGCGAAAAAAGAAATATAAAGGTTACAAAGTTGTAACCTTTTCTATATCTTGTGTTTACACATTTTAAAACCACAAGGCTTGTGGCGATTTGACGAAGATATTTCGCTGCCCTAAAAGATTCATTATTTTAATCTGTTTTCTTTTTGTTTCTTGTTATTTCTTTATTTTTCTTCCGTTTTCTTTATTTTCAAATACAACCACAACAAAAATATTGACCAACTCATAGCATAAACCAAAAGAGGTTTTTGTTTATTTTGAACAATCGGCGTGCTCATATCCGTTTTTTTAGGTTGAATTCATGGAAAACCTCGTCCTTTTTGGTTAAAAAATTTTTCCACAAAATAACCAAAAGTTGAAAATTTCACCGTTTTTTCTCCACTTTGTCTGTTTTTTCAAAGGGAAAACAGCAAATTTTCCCATTCAAATCATCTTTCACCATCAAAAAACACCCTTACTTGTACCACCAAGTAAGGGTGTTTCAAATACAATTTACGTTCGCAAGATCACGTGCTTATCCTTCTACCGGAAATTTGTCAATTTTCCCTACGGTATATTGCAAAACGATCAAAGCATCGGTAGCATTGGCCAAACCATTGCCGTCTACGTCTGCCAAACGAGCTTGATCGGGTGTCAAAGCCACTTTACCTACCACTGATTTCAGTATGAGCAAAGCGTCGGCTGCATTGGGTTCCCCTTGACCGTCTACGTTGCCGTAATCCAAGGCGGTGTTTTCTAATTCTTCTAACCGCGCCAGATTGGTCACGAACTCTTTTTGTGCATCTGTCAATGCGTCATAGGCCGCACGGGCGGCGGCGATGGCGGCGGTATCGCCTGCTTGCAAAGCATCAATTTGCTCGATTACCACCTGCGCGGCGGCAATATCCTCGGCTGCGGCGGCTTTTAATTCGGCAATTTTGGATTCAGCGGCCACAAGAACGGAATAGTTGGTAACCATAGATTTTCCATGGTCGGACAAAGCATCGTACGCTTGACGTACTGCCACAACGGTGGCTTCATCGGCCAGCACCGGGGAGGCAGGCAGGTTATTGATTTGGAAGGTTACCTTTTTCGCATTGTCTTCTGCCAAAAAATCCTCGTACGTTTGGATCGCCTTCACTTCCGGTTGACTACCACCGTGCGTATGGGTCGCTCCGTTTTTGGTAGCGGTTACGTTGTCAAATACAAGGTAAATATCATCACAATCTTGACCGTCCAAGGTTTTGCAATAAGTCAACTGGAAGCGGATCCGTTCCACGTGGTCAATGGCATAGCCGGAAAAATGGGCAAAGTCTTCGAGATTAAAAGTTTCTTGGGTGTCCCACAAATCACGATGATCCATATCGCGGGTAATAAAATCCTTTAGGGGCAACTTTACGTGCACAAAGGTTTCGGCAGGGAAATACATATTATACAGTTCCATATCGCTGCCGTGGTGTGCCGCCGTGTTGCGAACCAAGGACAACTCTAAATGTCCTACCATGTCGTAGTAAGACATAATGTCAAACTCAATGTAGTCATAACCCGAAAGGTCAACGCCTTCTCCTTCGTTCAATCCCAAATACGTGCCGGTGTTTTGGAAGAAATATGCACCGTTAAAGAAGGATTGCACCGCATAACCGCAAGTGCCCTCCACAAAATACATATCGTCATACCCTGCCAATTCGCCCCAAGGGTTTTGGAAACCGTTCCCGTCATCTCGCTCGCCGTCATACAGCATAAACACGTCGGGCTCGGCGGCAGACACGTTAGCGGTCAAGCCGAACGTTGCCATAAGCAAGGTCATAATCAAAGTCAAGCTGAGTAATCGTTTCATAATGAAAATTCCTCCCTTAAATCGGTTAAATTTATCATACTATTTTTGTCGAAAAATGTCAAGGGGCAGAAAACCACTTACCCTCAGCCGCACCGCCGTACAACGTTTCGCCAAAGGTGACAGTCACCTCGCCGTAGCTCATCTCCCGAAGGGCCTCGGCAAAGGCTTGTTGGCGGGCGATCGGCAACAAAAACGAAAATGTCACCTGCTCGGTATAATCAATTTGCTCCATTAGCCCTTCGTATTGCTCTACCAAGGGTTGCAACCGTCCCTGCATGGGGTAACGGCAAGAAAAGGTACCTTTAATATATTGTTGCATGGTCAGCAAAGCCGCATTGGCAAGTGCGTCGGCCGCCGCCGCAGAATACGACCGTACCAGTCCCCCTGTTCCCAACAGCGTACCGCCAAAGTAACGGGTTACAATAATAATACAGTCGGTCAAATCTCGCCGTTCCAAAATATCCAAAATTGGCAAGCCCGCCGTACCTTGGGGTTCCCCGTCGTCGGCGTAGCGTTGTCCTCCGTCCCGCAGGCGATACGCATAGCAATGATGCCGTGCATCATAGTATTTTGCTTTGATCTCGCTGACCAATGCCGCCGCTTCTTCCGAAGTGGAAACAGGGGCCGCCACACCGATAAACCGAGAGCGTTTTTCCACATATTCCCCCTCGCCCGCTCGGGCAAGGGTAGTGTATTGTTCCATAGCCATTGTATATCCGATTCCTTTTGAAACAAAACACGATGCCCGGGGGCATCGCCATTTGCAAATTTATTTGTCCAGGTTGAAACGTTTGTTAAAGCGTTCAACACGACCGCCGGTGTCGACCAATTTCTGTCTGCCGGTAAAGAAGGGGTGGCAGCTGGAGCAGATGTCAACATGGAGATCTTTTTTGGTGGAGCGGGTTTCGATCACGTTCCCGCAAGCACACTTAATGGTGGTCGTTTCGTAATTCGGATGAATTCCTTGTTTCATTCCTGTCACCTCTTTCGTCTAAACCATCGACAAGTATCATACCACAAACCATTGCAAAATGCAAGAAAAAATTTCATGTTTTTTCATGTTTTTTTCAAACAAGCAGATATTGTGGAACAACCTTGCCTTCACCTACTATATTTATGATGCAACTCGGCAATCAATCGGCTTTGGGAGCGGCTTGCAACACTTTTCCCGCTATGGTAGCGGCTTCTCCCAAGCCTGCCCCCGCTTTTTCTACCACCACCACAAAAGCATACGGTTTCCGGGGATTACGGCAAAAACCGACAAACCACGAGTGGGGATTTTGGTCGCCTACCTCTGCCGTACCGGTTTTGGCACACAATTCCAGTCCGCCAAATCGTTCTTCTCCGTAATGCTCGGTAACACACGCCCGCATCATATCCGAAAGGGTTTTGGCGTGTGCCGAATCCAACAACTCTTCGTCTCGCGGACTGGTCTCATTGGAAATACTGTTATCGAGATTGCGAATCAAATAGGGCCACACACAGGTGCCGTTCCCTGCAATAGCGGCCATAAAGGTCAAATACTGAAATGGGTTGACCGTGTCTTGATGCTGACCAATACACGACCAGCCAAAATCAATATCGTTGGCTTGTTCCATAGCAAAGCTTCCCGCACGGCACGAAATGCCGTCGATGGTCACCGACCGATCACATCCCAACCGCCGAGCGGTTTCGGTCATGGCTTCTCGTCCCACGTCGGCGCCGTACTGGGCAAAAGCGGCATTGCAAGAGCGAACCAACGACTGTGTCAGATCCAATTGACCGTGGTTGCCCAAGCAACTGAGCCATTCTCCTCCTAACGTTACCCCACGGCTACAAGTGTGCTTCAAAACAGGGGCATCGGTACGATGCTCCAGCACCGATAACGCAGTTACCAATTTAAACACCGAACCGGGTGCGTAACTACCCGAAAGCAGACGGTTTACGTATACACCCCGTTCTCCCTCGTCACACACTTGCGAAGGGTCAAAGGTGGGCGTACTGACCATGCAAAGCAGTTCCCCTGTTTGGTAATTCACAACCCCTACCGTTCCTGCATAATCGCCCAAGGCTTCGTACGCAATCAAGGACAGCTGTGCATCTATGGTCAATTGCAGATCTTGTCCTTTTCCTGCGAAGGTATAGACGCCGTTAAGCAAATCATAACCGGTCAATTGTTGCCAAAAAGCGGTATGGGCACCGGTGGACACAAACCCCTGCAGGTCGCCCACTGCATGCGCGGTGGCTTTACGGATCGATGCCTCTTGGTGAAACACCCGTTTGCCGTCTATCGTTTGCGCCAAAATTTCCCCGTTTCGGTCGGTAATCATACCTGCACGCACCAACCGTCCATCGCTGTACAAATGACCGTTTGTGGGATATGCCGCCCATTCTTGACCGTAAAAAGCCAACCTGCCGTAAAACAACAACAATCCCAAGCAAAACACCACAATCAAGGCCGGCACGCTGAGAGAATTCCTAAATACGCGATTCATACGATTCCCTCCCTCGGTACGAGCGACTTCTTGCTTTGCATTCGGCAGCTTTAATCAATGCGATCATCAAAAAAGCGGCGATCAAACTGGTGCCGCCGCGACTGACGAACATCATAGTCACACCGGTCAACGGCAACAAGTCCACCGAGCCGAATACATTCAGCGCGGTTTGAAAAATCATCATACTCGCCGCACCGCATGCACCGATCGCGTAAAAAGCACTACCCGATTCCTTGGCTACTCGCAGGGCATAGATCCCCAACGCCACAAAACACAAGGCGGCGCACAAAGCAATTATACCGCCCCATTCCTCACACAGTACCCCAAATACCAGATCGGTGTCGGCGGCGGCTACCGACAACAGCGTACCGTTGCCGCCTCCTACCCCCAGCAGACCACCGCTGGCGGCGGCAACCATGGTACGGGTTTGCTGGTACCCTAACGAAGCAGGGTATTCCCACACGTGAAGCCATGCTTCAAACCGTTGTGCCACATGAGGGAACAGTAAAAGCACCACGCCCCCGGCGATCACCGCCCCTACTGCCATGGCAACCACCGTCCAAGTGGGCATTAACCGCATAAGCAAAACAATCAACATGGCAACAAAAAAAATGAGAATCCCGCCAAAATCCACCATGAGCACCAGCGCCCCCATGAGCAAAGCGGAAAAAGTCAAAAAGAACAAACGGTCGATTTTTTTCGTGGCGACGTGCAAAGCACATGCCCCCACCGCCAAAAATGCGACCTTGGCAAATTCCGACGGCTGTACCGTTAGCAATCCGCCAAAGCTCAACCAGTTACGCGAGCCGTTGATCACCGTACCAAACATTACGGTACCCCACAAGGCAACTACCGCCAAAAAGGCTATGCCGTATCGCAACCGATAACAAAGTTGCTCTTTGCACAGCAACAACGTAAACAAAACAAATCCTACCGCACCAAGCATACCGCAGATCAATTGCTTCGGTAACACCTGCGGTGCCGAACAGGTACATACCGCCAGCCCAAGGGTCAGCAGATACAGTACGGGTATTTCGCATAGCATACAGTTGGAATGCATGAATCGACAAGTAAAATAATACACCCATTGTCCCACTACCAATACAGCGGTGCAAACAGGCAACAAAACAGGAAGAGAATCGGCAAACCGCAAACAAAGCTGTAGGGTCATGATTCCCTGAAACACGGTCAGCACCCACAGCATACCGCCACCGGTAGCCGGAGCAGGCGGTGAAATCGGTTGAGGTGCTCCATAGTAAAAAAACAGTTCCTCCCCCGCTATGACCACCATATCCCCGTCGGCAATGTAGGTTGCTTGCTTCAATAGACGACTGCAGTGATACACGGCACCCTTGGCAGATGCCAAAAACCACTTGCCCTCTTGTTCAAAAAACACGGCGTGTTTTCCCGAAACGGTGATCGACGGCAAACACACGTCACACCAACGCTTGCGACCGATATACCCTTCGCGGGCATAGATTGGCAAGATCTGTCCGCTACGAGTCTCCAAATATGCCAGCGCCGTTCGTGGCAACCGAGCGTTGCGAAACTTCACCACCCAGCAAACTGCCAACAATAACGAAAGTACAGGCAAGACCCACCGGGAAAGCAACAAAATCAATCCGTAAACCACCGTGTTCACCTCCTTGTGAGATGGTAAATGGGGTGACAGATTCCTACATCTGTCACCCGCTACTTATTTAGTATACCATATTTTAAAAAATAAATCAACCCGACCCGATCCACATACCTTGAATGGGTATGGCCAACGGGACTATAACGACAAGCTCTTGTCCAAATGG
>JAZRFL010000027.1:0-2190 GCA_045661365.1 Acutalibacteraceae bacterium | reverse complement strand
GTTCAGATTCGTAGTGTCGCCCAATTTCCACACGTGCAGATCTTTGTAAAGAATACGAAGAGCTTTCATGTCGGTACAATCTATTTTGGTAATATCTTTAATAGAAAGCCCCGTAATTTCTTTTACCAACTGATCCATACTTGCTTTTTGGTTTTGGTTTTCAAAAACAATCGGTTTTCCCGAATCGCCCGGTTTAACCATAACACCGTAAACTGCCATGGCACCGCCGGGAGAATCAACCGTTTCTATATATTCGTAAGTAGCCGTAGTCAAAACGAAGGATTGGCCTACTCGAAATGCCAAAGTAGGGCCCCCTTCTTTTACCGTAACGATCAAGCGTCCCGGAAGTTTACGCTGAATAGTAACATCCAGAATATATGGACATTGTTTGCGAATATGATCCTCCACTTCTTGCGGATCTATGCGTAACAAGTTATCGCCGTTTTGCACTCCGCAAGCAGTTATGATCGTTTCCGTAGTGTATTTTTTATTTCCAATGATTTCAATGGTATCAACAGGGAACAAAAATGTAAATGCAGCTACGATCAAACCGCCAACAATCAACAATCCGATCATTAACACCAAAATTAAATTGCGTAGCTTTTTGTTTTTATTTTTTTTGTTTGCTTGACGCCGTTGCGCCAAGCGTCTCTGTTCTTCCCTACGACGGCGTACATCCCGATCATTTTGGTTGGTATCCACATTTTCACTCCCTTACTTTTGCGCCTAACATGGTTAGGTCTCGAACTATATTTTCATATCCTCTGGCAACGTATTCTACTCCTTGCACCTTGGTGCATCCCTCCGCACAA
The DNA here is from genome assembly GCA_045661365.1 of Acutalibacteraceae bacterium. GTDB lineage: Bacteria > Bacillota > Clostridia > Oscillospirales > Acutalibacteraceae > UMGS1484. The sequence goes on along the minus strand of JAZRFL010000027.1, from coordinate 1,378 downwards.
AGACCCGCCACCAACAATGCTGCACCGCCACGCAAATCTGCCGCTTTTACTTGGGTTCCTGTTAGCGAATCCACGCCTTCTACTACAGCCATACGACCTTCCACACGAATATTGGCACCCAATCGTGTCAGTTCTTGCACGTGATGATATCGATTTTCAAAAATATTTTCTATAAATATGTTGGTTCCTTTGGCGATTGTTGCCATTGCCATGAGAACCGGCTGAGCATCGGTGGGGAAACCGGGATAGTAACCGGTAACGATCGTTCCTAATCTTTCCGGTCGTTTTGGGGCTTTAATACGTATGCGGTCTTTCCCTACATTTATTTTACAACCACAACGTCGAAAGAAAGGCAATGTAGAACACACGTGATTGGGATTGATCTGCAAAAAATCGGCCTCACCACCGGTAATAGCAACCGCCGACATATAAGTAGTTAACACGATTCGATCGGGTATGACACGATGTTCACACCCATGTAGTTTTTCCACACCGTCAATAACGATAGAACTTTCACCATAGCCTCGAATTTTGGCACCGCAACGATTTAAAAAGCAAGCCAAATCAACAATTTCCGGCTCTTTTGCCGCATTGCGTATAACAGTTTGCCCTTTGGCAACACTGGCGGCAATCATGATATTTTCGGTTGCTCCCACGCTGGGGATCGGCAAAACAATTTCTCCGCCAACCATGGTAGTTCCTTGCAGTTTACAATGAATCTCACCATGCGTTTCTTGAATCGCAACGCCAAGCTGAGACAATCCCGCCAAATGTAAGTCGATTGGCCTCGGACCTAACTCGCACCCCCCCGGCAACGAGAGAACCGTTTGACCGCATCTGCCCAGAACTGCACCTAAAAACACGATAGACGATCGCATCTCGCGCATAAATCGTCGGGGAATTTCACTGCAACAAACACCGTCCGGGTCAATCATGACCGTTTGCCCTTGATGCGTGATCTTACACCCCAAATGACTTAAGATCCGCAAACAAGCATTTACATCGGATATACTCGGACAATTATGTATGACACAGGCAGAACGACACAGCAAGCAAGCCGCTAATATAGGCAAAACACTATTTTTGGCTCCTTGTATTTTTACTTGACCCATCAACGGGCGATTACCGAAGACAGTTATAGATGGCATGGTACCCCTTCCTTTCATCACCAAAATACAAACGCAATTTTAGTGTATGAAGGAACAGATGCTTTGTGACAAATTATGATAACAATGACATTAACGTAGTATAAATACGTTCATTGGCATCTGCATAAGCACCATCTCTAGCCGCTTTGCCCATTTTCTCCATTTTACTGGGATCTGCGAGCAACTTTTCGATCGTTTCAAACAACCGAGCACCATTTAAATTTTTTTCT
>JAZRFL010000026.1:0-19434 GCA_045661365.1 Acutalibacteraceae bacterium | reverse complement strand
TCGGTAACGTCCAAATACATCAAGCTGTTGTGATGCGTTCCGAAATCACGATTGACAAGCCCTTGCAAGCTGACCACAAAACGGGTAACGTCTTTATTATAAATCAGCGACATCCCTTCAAAAAACGAGTTGTCGATATAGTAAATGGTGTTGTCCTTTAACCCATCGGTAACAATGCAAAACGATTCATCGGCCGAATGATCGGGGGTAATGGTATATGTTTTTTTGTCCATGAGTAGACCTCCTGTGCCAAGTGTCATTTTTATTATACCAATCAAACGAAACAAGTCAATGTTTTTTTGCGTCTTTTGGCTATTTTCTGTTGCTTGACACAGGGAAACAGAATGTGTATAATAAACAAAAACCCGTTTTCATTGCGGAGGAACCATGAAACCTTTTTTCAAAAAACTAATTTGGAATTTGCTGACCTTCGGTGCATACGGTGCGATCTGCTTTATGCTGGAATTGCCTATGACCTCTATTGTTTTTTCCCTTATGGAGCACGACGACCCTAACATGGTCACCGTTGCCACCATGACGGTCGGTCTTTTCCTTACCTTGTATGCCGTTTATTTAAAACGGTTGCGTAATGACCAAGAACGCAGGCAATATTTGACCGATATTCGTCGGCAATACGGCACCACCAAGATCGATCTGTCTCGCATTTTTCACAGTCGGACTTATCGGCATGAGGTTTTGTCTTTTGCCGCCATTGTCACTGTGTTGGCTGTGCGTTTCGTTTTACGAATCGCCTTGCAAGAACGGTTAGCCTTGGGCGAACGCTTTTTATTGATCGGTGTTGTAGTCGCCTTTTCTTTGGTACTATGTGTTGTGTACGCTTTGGTAAACCTGTTGATCCTCAACCGCATACACAGGGCGTGGGTCGATGCTTTGATCGTTCCCGATGAATCGGACGAAGAATTTGAACTGCGCCGAAAAAAAGCCGCCATGATACGCAACTACGCATTTCAGTTTGGCTTTTCCCTTTCGTTTTGGGTGTTGTATTTGCTCAATTCCTATGCGGTCACCTTTGCGATCGTGGTCACCCCTGCCCTGTTTATTTATTCGCAGGTACAAGGAATTATGGGTATTACCCATTTTCGCAACATCGATCAACCTTATCGCACCTACGTGATCTTGCAGATCTTGTCATTGGGACTATACGTATTTTCACTGGTGTTCGGCTCATTTGCACCCAAGATATAAATTGTGATACAAAAACAAGGACGTGAAGTTCAACACTTCACGTCCTTGTTTTTTTGCATAGGTAAACCGTATCATTCTTCACTATACCGAAGCAAATCGCCGATTTCACAATGCAAAGCTTCACACATGCGATCCAACACATAACTGTCATACCGTTTCACGCGGTTTTTGTAATAATTGTCAATTACTTGATATTGAATCCCCGTACGCTTTGCCAATTCATATCGGCTAATACTCTTTTGTTCCAAAATTTTATCTAATACAATTTTTACCATACCTCACATCACACCTTGAGTATATTTTATTTGATATATACCCACTTGACAATCCACTCAATTGCGTATATACTTATATAGGTGTATATAAAGAAATACCGGAAAGGAAAGATTCGTTTATGTTCTGTTCAAAATGCGGTTCGCAAATGTCTGACCGAGCCCAATTCTGTCCCAATTGTGGTAATGCCACTCAAACTCCTGCTTATCAAATCAGCGCGCCGGTCGCATTCTCCTCTCCGGCGCCATCATTCGTACAGCCGCAAGAAGATATCATTGACTTGAGTGGCGCCAAAAATTTAGATGCTCCTCAAGAAAAAAGACACAAAGGTACCGTCATTGCCGCCTTTGTATTAGCAATAGGTTGGGTAGCTCATTTTTTCTTGTCTAAGCTTATGGTAGAAGGAACCGATTTGGCTGTCGGTGCTAATCGTGATTGGATTTTTGTTGCCATGGCAATGGTATGTGTTCCCGTTACATTACTCGGTGTTATTTTTGTTCTTCTTGCCAAAAAATCTGCGGGGCCGCTCCCAAAACTACCAAAAAAGCAATCGCTGGTTTATTATCTGCTGACCATTGTAGTTTCATCCACTTCGCTGGCAACAGCATTTGGCAACGTAATTACCACCATGGGAAGTGCAACCGAAACAGTCACCATGATCATGTTTATTGTGTTCTTGTTATTCTTTGTGATCATTGTTGTCGCTACCGCCTTTTCGGCAGGGAAAAATGGCATGTTTTCACTATTGCTCGCCTATTTCATCAGTTTTGTTCCCGGTATGTTGTTAGGATATTTGTTAGCAAAACTGATCGCTATTTTGTTTGTGGTAATAGGATTTGTTATTTTAGGAGCTATTCTTTTCTTCGGAAACGGCGGCTACGTCGTTTATCATAGAAATTAATTTCAGTCAACAGAAAGGAACGTACACATGGGACTCAGAAGTGTAGCCAGCGGTTCTGCCGCAGTATTTCAAGACATTAGCCAGGTGAAAAACCTGCGTAAAGCAATATTTGAGATGCGGGACAAATTGCGCAATACGCCGCAATTTTCTGACGTGTTTTATCGTTTGATTCCCGATATTCAGCATCCTCCTCGGCTAATTCAAAACAATTTGCAAGGTGGCTTTTTTACCGAAGGATGGGATGTTTCGTACAACAACTATGAACCATACACCACACAAAAACTACAAGACGGCAACATAGGTTATATCGAAGGATGTGCATTCTATTTATTAATTCAGGAGTGTTATCCATCGGTATACGATTTTCCTAACCGTACCATCAAGCAATTGCAAAACGGCGAAAGCAGCGATTTGGTTATGAAAAAGCAGTTTGTAGGGAAACCACTCAAACCGGCCACAGTCCCTCCCAGGGGAACCCCTACCTTCTCATCTGCACCTTCTACTACATCGCAACCTACTGTAACTCCTGCAGCCTCGCAAGGTCAAACTGCCGCTTTTTGCATGCACTGCGGGCAACCCATACCCACCGGAGCACGATTTTGTTCCAAATGCGGAAGCCAACTGTAAATTATATTCAAAATGATTAGGCTTGCGAAAAAAAAGCGCTAAAAAACAATATATAGCAACAAGGACGTGAAGCGTTAAACTTCACGTCCTTGTTTTGTATCACAATATGTATTGTATTTTGACACCACATTCATGTTAAATGCGGTTCATTTTTTCTTCCCCTTTTTGGCTTTTTTCTTTTGCACCGAATAACCGAATTTACCCAATTTTTCTCCCAAGGCGAAATATTCCCCATGGGCATAAGCGGCAAGGTCGGCTTTGTCCAAATGCAGTTTACCGTTGTCATCCACCAACGACTGCTCCACGTTGACCGCCACGATATCTGCCAAAAAAATATGGTGGGTCTCCATTTCTATGACTTGTATTACCTTGCATTCCAGCGACAAAGGACTCTCTTGAATCAGGGGCACGTCCATTTGCGTAGCAGGCTCTTTATGCAAATTGCATCGTTCAAATTTGTCGACCGTTTTACCGCTGACCACACCGCATTTGTCGGCGGCACGCACCAACTGTTTGGTGGTCAGGTTGATCACAAACTGCCCGCTTTGCCGAATCAGATCGTAAGAAAACCGTTCGGGACGCACGGCAATATAAGTGCGAGGTGGTTTGGTATTGAGTATGCCCGTCCAAGCAACGGTCAACACGTTTTCGATTTCCCCATGCTTGCAAGTAACCAAGCACGGGGGCACGGGAGCCAGCAAAGCGCCACCGTTCCAACTGATCTTACCCATGGCTTATTCCTCGTTTTGATTGGGGTCACGGAACTGAATTTGAACCCCATGATGAAGATTTTCGATCACAGCAGTTTGGTTTGCCACCGCTTGTTCTCCGTCAAGCGACCAAGACAGCTCCCCGTCGTAAAAGCACTCCACATGCGAAGCTTTTAAATAATGCACCAATTCCCCGTCATACTCATACCGTAACAATCCCAACACGATTTTGTTCAATTGCAAAATGTTTTTGGGTTTACGTACCAAAATAATTTCAAAAATCCCATCATGGAAGTTGAGTTTTTCATCCTTGAGCTTTAGTACCCCGCCAATAGAAGCGGCATTGGTCACCGCTCCAAACAGCCAAGGACCTTCGACTGCCACACCATCGCACACCAATTTCATGGGAATGCTTTTGATTTTGGTCATAGACTTAATTCCGCTCAGTAAATATGCCAAATGACCCAACATATTTTTTAAACTTTGGCTGGTACTGTAAGAGGTTTCGGTAAACGCACCAAAAGAAGCGATATAAGTAAATCGTCGCTCCCCGTTAAACAAACCAACATCTTGATTATGCCGTGTACCGTCTACAATGGAAGCCGCCGCTTCTACCGGGTCCATGGACAAATGCAAGCCTGCGGCAAAGTCGTTGGTACTGCCTGCGGGAATATACCCCACAGGTAGCCCGTGCCCTGCCTGCATAATACCACAGACCGTTTCGTTCAACGTACCGTCGCCTCCGGCACATATAACAATATCATACCCCTGTTCTCCCGCCGCCATCGCCAATTCGGTTGCGTGGTTACGATACTTGGTGGGACACACGGTTACCTGATACCGACGAGACAAGGTTTCTACAATGTCATACAGTTTGCCTTGCAGAACCATTTTACCTGCTTTGGGATTCAAGATCAATAATGCTCGTTCCATGAGAAGCCTCCTTGGAAAAAATACATCCACAATAGTTTTGTCGATACAATCCATATTGCGCAGACAGTTGCAATGACTGTTTATAACCCTCTTTCTTTTTAAAATCCGAGGGCAAATACACCGTACTTGTGGTTTGAGATGCCGTCTCACCCACCCCATTGATCACCACCGCATTTTTGTGCGGGCTGACCGTCAAGGTGGTGGCAAAATGAGTATATCCCTTTTCCTGCGCCAAACGTGCCGTTTCTTGTAATCGCTGTTCAAAACACACCTTGCACCGCTCGCCCCCTTCGGGACAATGCTCCAACCCCTTGACCATGTCAAAAAAACTTTGGGGTTCATAAGGAGGGGCCAACAAATCCACGGGACAGTCCATGGGCATTTGATCGATCAGCCGTTGTTGTTCGGCAAGTCGCTTTTCAAATTCCTCTTTGGGGTGTATACACGGATTATAATACAACACCGTAATGCGGGAAAAATACCGCGAAAGATACGCAAGCACATAAGAGGAGCAGGGCCCGCAACAGGAATGCAACAACAAGGTAGCGTTGTCAGACAATTGTGCTAACATTTGGTCGGTTTGTTGCTGAAAATTCATGTCGCTTCTCCACTCCTCATTCTCTTTTCTTGTATAATACACCCATTACTAACAAAATGCAATCCATAAACAGAAAATTGGTCGATTTCGTTTTCATAACCGCTTGCATTTTTCGGCAAGATATGATAAGATGAGAACCGTAATACAGATTATCTCAAAGGAGAAAAGGAAATGCTGACCAGTAAACAACGGGCCTATTTGCGCGGCCTTGCCAATTCTATGGATGCCATTTTTCAAGTGGGTCACAACGGAATCGGTGACCAACTGATCCGTCAGGTAGACGAAACCTTGGCGGTACGGGAACTGATGAAACTGCGGGTGCTGGAAACCTCTCCCGTTTCGGCTCGTGAAGCCGCCGACACCATCGCCAATGCCGTAGGCGCCGACGTGGTACAAGTAATTGGCTACCGCTTTGTGCTGTATCGCCCTGCCAAAGAGCCGAAGATCGAATTACCAAAAGCAAAAAAGAAATAAGTTTACCAAACAAAAAACTGCCTTTTCGTTAGAGTCGTACTCTAAAGGACAGTAAAAAAGGAAGCACGAAAATTCCGTGCTTCCTTTCATTTTGTCTTATACCGTAGCAAGCAGGGAAAGTGTACGGCACATTTTCCGCTTGTTAGGAGAACCTAAAACCCTTTATATATAAAAACGTTATTTGTCTTTGCTGATTTCTTCAAGATAACTGGCTGTAATAACGCCGGATGGTAGTGCAATTATCGCAATACCAAAAGCCGAAGAAAACATTGTGACAATTCTGCCAATTGTTGTTATTGGATAAATATCACCATAACCAACAGTTGTTAGGGAAATGGTTGCCCAATAAATTGCATCAAAAAACGTTTCAAATGAATCGGGTTCAACATTATATATTACAAGCGCAGAAATTAAGATGTAAGCAACTGCCATCGTTGCAACTGCAGACAAAACCTTTTTTTGCTTTCTGAACACATTTGTTATGATATCAAAACTTTTCGAATATCTCAAAAATTTAAAAGCACGTAACACTTTTAATGTTCGCAACAATCTAAATAGCTTTAACATTCTAAAACTACTGTTCAAAATGGTTATAGATGGTAATATTGAAATTAAATCAATAACCGCCATTGGTGTAATTGGATATACAAAGAAGGAAACCACTGATTTTTTTAGTTTATAGTCGGCGGTTATTAAACGCAAAAAATAATCTAAAATAAAAATGGTTACAGTTATGTAATCAATCCACTGAAAAATAGTATTTGTTTCCTTAAAGGCAAGTGGAACAACACTTACAACAATAGTTACCATCATTATAAAATCATAAACATTGCTTAACTTACTATCGTTTTCTGCCGACTCAATTATCGAAAATAATTTCTTTCTCATAATTCATACCTTTTTATTTTGATTTTATCGTTTTAAGTGAAGAAATCAACATTCTGCGGATCGCGCCACATTCATTTTGAGCTTCCTTATAAACTTCTTCGGTCATACAACCTGTCTCAAAAAGAAGTTCTAGCCAATATTCCGTTTCATAGCACTCTTTTTGAGCAATCTCAAGTTTTGAAATAAAATCTTTTGTTCCTTGAGCATATTGGGCTTCGTGTAGGTTTGCTCCAATAGAGGTCGCTGAGCGGAGCAACTGATTTATTAAAACGGATTCTTTGTGGTTTGTTTTCATATCGCGGCAAAGAAAAACGATTTTCTTTGCAAACTCTTTTGCTTTATCTCTTAAAATACTATCAGCCACAGTTATCACCTCTACGTCTATTATACATAAAAATTGATAGGCTTTCAAGTTATATTCCGACTTTGTCGGAGTGTTATTATTGCCTTACAGCAATAGTGTTATTGAAACCTTGCGGTTTCAGTGATATTTTATTCGCCAATAACTGCCGAAGGCAATATCACTTGGACTCTAGTCCAAATATCACTGCGTAGCAATAGAACTCGCCGCAAGGCGAATAAAACTGGCGTTGTATCCTTACGGGTACAACGCCTTTGAAAAGGCAGTTTTTTACGATTAATACTTCACTTGAATATCCAGTTTCCCTTGGGGTGCTTTCATCACCAAGGTTTCACCGTCGGCATCCACAAGGTCGGCGGGCTGTCCGTTAACCGTAACCGAGGTAATCGGTGCCTTTTGTGGGTGGCGCAACCGCAGTTTTAACACAGGCGGTGTTGCACGGTCAGGCACTTGTACCATGGCAGAAATGCTACCGTTTGCTTCGGCGGTGACCTCATAGGTCAATGCGCCGTACATGGTGGGGACTGCCACAGCTTTCACCGTTTTTCCTACGGTAAGCCAATCTCGCGGGGTACCTTTCATCAACCACAAGGTATCCTCTTCTTCGGTCACCAACATATTGCGGAAGTTTTCTACAAACCACGCGGCAGTTCCGTTGTCCGGGTCGTTACATTCCACAAACACGTCGGGATGAGCGTGTTCCCACAATTTTCCGTTGGTACCCACCATTACAATGGCATGGTTAAAGAAGAAATGCAAAAAGTTTTCAATATCGTCTTGCCGCAAATACACGTTGGCGTTATGGGAGATTTTTGGCAGATTGGAAAAGGTGTTGTAAAACCAAAGTTCTTCAGCAGGAACGGGAGCTTTGGACGTGCGGGTTTGTTCTGCCGATTGGGCTTGCAAGGCCATTTCTTTTTCTTTACTTTCGGCATCGGCAGTAGGATGATCCAGTTTTTCCAATTCCGCAACCGAAATATTCATGCCGCCTTCTTCCATGGCGTCCAAGGTACCCACTATCAACCGATGATCGGCAGAAAGCAATCCCTTATTTTCCCCCAAAGCCATAGCCCCTTGGAACAAATCGCTGATCCCCATGGCAAATTGGGGAATGTTGGTTTCTTCACCAAAATGGAGCAATCCGCCACCGTACGCCATACGGGGAATAAAACTACGGGAAATGCCGTCACGGCCTTTTCGTACGGGCGCATACAATCCCTCCCGTTTGACCGCGGCAGTCAAATTCGCTTCGAACACCTTGGCTTTTTGGGCATAATAGGATTGATCCTTATCCCCGACACGAGCAAGCACGTCGGCAAAACAAGTCAGCGCCATTTGGGTATAGGCATTGTTATGATAATACCACCGCCAATCGCAAGCAGGTAGCGCATAATCCCCCAACATTTCGGGAGGCATTAACCCGTAACAATGCAGTTGTTCTCGATTGGGAGTATCTTTCATATATCCTTCGGTTTCCCGAATCAGCCAATCCACCGCTTGTTTTAATCGGGGCAAACGTTGTTGCAACCAAGCCTCATCGTGAGAAATGTAGTACCGATGCAACATGGCAAACATCAACTTACCCGACGAGGAGTGGGTGCCCTCGTGGTTATAGCCCATGTCATGTTTCATGCTCTTGGCCCATTCCAGAGAACCTTCGCCGCTTGCAAAGTCACCGCAGGACTTGATCCCGGGCGAAGGCAAAAAGTAATCGTAAATGCGGTCGGCCTCGGCGGTCAAACCAACCAATTCCATAGCCAAGGTAGCACGGCTGACTTCACTTGACAACATGCCCCACATATTATGCCCACGAAGTTGTTCTACCGCCAGATCGTACATGGTTTCCCACCGTTTGTCAGGCACGCGGAATATCGCCGAAGCGGCAGGTGCTTGAGGAAACGCCTCAATTTTCGTGCCGTCGGGACACCGCCACAAGCGAACAGCTTTGATCAGTTCTTCCCAATCGGTAACCTCTTTATGATTACGCACTTTTTCGCGGATTTGTTCACCCATTTGGCTGTTCAAATATTCTTCCACCGTCATGGGAGTATGGACAGGGCAAAAATACAGCCCTGCTTCGGGCACGCAAATGGGAGCCTCCGCCAAATCCCGCAACAATACGGTAGCGCCCAGCAGGTCGTCTTGGTCGGTGATGGCGGTAAATTTGGAATCGTTACCATAGCGACCGACTTTAGAATACAAACAAGTATAGGTGGCGGTTTTATTTTGTGCGTCCACCGTTTCGCTGATGATATGCGCCATATGGGTTTTGGTAAGACCTGCAAAATCGGGCAAAGAAGCATTCAAGCCCCATTGCACCGTAAAGGTCAGTTCTTCCCACTGACCCAAACTGTCACCGGTAATATGCAATTGGGGCACAGCGCTGTCTTTGGGAGCAAATACCGCCACCGTTTCGGTAGCCGCTTTTGTCTGTCGGCTATATGCCCAGTCCATTTCCTGATCTTGGGGCAAGCCGTATTCCCAAACGCGGTTATTATCAGAAACAGCAGGGCCGGTCAACAAACGGTCTACCGAAAAACCGAACCATCCCCAAGCAGAAGGGTACACCCGTACTTCCACCTCTTTGGGATCGGGCGGTGTGCAATGGTCCGGCCACACAAGGGTTACGGAATAATCGGTAATGCCACCCACCCAAATAGCTCCCACCGTAAGTTCCCCTTTGGCAGGAGGCAGTTGTTCTTTCAGCAGATCCAACTGCTGATAATGGGGGCTTTTCACTGCATCTGGACCAAGAGTCGCCAATGCAGTACGATACACCTCATCTTGCCGATGAATGCGACGGGGCAAAAACTCCGCTTCGGGGTACTCTTGCACTTTGCGGTCTTTGCGCCAAAGATAGGCAAAATCCCCAAGATCGACGGCACTTCCCTTTTTCGCAGAGAACAGATTGGATTGATTTTTCATAATAGACCACCCTTTTGTTTCAATCGTAAACTTACTACTTTGGTTATACCATAAATGATGTGCCTTCGTCAAGAACAAAACCCTTGCAATCAGAAATAAGATGTGCTATGATAGGTGCGGTCTATTTTATGCACTGCATCCCTCGCTTTATGGGGGAGTGGTAGCAAGGAGGATATAAAAATGAAAACAAATATCAAAACCAAAAACAACCGCAAAAAAACCATTGAAACACTTACCTACGGCGCTATACTCACCGCATTGGTCGTTGTGTTGCAACTATTGGGCTCATTTATTAAATTCGGTCCTTTTTCTGTTTCGCTGGTACTCATTCCCATTGTCATCGGTGCCGCCATGTGCGACAAATACATTGGTGCCTGGTTAGGATTTGTGTTTGGCTTAGCCGTATTGCTTAGCGGTGATGCCGCCCCCTTTATGGCAATTGACGTACCGGGTACGATTTTTACCGTACTTGCCAAAGGGACGTTGTGCGGATTTGTTGCCGGTCTTGTCTATGAATGGGTTGCCAAACTCAATCATTATGTAGGAGTAATTGCCGCCGCCGTTGTTTGTCCGATTGTCAATACCGGTATCTTTTTGGTCGGTTGCCGCGTGTTTTTCTACCACACCCTACTGACTTGGGCTTCTGCCGACGGTTATGGCGGAGATTTTGCCGGATATTTGTTGATTGGATTTGTTGGACTCAATTTTTTGGTGGAATTGGGCGCCAATATCGTACTGAGTCCCGTAATTGTCCGTTTAATTCAAGCGGCTAAGAAAATCAAGAAATCCTAATTAGGAGTACTTCTTTATGGAACAAACCATTGCCGCCATTTCCACCCCCCTTGGGGCAGGTGGAATGGGCACCATTCGAATTTCGGGTGAAACTGCCCGCGCCGTTGCCGACCAAGTTTTTAAATCGGTTTCGGGCAAAACCATTCAAAATGCCAACGGGTATACTGCCCTGTTTGGCCATATTATGAACGGCGACCGTGTGGTAGACCAAGCGGTGGCATTGGTGTTTGCCGCCCCTAAAAGTTACACCGGCGAAGACGTGGTGGAACTTTCTTGCCACGGTGGCATGGCCATTATGCGGGAAACCCTGCGCCTTACCTTTGAAGCAGGTGCCAAGCCTGCCGAAGCAGGGGAATTTACCAAACGTGCCTTTTTAAACGGCAAAATGGAACTCACCCAAGCCGAAGCGGTCATGGATGTGATTCATGCCAAAGGTCAGCAAGCGGCTCGTGCCGCCGTTGCCGCTCATCAAGGGGCTTTGGCCAAACGGTTGAGCCAAATGAAAGACACGCTGGTGAACACCGCCGCATGGTTGGCGGCATGGGCGGATTTCCCCGAAGAAGAAATCCCCGAGGTAGAGCCGCAAGCATTGCAACAACGGCTTTCCCCTGCCAAAGAGGAAATTGCTCGTCTGCTTGCCACCTTTGACAGCGGTCGTGTGATGCGTGAAGGGGTAGAAACCGCCATTGTGGGATGTCCCAACGTGGGCAAATCCACCTTGATGAATCTTTTGTGCGGTCACGAAAGTTCCATTGTTACCCATATTGCCGGCACCACCCGTGACGTGGTTTCGGAAGAAATTCTTCTTGGGGATTTGCGTTTGCACTTAAACGACACCGCAGGGATTCGGGAAACCGACGACACGGTGGAACAATTTGGGGTGCAACGGGCAAAAGATCGCCTTGCCACCGCCGAACTGATTTTTGCGGTGTTTGACGGTTCTCGCAAATTGACCGATGATGATAAAGAGTTGCTTACCCTTTGCAAAGGTCGCAAAGCGGTGGCAGTGCTTAACAAAAGCGACCTGCCTCGCCAAGCCGATGAACAAGTCATTACTGATGCCATTCCCCGCGTGGCGGTGTTGTCTGCGAAAGAGGGGGCAGGCGTAGAAGAACTGCAACGCCATGTGGAAGAACTGCTGTCCCTCACCGATTTTGACAGCGACTGCGGTATGCTGATGAATGAACGTCAACGGGATTGCGCCCTACAGGTGCAACGGTGTTTGACCGAGTGCGAGGACGCCCTGCAAATGGGACTAACCTTGGACGCAGTTGGGGTTAGTTTGGACGGTGCATTGGAAGCACTGATGGAACTGAGCGGTGAACGAGTCACCGAGGAAGTGGCAAATCAAATTTTCCACCAATTCTGCGTGGGGAAATAGGTTCGCATTTTGGCGAAGAACAAAGCGAATAATATTGTAATATACAAGGATGCGCAAAGTGTAAGTTTTGCACATCCTTTACGTTTTGTTCAACATCAATTTGGCGGAATCCCCTACGGGGATGATTAGAATTCGCTTTTAGCGGTTTTTCCCCGACTCGACGTACCAACGTACGCCTAACGTCGGCGAGAAAACCGCTTCTTCATCCAAACTGCTACCTTGTTTCTTTTTATTAACCCCGCCATACGCCCAAGTATGGCTGTTACGCATTTTAGCGAAGAACATACGGATTGCCACGGCTTCGCCTCGCAATGACAGTTTGGTTTTTAACCCAGCCTGTCATTCTGAGGAACGAAGTGACGAAGAATCCGTATTTCCCATATACAAAAGTACAGGAGAAACCGCTTTGGTTTCTCCTGTTTGCTTTATAAACCAGCTCCCTGCCACACGTCATTTTCTTCAAAAGATTCCTTTATGGCTTGAAGCACCCGTTTTTTATCCCCACTCCACAAAGGGGCGATTAAGGTTTTCTTATCTCCGTCCCCTGTCAGGCGGTGGATGACCATTTCTTTGGGCAAAACTTTGATACACTCCCCAAGGATTCGGATATATTCCTCCATCAGCAAGGTTTGTACCTCACCCTTCTGATACAAGGAATACAAATCGCTATCTTTCACCACGTGAAGCAGTTGGAGTTTAATGCCCCAAGCACCACTTTCACCGATATAGCGGGCGGTGGCAATCATATCTTCTGCCCTTTCGTTTGGCAAGCCGAGAATTATATGGGTAATGACCTTAATGCCCCGTGCCTTTAATGCCCTCACCGCTTTGTCATACACGTCCAACTCATAGCCCCGCCGAATGAAATCGGCGGTTTTTTGATGGATGGTTTGCAGTCCCAACTCCACCCAAATCGGTTTGATGCGGTTTAGTTCCCAAAGCAAATCCAGCACGTCATTTGGCAAGCAATCGGGGCGGGTGGCTACCGACAACACCGCCACGTCAGGATGACAAATGGCGTCGGTAAACAGTTGGCGCAATCGCTCCACAGGGGCATAGGTATTGGTGAAATTTTGAAAATAGGCAATGTATTTGCCCGACTTACATTTGTCTTTCACCTTTTGGATTGCCCGAGTGATTTGTTCATCAATGGGCATGGGCGGTACCGCAAATTCCCCTGCTCCCCCGTGAGAACAAAAAAGGCAACCGCCCCGCCCCAACGTGCCGTCACGGTTGGGGCAGGTCATGCCGCCTTGCAAAGCAATTTTATACACCTTGCAGCCAAACTCGGCTTGCAGGTACTGGTTTAAGGAATAATAGCGGTTTACTCCCGATGCCATTTTACACCTTGTGCGGTATCTTCCAACACAATACCCATGGCTTTCAGTTGGTCGCGAATGGCGTCGGCTTTGGCAAAGTCACGGTTTTTCCGAGCCTCGGTGCGCTGTGCAATCAAGTCTTCCACTTCGCTGTCAATGGAATCTTCTTTCTTTTCATACAAAAGACCAAGCACATTCGCCAACTCGTTAAAACGAGCAAGGGCGATGTCGCACAGTTCTTTGGAGGGGTTTTTCGCCATGGCGGTGTTGATGTCACGAGCCAATTCAAACAAAGCCGAAATGCCATCGGCGGTGTTCAGGTCATCGTCCATTACGGTGATGAATTGTTCCCGACGGCGGTCAAAGGCTTCTACGGCGGCTTTTTCTTCTTCGGTCAGCGTACCCACCGCATTTTTGGCGGTAAATTCAATGCCGTCACGGCAGTTATACAACCGTTCCAATGCACGAACGTTTTGTTCAATGACCTCTACGTTATAGTTGATGGGGCTACGATAGTGGGAGGCAATCATCAAATACCGAATGGGCTCATAGCCATATTGAGCCGCCACATCTCGCACGGTAAAGAAGTTGCCCAAGGATTTGGACATTTTGCGATTGTCCACGTTAATGTAGCCGTTGTGCATCCAATAATGGGCAAAGTCGCAACCATTGGCGCATTCCGATTGGGCGATTTCGTTTTCGTGGTGAGGGAAAATCAAGTCCTGACCACCGCAGTGAATGTCGATGGTTTGCCCCAGATATCGACGGGACATAGCCGAGCATTCAATATGCCAACCGGGACGACCTTGACCCCAAGGAGATTCCCAATAAATTTCGCCCTCTTTGGCTGCTTTCCACAAAGCAAAGTCCATGGGATTTTCTTTCAAATCCCCTGCATCTACCCGCTCGCTTGCCCCTGCTTCCAATTCTTCCAGGGGTTGGTGAGACAGTTTGCCGTATTCGTCAAATTTATTTGTACGGAAATACACGTCGCCGCCGCTTTCGTAAGCATAGCCACGGTCGATCAGGGTAGTAATCAAATCAAAAATCTCTACCATTTCTTCGGTAGCACGGGGATGCACGTCAGCATCCATCACGTTCAGACCGTGAGCGTCGGTTTTGTATTCGACAATATACCGCTCGGCCACTTCGGGCACGGTAATGCCTTCTTCGTTGGCTTTTTTGATGAGTTTATCGTCTACGTCGGTAAAGTTTTGCACGTAGGTCACCTTCATGCCACGGAATTGGAGATACCGACGAAGCACGTCAAACACGCACAAAGGACGAGCGTTGCCGATGTGGATGTAGTTATAAACAGTAGGTCCGCAAGCGTAAATTTTCACTTCACCCGGTGTAATGGGGATGAGTTCTTGTTTGTCTCTGGTTAAAGTATTAAAGATTTTCATAATATTTCTCCTTTTATTGTAACAGAAGTTTCTGTAACTGTTCTACCGTATCCACGATCCTATCCGCCCCTGCGGTTTCAAGTTCCTCTCGGCTACCGTATCCATAGGTCACCCCAATAGCGGGAATCCCCAACTTATTTGCGCCGATCATATCGAACTTGCGGTCGCCGATCATAACGCATTCTTCGGGGGCAAGATGAGCAAAGTCCAACACCTGAGTGATCAGTTCATCCTTTTCGGTAGCGGCTTCGTCCAATCCAATGCCGCATACACATTCAAAATATTTTGCAAGATCAAAATGTTCAAGAATCTGTTTAGCATACACGGTGGGTTTGCCTGTGGCAATAAACATCCGCTTATTGGCAGACTGCAATGCATCCAACAGTTCACAAATTCCTTCATACACCTGATTTTGAAACATTCCATATTGCACAAAGTATTTGCGGTATACCTCAATGGCTTCGGGAATTTCCTCATCAGGAAACTTCATATAATCCCTAAAGCTCACCATCAGCGGCGGGCCTACGTAGCGGTTTAAGGAATCATCGTCTTCCATAGGCAGGCCATAATGCTCCAGCGTATACCGCACAGAATTTTTGATACCTGTACCCGACTCAGTCAGGGTACCGTCTAGATCAAAAATGATATTATTTTTCATCTTGTTGTTCCTTTAATAATTTTTCTAAATGATAAATCTTGGATTCCAACATACAGATTTTTTGCGAAATGGGGTCGGGCACGTGAACTTGGTCCAGATTGTCGGTAAGTCGCACGTTATCTCGCTTGACCACACGGGCAGGCACGCCCACGGCGGTGGATTCGGGTGGAATTTCGTGCAACACCACCGCACCTGCGGCAATACGGGAGTTTGCCCCCACCGTAAAGGGACCAAGCACCTTGGCACCTGCGCCAATCATAACACCGCTTTCAATTGTGGGATGTCGCTTGCCGGTATCTTTCCCCGTACCGCCCAAGGTAACGCCTTGATAGATGGTTACGTCGTCCCCTACCACGGCGGTTTCGCCGATTACCACACCGGTACCATGGTCAATAAACACCCGTCTGCCCAAGGTGGCGCCGGGGTGGATTTCGATGCCGGTTTTACGCACCGCTCGTTGAGAAATATAGCGAGCCAAGAATTTTAAATTATGACGAAAACACCAATTGGCGCGACGATGCATGCGAATGGCCTTATAGCCTGGGTAAAGCATCATAATCTCAATAGCCGACCGAGCCGCAGGGTCTCGTTGCTTAATGGCATTGATATCTTCTTTTAAGCGTGTAAACATATTGTCACCTCAAAAAAACAAAAACCTCTCTCGTTTAAAAAACGAAAGAGGCGAATAGTCGCGGTTCCACTCTAACTTTGTTACTCTTGCCACCGATAACGGAGTGGGATTCCGAGCATCCATACTACCACCAAAGTGGGTTGGGGACGCCTGCAAACAAGGGCATTCGTTTTCTTGCAGAGCCGAGAAAGACTTACAGCCTACGGTCTTTCCTCTCTGTCAGATACAAGAAAATTACTTGGCTTGTTTATGGCATTTGGTTTATTATACACCATCGGCGCACAAATTGCACCTATTTTTTTAAAAATTTATAAATCTTTTAATCCCAGGCAATCTTTGTTTTTCCAAAGATAATTGACGCCGGAAATCACGGTCAACACCGCCGAAATCCACAACACCACCGTATAGGCAATAATCAGCGGTTGATTGAGTGCGGTAAATGTGGGAGCATAGGTAGCCAAAAGATCAATCGTCCCATGAGATGCCAACACCAAAACCACCGCAAACATTTGTACCACCGTCTTGATCTTCCCCCACTTGTCGGCGGCTACCACGTTTCCCTTTGTTGCCGCCAACATGCGCATGGAAGCAACAATAAATTCCCGTGCCAACACCAAAAAGGTAATCCAAACAATCCCCGCTCCGTGACCCAGCAAAATAAAGCCCAGAAAAGCAGCGGTTGTCAACATTTTGTCGGCAATCGGATCCAAAAATTTACCAAAATTGGTAATCAAATGATATTTTCGTGCGATCTTACCGTCCCAAAAGTCGGTAAGAGAAGCAATGCCAAACACCAACAATGCCACAAAATAATGAAACGGAAAATCAATTACCAGCGCCGCCAAAAAAATTGGTGTCATAAATATACGCATTACGGTCAGTTGATTGGGAATATTCATCTTCCACACTCGCTTTCGAACAAAAATATTACAAGCAAATTTCACCAAACAAATCCAAATCTTCGGTATCGGTAATCCGCACCGACACAAACGAACCGATTTCACCTTGTCGAGCGGTAAAATACACCTTGCAGTCAATTTCGGGAGCATCGGCAACCGTGCGCCCTACAAACAATTCACGGTCATAATCAAAATCTTCTATCAGTACCTGTTGCACCGTACCGATCTTTTCGGCGGTCATTTGATAAAGATCTAAGGTTTGTTGCTCCATTAACACCTGTTGCCGTTGCAAACGAACCTCCATAGGAATCGCGCCGTCCATGGTAGCGGCAGGTGTGTCTTCCTCTTCGGAAAAAGCAAAACAACCAAGTCGCGGGAAACGCATTTCTTTGACAAAATCACACAATTCCTCAAATTCCTCTTCGGTTTCACCGGGGAATCCCACCATAACGGTGGTACGAATGGTAATGCCCGGTACGGTTGCCCGAATTTGATTGATGCATTCGGTCAATTTTGCGCGGTCACCGGGACGGTTCATACTTTTTAATACCCGACCGTTGCAATGCTGAATGGGTAAATCCAAATAGTTAACGATCTTAGGTTGCTTTGCCATGACCTGCAACAATTCGTCGGTAATTCGGTCGGGATAAGCGTATAAAATACGGATCCAAACAATTCCGTCAATTTCACATAAACGTTCTAACAATTGCGGTAACATGGGTCTGCCATACAGATCCTCGCCGTAGCGCGTAGTATCTTGTGCCACCACAACCAATTCTTTTACACCGCTGTCTGCCAATTTTTGCGCTTCGGCAACCACGTTTTCTATGGTACGACTACGCATTTCCCCCCGTATGGCGGGAATGGCACAATACGCACAGCGATTGTTGCACCCTTCGGAAATTTTTAAATAGGCAAAATAGGGAGGGTTGATGATCACCCGTTCCCCTTCTAAGGGAAGTTGGTCTTTCGGCGCATAGTAGCCACCTTTTTTACCATGTAACACGTCGTCGACGATGGATACAATATCACCGTTTTTACCAATACCCACAACACCGTCGATTTCGGGGATTTGTTCTTCCAACTGTTCCCGATACCGTTCAGAAAGGCAACCCGTAACGATCAAGGCTTTTAAATTCCCCTCTCGTTTAAGTTCAGCCAATTCCAAAATGGTGTCTATGGCTTCGGTCTTGGCATCTTCAATAAAGCCACATGTATTGACCACAATCACGTCTGCTTGTTCTTCATACGGGGTCAATTCGTACCCTGCCGCCGTAAGGCGAGCCAACAACATTTCGCCGTCTACCTGGTTTTTGGGACATCCCAACGACACCATTCCGATTTTTATTGCCACGGTTCTTCTACCTCGATTTC
Source organism: Acutalibacteraceae bacterium (assembly GCA_045661365.1). Lineage (GTDB taxonomy): Bacteria > Bacillota > Clostridia > Oscillospirales > Acutalibacteraceae > UMGS1484. Next base: position 1,078 of record JAZRFL010000026.1, on the reverse strand, counting down.
TTCTGCCAACTGTTTTAGTGCTTGCCGCACTTGGGAAAACTCATATCCTTTCCGCACCATAGCGGAAACCACCTTTTGAATTCCCTTTGGATCTGTGGGGATTGGACAATACTTTTTTGTTATCAGCTCGGTAAGCTGTGCAACCGGATCAACCTCGATCTCAGCCAACACCTGAGCCGCTAATTCACGGTCGATTCCTCGTTTTTGTAATTCCATTTGGGCTCGATGCATCCCGTACCCTTTACGGGTAACAAATTCTGCCGCCAAATCGGCAGCATAGGCATTGTCGTCGATCAGCCCTAATTCAGCGACCCGTTCCACAGCGGCATTGGTCGCTTGAGGCGAGTATTCCCGCAAAATTTTGGTAAGTAATTCTTGACGGGAATGGGCGCGATATTCCAACAAATACAAGGCCTTTTCATAAGCTCGGTTATATTGAGACCGCTCTTGCAGGTCTGCCAATTCCCCTTCGCTGATGGTTTGCCCTACCCCAATCCCCGAAAGCAACAGGGTCTCGGTGTCGATCAAGATCGGCTGACCGTCTAAAAACAAGGCGGTCAGTCGATGGCGTCGTTTTTGTATATCGGTAACGATCATTAGTCAACCGAAATGTCTAAGTTTACTTTGGGAGCCACTGGAGCCTCTTCGGTAATAACCGTAACCGGTTGCACAGGCTTGCTGGCAGGTCGGCCAATGGTTTTTGCCCACTCGCGGATTTGTGCTTCGATTTCTTGTGCCAAGGCGGGATTTTCTTTAAACAGTTTCTTCACGTTGTCTCTGCCTTGACCCAAGCGTTCCCCTTTGTAAGAAAACCATGCACCGCTTTTTTGAATGATATCGGCCTTTACACCCAGATCGACAATTTCACCCTCGCGGGAAATTCCCTCACCATACATAATGTCAAATTCCCCTTCGCGGAAGGGAGGCGCTACTTTATTTTTCACGACCTTGGCGCGGGTATGAGAACCCACCATTTCACCATTTACTTTTAAGGTTTCCATACGGCGAATGTCAATACGAACCGAAGCGTAATATTTCAATGCTTTACCACCGGTAGTAAGTCGGAGGCCAAGCGGTC
>JAZRFL010000025.1:0-1853 GCA_045661365.1 Acutalibacteraceae bacterium | reverse complement strand
AACGACATGGCTACGATCCGACTTGTTTAGAAAAATATATAACACCAAAATACAGACCGAAACACCGTGCGTTGGTCTGACTAAACCGAACTAAACCGAAACGGAAGGGAGTTGAGCAGACACGGACACGGTGAATTGGATTTACTCTTATTATCAGGATATTAAGGACGGTTCTGTTGCCGTAGGTGCTTGGGTGCGAAAGATTTACGAACGTATTGTGTCGGAGCTGGAGGACAAGCACTATTTTTATGACCAGAAGAAAGCAAATCAGGCGGTTGAATGGATAGAAAACCACTGCCGACATACGGAAGGTGAACTTGCGCCGGGTCTGCTGAAGCTGGAACTATGGCAAAAGGCGTTTGTTAGTTGCATATTCGGTTTAGTGGATAAAAACGGCAAGCGGCAGTTCCGGGAAGTGGTTCTGGTTATCGGTCGGAAGAACGGCAAGTCATTGTTAGCATCGGCGATTGCCAACTATGAATTCTTCGTTGACGGTGGGTTCGGCTGCCGGGTATATTGCATTGCGCCAAAACTGGATCAGGCAGAGATTATTTACTCCGACATCTGGACAATGATTACGTTGGACGAAGATCTGCTGTATGACAAAGATTTGCCAGAAGCACCGAACCGGGCAAAACACCGCATGACTGATTTGTTCATCCAGTCTACGAACAGCACGGTCAAAAAAATCGCATTCAGCGCAAAGAAATCAGATGGTTTCAATCCGTCACTGTGTATATGTGATGAGATAGCAAGCTGGAGCGGTGAACAGGGGTTGCGCCAGTATGAAGTGATGAAATCCGGGATGGGCGCAAGACCAGAGGGGTTATTATTATCCTGTTCCACATCCGGGTACATTAACGATTCGATTTATGACGAGATTCTGAAGCGTTCGACACGGTTTCTATTGGGGGATTCCAAAGAAACAAAGCTGTTGCCGCTTCTGTACATGATAGATGATGCAGACAAGTGGAATGACATCAATGAACTGCGGAAATCTAACCCAAATTTGGGGGTTTCTGTCGGCGTTGATTATCTGCTTGAAGAAATAGCCGTTGCGGAAGGTTCACTGTCTAAAAAGGCAGAATTTTTGACGAAGTACTGCAACATAAAACAGAACGCTTCACAGGCATGGCTAAACACGAATGACATTGCCCGGTGCTTCAGTGACCAACCGCTTCGCTTTGAGGATTTCGACCAGTGCTATGCGGTCGGCGGTTTGGATCTGTCGCAGACAACAGACTTAACGGCTGCCGTGTGTGTTGTGGAAAAGCATGAGCGGCTTTACGTGTTCGCACACTTCTGGATGCCGAACGAGCGTATTGACGATGCCATTGCACGTGATGGGTTGCCGTACCGGGCGTACATAGCGAAGGGATTCTTGTCACCCAGCGGCGAAAATTTTGTGGATTATCAGGATGTATTCCGATGGTTCACGGATTTAATTGAGAAGTACCACATTTATCCGTTAAAGGTCGGATATGACCGTTATAGTGCATCGTATTTGGTGCAGGATATGAAACAGTATGGATTCAATATGGACGATGTGTATCAGGGTGAAAACCTGACCCCGGTGATTAACGAAACCGATGGGTTGATTCGTGACGGTGCGTTCGAATGCGGTGACAATGACCTACTGAAGATACATCTGTTGAATTCGGCGTTGAAGCTGAATAATGAAACCAATCGAAAGAAACTGATTAAGATTTCTGCCACGAATCGTATTGACGGCATGGCGGCACTACTGGATGCCATGTGCGTGCGGCAGAAGTGGTGGAACGAGGTCGGTGGTCAGTTGAAGAATGCAAAGAGGTGATGCAATGGGTTTTCTGGATAAGTTTTTCAGACCTAAA